>NZ_BCNX01000006.1:0-300000 GCF_001571405.1 Methanoculleus thermophilus | reverse complement strand
GTTCAGGATCACGCCGCTGTTCATTGTGACGATCGACTCTCTCTTGCAGCAACTCCAGACCTCCCTGATGCAGGCCTGGAGATCGCTCACCTGGGCGGTCTTATCGCTGTAGAGGATTTCCGCGACATCCTCGGCGGGGATGACACGCCGGGAACAGGCCACTCCGAACCCGACCGACCTTTCATGGAAGAACTCGGAGAGGAGCTGGTCGGGCGGTGCCCCCATGACGTCCCGTGAATGGAGATGGAGGACAACGAGCACCCTCCCCTCGGCACCGAAGGTGAGGGTCGTGGTCTCGACGTCGATCAGCATCTCGTCGTGGAGGACGTCACGCGCTACACGATAGGTCCGGAGAAGTGTGCCTGCACTATCAAAAACAACGGCTACCGACATACATCTCACGTCGATTAAGTCTATGTAGTCTCTGGTCGTCTCTTGAATGAAGAACTATGTTACTGAGTGAGACCGCAGCAAGCATAAAGAATATGGAGATTCGGGGCGCCGGCAGGATCGCCCGGGCCGCGGTGGAGGCGCTCGCCGATTACGCGAAAAATCTCAACATATCCGACCCGGAGACGTTCAAGAGCGAGATGCAGAAGGCGGCCGGGATCCTCATAGCGACCCGTCCGACGGCCGTTTCGCTGCCGAACGCTGTAAAGAGCGTAATGCGGGCGCTCGACTCATTTGGGTCCGTGGAAGAGGGGCGGGCGGCGGTTCTTGCCCGGGCTGCGGAGTTCATCGAGCACTCGGAGCACGCAATCGAGCGGATAGCCGAGATCGGGGCACGCCACATCTCCGACGGCGACGTCCTCATGACCCACTGCAACTCGGAGGCGGCGCTCGGGTGCATCCTCGAAGCACACCGCCAGGGAAAGGATATCGAGGTCTACGCGACGGAGGTCCGGCCGCGGGGCCAGGGGCTCCTCACGATCAAGACCCTAAACGACGCCGGGATCCGCACGAACTATATCGTCGACTCGGCGGTCCGCTACTTCATCAACGATGTCGACCTGGTCTTCGTCGGCGCCGACGCGATCGCGGCGAACGGCGCGGTGGTGAACAAGATCGGGACCGCCCAGATCGCGCTTGCCGCACACGAGGCCCGGACGAACGTCATCGTGGCGGCGGAGACCTATAAGTTCGCGCCGCGGACGATCCTCGGGGAACTGATCGAGATCGAGGAACGCGATCCTGCCGAGGTGCTCCCCAGGGAGGTGGCGGAGAAACTCCCGTTTGTTCGGGTCCGAAACCCTGCTTTCGACGTGACGCCCGCGGACTACATCGACCTGATCGTGACCGAGCAGGGGGCGATCCCGCCGGAGCTCGCGTTCACGGTGATCCGGGATTACCTGGGGTGGAAGGTCGAGGAGCTGCGGTGAGGGAGACCACATCGCCCCCTCGGTAACAATCCCGGCACCCCCAAACGCTCCTCCAGGGAGCCGCATGACAGCCGCCCATGCAAACCTTCATTGGGTAAACTTGAGTATACCTGGGTATGACGAGCACCACCATCAAGATCGACGTAGAACTCAGGGACAGGCTCAACGCCTTGAAAGTCCATCCCCGGGAATCATATAACGAGGTTATCGAGCGCCTGGCAGATATGGCAGTCGACGAGGAGCCGCTCAGTGAGGAGACGATCCGCCAGATCGAGCGATCGCTTGAGGATATCAGGGCCGGGAGAGTCTACACCCTTGAGGAGGTCATGGCGGAGCTGAAGGAGGAATGACCTACCGTGTGGTCATCACCGCGGCGGCCCGTCATGATTTCAAGAGCATTCCACGACCCATAGCAGTCCAGATAGGCGAGGAACTTGCATCGCTCGCCGGCGAGACCGACCCGAAGAAGCATTTAAAAAAACTGAAGAGCCCGAATAGCCCCCCACTCTACTCTCTCCGGCTCGGGGATTACCGGGCGATCCTCTCGATCATAGATGACCTCCTGGTGATCCATGTTATCACGGTCGGACATCGGAGCAGGGTTTATCGAAGGTTCTAAGCGAGGGCTCTCTGCAGGAGGGCGGCGGGCTGCTCAGGGCGCAGGGAGGCTTCAGTACCCTTCCCGGATACCGGTTCCATCCAGACAGGGGTGCCGCAGCTCGCTGCACAGGGGCATATCTGGAGCCGTTGTCGTCACCGCAGGTCTATCCGCAGGAACCGGGCGTATGCCGCTCCGAAGAAGACCGCCGGAAACGCAAGCATGGTCACGATCGGCTGCCAGACGAGAGCGATCAGGCCGGGAAGATCGGGGAGCGGGACCTCTGTCCGCAAGGCGAAAGGATCAGGGATGACCCACATCGAGATCCATGGGGAGGTGATCGCTATCGAGAGCTCCTGGTAATTCCTTTGCGGCGAGAGCAGATTGACGGTCATTGCGATACGGTTCCGGTGCTCTTCGAAGGATCGCAGCTCTTCCCGGTACTGCAGCCACACCTCCTCGGTGAAGTGCGGGTCGCTCGTATTCACCGCAGCCGGAGGCGTTCCGGCAGTCGCATCGGTAAGAATGCCACCGGCCATCGGTACGACGGAGGAGAAGACGAAGATAGCGACCAGCGACCAGACAAGAGCGCTCCCACTCTCGGCAACGACCGACGAGGCGAGGAGAGCGGCCGAGAAGAACGTGAAGAGGTACACCAGCGAAACGAGCCAGAAGACCAGGATCGCACCGAGTTCGTCAGGCGAAGGGACGATTGCAGAGAGCAGGAGCAGGGCGAGCGCGATGAGAACCGCGATGCTCATCGCCAGTGCCAGGGCGGCGAATCCCCCAATCGCTTTCCCGGTGATGATCTCGTCCCGAAAGACCGGACGGGTGAGAAGGGTTTTGAGCGAACCCGACCAGCGTTCCCGCGTGACCAAGTCGAACCCGATCGCGATCGCCAGCAGCGGTCCGTAGTTCCTGATCTGCGAGGAGAGGCTGCGGAAGACATCAAGGATGGAGGGCTTCACCGGCGACACCCAGCCGCCCGTAGCGCCCGAGTATGCCGCAAGCCTCGCGCTGTATACCTCGATGCCCTCAAAGAGGGAGACGGAGCAGAGGATCAGGAAGAGAAGAAGGACAAGGATGAACCGCCGGCTCGACAGGTGGTCGGCAAACTCTTTCCCTGCCACGAAGAGCAGGCGGTGCGGAACGGATACCCGGTCTGCCGTCCCGTCGTGTTCCACCAGACTACCTCCTCAGGTTGTCATATGCAGCACTGAGAATTTCCCCCGAATGCGCGTCGATCCATACCGTGGTGGTTCGCGGTGGGTCCTGCGACCGGTACCGTTCGTCGTCGAACTCGATGCGCCAGGCAAGAGGTACCGAGACCGGTTCCTGCGACCGGCGTTGCCGTGCAGCCAGATCGTACCATCGCAACTCGGTCGCCCGGATAACGATCTCGCCGGGATCCGTGCCGTACGTGTCATTGAGATACGCCAGAACCCGCTCTTGCGCCGCGTCCTCGGTGATCGAAGGGTCCGGATCGGCCGTAGTGTCGTTGTCCGATACTCTCCAGGCTTTATGATAGGAAACAACGCGGCCGTCGATCGAATCAATATCAAGGGTAACCCCATCGTACAGGCAGAGGACGCCGTCGATCGAGCGCTGATACACGAAATGGTACGGACCGTTTCGCGAACCCAGCGGTGTATCTACCGTAGAGAGTACAGCGACGGTCTTCACGACGTCCGAACTCTCTTTTCGCTCCCGGAGATACGCATTGGCAATCTCCTCCGCCGCCTCGATCGTGACTGAGGGATCGGCAGGCCGATAATAGTCACGGCCATCCAGGAAGTACACCATCTCCCCGTCGGCGGCATCGATCCATACACTGATATCGCCTTCCAGGTCGGGGTCGTCTTCCGCTTTCACCCGGAACCGCCAGACGTCGCCATAGGTCTGCACATCGTACGGTTCGGCAACCATCCGTTCGATCCGGATGCCGGGCATCTCCCGCTCCAGTGCGGCCACGGCAAGCGAACGCGCTTCTTCCTCACCGAGCAAGCCGCCTGACGACGGTTGGGCCGGTGTCGCCCCGGGTGACGCTGTCGCTTCCGGCGACGTCGGTGCAGCCGATCCGTTTTCATCCGCATTCGTCCCGGTACACCCCGCCGATGCTGCCGCACAGGCCAGGAGGAGAAGCACCGTCACGAGGGTGCAACTGGTTTTGTTGAGAGTCATGTTACTCATGCACTTTTCCTAATCGAGGCGTCGACGTTCTCTCATATACCTTTTCTGTGACAAACACCGATTTATCCGGGCATTCGAAGGCTCTCGGCCCAGGGAAAGAACGAGCTCATCTGTCATCGGAGCGCGCTGCTTCGACATCCAAGCCGGGTAACCGGCTGCAGGCAGAGTGCGCGTACCCGGTCGCCTGCAGCCGGAGTAGTAGATGAAAGTTTGCCAGCGCGTGCAGAAAGTCCAACAAGCCCCGGAGGTCACAGAACCCGGCGGTTTGCCGGGTTCCTGGGAAGCCCGCGGATCGAGATCATCGGAGGTCGATTCGGAGGAACCTGGCATAGGCAAAACCGAGGAAAAGAACAGGGATGAGCAGGAGGGCGACGATACTGGTCCAGAGGTAGCCGAGGATCACACCGAACTCCGGCTCCGCGTCGGCCGGGTAGTAGAAGGAGTCGTCGGCAGGGCCGTGCGTGATCAGGTAGAAGTTGGGTTTGGTGACCGCTTGCGTGATCTCCTTGTAATTCCACTCCGGTGAGAAGAGGTTTGCCACCTGGACGATACTCGCTCGCAGGGTGAAGTGCTGATCGAATTCTTCCTGGTAGGCATACCAGAGATCCAGGTCTTTCTCGTCGACGATCTGCGGCGCTTCCGGAGTCTTCCCGACGACCAGATCGGCGACGGCCGCTCCGGCGGCCGGAACGACGAGCGAGAGGATGAAGAAGGCCGAGAGGGAGAAGAGGAGTGCTTCCCCGCTCCGGCGGGAGACGGCCGACATCGCAAGCCCGATCCCGAAGCAGCCGAACAGGTAAAGGAACGTGACCGCCCCAAAGACGAGGATCAGCCAGAACTCCCTGAGGAGCGGCAGGTGGCCGGCCATGAGGAGGAGGGCGAGGGTGATCGTGAGGGCAAGGCCGGTCGCAAGCGCAAGGATCATCGCGCCGCCGAGGACCTTGCCGGTGATGATCTCGTCCCGGAAGACCGGCCGGGCGAGGAGCACCTTTAAGGATCCTTCCTCCCGCTCACCGGAGATGAGGTCGAACCCCATGGCGATCCCGAGCACTGCACCAAGGATCGAGACAGTCTCTCCCATCCGCATGAAGACGTAGAGGATCGTCGGCCGGATACTCCAGTGAGGCGAGAAATCGGCTCCCAGCCTCAAAGCCTTCGTGTAGATCTCAAGATTCGAGGCGTAATTCTGAAGTCCCAGCATCGCCCCGACAAACGCGATGGCGAGGAAGATGCCCAAGATGAGGAGGAACTTTCTGCCCCGCAGGGCATCGGCAAACTCCTTCCCGGCGATGGTGAAGATGCGCCCGACTTCCATGCTCCCTCCTCAGGCAGCCCCGGGGCGGCGGTAGTAGTCGCAGGAAAGGACTTCCCCGGTCCGGGCGTCGACGAAGACAGCGGCGGTGAGCAGCGTTCCCAGCGACCGGTAGTAGTCGTCGTCGAACGAGACCTTCCACGCGAGCGGGACCTCACCCGTCGCCGGGGCGGAGTTGTCGGCCCAGACGAGCGTCGCGGAGCGGAAGGTAAGTCCGGAAAGCTCCCCGTACGTGTCCTGGATGTAGCCCCTGGCACTCTCCTCCGCCTCCTCTGCGGTGATCGCGGGTTCGGTATCGGCCGTACACCGCGCCGCGTCGAGGTCCCAGAACCGATCGTAACGGCGGATCTCGCCGGTGACCGCGTCAACGTCAATCCAACAGCCATTCCAGGCACAGGGGATACCCCTGATGGAGCGATGGAGGGCGACACCGTAGTACCCGGCCACCGTTTCGCCGGTTCGCTCGTTTTTGTGGGGGGTGTAGTACTTTCCGACCGCGGCCGCGAGGTCGGCAGTCTCGCCCCGGTCGGCGAGGAACTCCTCCGCGATCCCGTACGTTTCCTCCATCGTGAGGACTGGCTCGGCCGGTCGGCCTGCCAGGGCCGGAACGTGGACGACAAAGCCGGTTATCTCTCCGGTCCGGGCATCGACCCGGACCTGGGCCTGCCGGGTGGCGTTGGAGTCGGAGACGTCGAAGAGGCCGCGTTCGAGCCGGACCCTCGCGGTCTCCGCCCGGACGATATCAGGGAGGGCGGCAGCGGCGATCGTCTTTGCTTCCGCCTCGGTGATGCCGTCACCGGTCGGCGTCGTCCCGGGGGTGGGGGAGAGCGGCGGTTCCGGCGGCAGAGGGTCGGCGGCGGTCACGGAAAACCAGACACCAGCGACGATGAGAACCCCCGTTATGCAGAGAATGAGAAGAATGCCTGTGAGTTTGTTTGTCATGGTAGAACTCCTGAGCTGCGGAATGGCCTGAGAAAAAAGGGGAGATTGGCCGTCTCTTTCATAAGCATGCTCCCTCATGGCCAGGTGATTGTGGGAGAGTTATGTAATACGTCGTGAGACGGCCCTGCACTCCATGCCCGGGTGTGGGTATAATAACTTCCGGCAGGTGGTTGCACTTCAAGATTATCCTGCGCTTCGATGTAATCAAGGTTAGCGCCCGAGTAAGCGGTGTAGCCCAGATCCTGATCAGTGGCCCGGTCACGGAGAGAGACCTTGATGTTTAGGCGCTCTGCCGGATAACTGCACCACGCCCATCCACCATATCGGATCCAGTTTGTCTCCTTGGTGAGCCATCCATAACAGTCCAGGAAATCATCGCCTCTCCTGTCAACCTGATTCAGGGTAGTTGTATCAGCAGTGCCATCCTGTGCGTTCTCCGAAGTCGTTGCACTCACCGCCGGCACGAAGATCGCGCCGACGACCAGCAGCGCCACGATGAGGGCGCTGATTCCGGAAAGAGATTTCGTTTTCATGGTTCCATTCCTCCTTTGTGCATACCCGGGAGGACCACGGAACCGTAACGGCTATCTCTTTCGAGCGCTAACAGCCCTATTGCCCTCTGGGCACGCTTTTGCCCTCTGGGCACGCTTTTGGGAGCCGGGATACGATGGCGATCGGGGTTCCCGGCCCCCGGCGGGACACCGCATGCGGTATCGCCGATGGAGACTTAGCCGTTATCCTATATACCATTTCTAGGACAATCATCAGAACGTCGGGGCACCCGAAGGTTTCGGATCGGAAAAAAGGATGGCTCTCCCGGCAACGAAGTCTGGTGCTCCGGCATCCCCTCCGGAGACCGGCGGTAGGCGAGGTGCGCGCATCCTAGGTTGGGCCCATCTCTGCCGTCACCGGATGTCCATCCGCATGAACGTAACATACGCGGCAGAGAAGAATACACATGGCAGAGCAATGAGTGCAACAACATTTGCCCAGATCCTGTCGAGAATTTCATCCAGGCCGGGTTGTGTCTCCGGAGGCCCTTCAACGAAGGAGTATGGATTGTTATCCATGGTCACGGCAATCTTCGGATCGGTAACAGCAAGTGCAGTTTTTTGGTAATTGACGTTCGGAGAGAGCAAATTGATCAGAGATGATGCGGCAGCCCGTCCCTCCCAGTAAGACTGCATTTCTCGCTCATACTGCTCAAATTCACTGGAATCGATGTTTTTAGAGATGTAATGAGAGCCCTGGGCATCGGCAGGAAGAGTGGGTGGCGAACCGGCAATCATCTCGGCGGCCGTCCAGCCTAAGATTGGTACGGCTGATGAGAGGAGCAGAAAGATTGCAAGGGTGGATATGAGGGCTGTTCCGCTGTCCGGCGCGACGGTGGACATCATGAGAGCAAGCGAGAAGTAGGTCAGGACGAACATCGTAGATATACCAGCGAACAGCAGGATTGCACAGAGTTCGTCGGCGGTCGGAATAATGCCCATAATGAGGAGGATGGCAACCGATACTGCTATCGTCGCACCGAGGGCGATCGCCAGTACCAGGGCGCTGGCGATTGCTTTTCCGTTCACAATCTCATCCCTGAACACCGGGTGGGAGAGAAGAGTTCTGAGTGATCGTGTCTCCTTTTCCTTCGATATAAGGTCAAAGCCCATGGCGATGCCCAGGAAGACCCCGAACATCACAAAGTAATCGGTCATCTTTGTAAAAATTATCAGGGACGAGGGTATTTCTGGCATATATCCCGGTATCTGGGTATCGGAAGAGATGGACTGCATCCGCTGTGCGTACGATGCGAGCATATTGTTGTATTGGTCTGCCCCATCGTGTACGCCGATCACGGATATGATCAGGAACAATGCAAATATAGTGAGGAAGCGTCGGTTGGTTAACTGGTCGACAAACTCTTTCTGCAGCACGACGAACAAGCCTGAAGTCACGGAAAGCCACCCCTGGCAGCGAGCGACGAGAGCGTAATAGTCCTGCACCGCCGCGGACTGGAGGTCTGCATCGAGATCGCTGCACCATCATCCGGGCATCTCAATCCGGGCAACCGAGACCAGTTCGTCCGAATAAACCATCTCTTTATCGGAGAATGTTTGATATCTGTCATTTTTCACCCAAAATCCGATTATCATCGCAGATCGATCCGCATGAACCGCACATAGGCTACGGCAAGGAAGATCGCCGGGAACGCAACGAGGGCAACGACATTCTGCCAGAGCCGGTCCAGCAGTTCTCCGGGGGCGTGAGTCACCGCGTCCTCGCCATGATAGTCAACCAGAACCTCCACCACCGTCTCATACATCCCTTCATAGTTGCTGTTTGGGCTGAGCGCCAGGACTGCGTTTCTAACACCGTTGTACGTCCCGTAGTACCTGCTCTGCTCCTCCAGGTAGCTCTGCATCCCCTCCGGCAGGGCGTCCTCCGGGAGCGGTTCGGGGAGGGGGCCGGCGGCCAGACCGGCTGCATACCCGGCCGCGGTGGGAACGGCCGTCGAGAAGAGGATGAAGACCGCCATCGCCCAGGCAAGCGCCCGGCCGCCGTCTTCGGCAAACCCGGAGAACGCGACGGCGACGGCAAAATATGCCAGCAGGTAGAGGACCGTGGCCCCCCAGAAGAGCACCACCATCACCGCCGCGTAAGGCGTGACGGTGAACCCGGCGACGAGCATCGCGCCCAGCGCCAGGATGAACGGCACGGCGGATGCGAGCGCCAGCACGGCGGCGCCGCCCACGGCCTTGCCAGTGATGACCTCGTCCCGGAAGACCGGCCGGACGAGGAGCATCCGGAGCGAGCGGGTCGTCCGCTCCCCGGAGATGAGGTCGAACCCCACGGCGATCGCGAGAACCGGGCCGAAGAGGAGAAAATTCTCCCTGGGGGCCAGGAGGATATACATGGTCGACGGGATATAAGGGGAATTTGGCGGTATCGACGGGGGAACGGCGGCCTTCATCGCCTCCAGCTGAAGTGCATACCACTGCAATGAACTCGCGTAACTGGCAAGTCCGTCATGCAGGGCAAGGACGGTCAGGATGCCGAAGAGCGCGAGCACCAGGAGGAACGTCCGGTCGGTGAGGTGGTCGGCAAACTCCTTTCGCGCGATGATCGCGACACGGGAAAGATCGATTCTCATCGGGGCATCACCGGACATCCATCCTCTGGAACGCTATATAGGCGAGCACAAAGAGCGCGAGCGGCGCCAGAAAGAGCACCAGCGCGTTCTGCCAGAACCACGCGAGGGCATCCATCGGCCGGGTGCTCCCGTCGTCCGGGAGAAACACCCAGGAACCCCCGAGGAATGAATAGGCGGTGAGCCGTGGTTCAAGGGCGCTTGCTGCAACCAGCTTGTAGTTCCACTGCGGAGAAAAGACCGTCACGACACTCTCGATCAGATCGAGCCGGGCCTGATGCTCCTCTCGTTCGGAGGGGCTTGCTCCCGGGAGAGGATGAGCCCCGGCAAAGGTGTCCTTCGTAACCTCCCCCACCGCCGGAATTACGGCTGAAAAGATGAAGAACGCAATCAGTGCATACAAAAAGGCTTTCCCCGTCCGCGGAACCACCGTCGAGATTGCCAGGGCAAGGCCGAAGTAGAACGCCAGAAACGCAACCGTTGCAAGTGAAAAGAGCAGGATCGAGACCAGATCATCCGGGCCGGGCACGATCCCTTCAAGGAGGAGGACCGCCACCGAGGCGGCAATCCCGGCGGCGATGATCGCCGTCAGAGCAAGGAGGCCTCCGAGCGCCTTGCCGGTGATGACCTCGTCCCGGAAGATCGGCCGGACGAGGAGCATCTTCAGTGAGCCGGTCTGCCGCTCCCGCGAGACGAGGTCGAACCCCATGGCGATCGCCAGGATCGCCCCGGCGGTCGATATGGCCTCCGGGAGGGGGAAGTAGACGTCGGCGGCATTCGGCAAGCCAAGCATCGGCTCGTGAAAACCCCATTCGTCGATGACAGGATCGGCGTACGCCTCCTGGGCGTATCGATATCCGGCAAGGCCCTGCTGGAACGGGAGGACGCAGACCACGAGGAGCAGGACAGCGAGGACGAGGGACGTCCGGTTCGTCAGGTGGTCGGCAAACTCCTTGCGCACCACCGTCAGCAGGCCACCTCCGGTCAAGGAGTTGTTCCGGATTACGTGCATGGGGTATCACCGCTCATATGCTCACATTCAAAGGGGCAAAGGGACCGCTGTTTACAGGAAACAACGGTCCCAAGGCCAGAAGCATGAGGTCAGGCTATCTCACCTGGGTCCAGCCGTTCTGATTAAACCAGCTCTTCGATACGACACCGTTCTCGACCAGCGCACGGTATCCTCGGGCCTGGTAGTCGCCCGGCGCAGGATTGGAATACACCCCATATGCACCGGCGTCATCCACATTGTAATAGACCTCCATAGGAGTAATACTGACTTCCCTGGTGGTTGACGAGCTGTCAGTATGCCAGAGGCTTGCCTGGATATAGATCTCATCCATTACCTCGGTCACGTCGGTTTCAGCGTAGTACTGGATCCGGGTTGGCAACGTCTCTTTGTAAGACGTCGCATAGTCTGACGCCTGATATGCACTCACCGCAGGCACGGCAACCATGGCCACGAGTAACAGGGCCATGAGTACAGGCCTGATATAAGGACCTTTTTTCTGTGTCATCTTCGTTCCTCGGTTTTAGAAGGTACCCAAAGGAACACAGGACCACAATGGCTATCTCTTCCGAGCACCAATAGCCCTATCGCCCTCCGGGCACGCTGTGGGAGCCGGGGCACGACGCCAATCGAGTTTCCCGGCCCCGCGGGATACCGCGTGCGGTATCACCGATGGAGGATTCGCCGTTCTCCCATATACTATTTCTAGGACAATCATCAGCTCAACCGAGCACCCGACGGCCCCAGACATGAAAAACAAGTGGGCCTACAGGTATCGGAGCCCGTTACTCCGGCGCCGTACCCGGATGCCGGTTGCATGCAAAGCGCGCGCACCTACCCGTCACCAGCGGAAGTCGAGCATTGTAGCCTCGTTCATCAGAACCGAGAAGGCAAAAGTGTCTGAAAGCATCTTGTGGAGAAGACATGTCAACCGCAACTCTCAGGACTCCGAACTCATTCGGGAGGGCCCATCCATCGACATGTTACACCGAAACCCGGGCGGGTTCGGGACTGCTGTTCTGGTGGATCATCAATACGCGGGAATAATCGTCGGTGAGGGCATACCGCACGGACCGTCCCGCCCTTTCCGATCGTACAATTCCCAGATCTTCCAGATGCTTGACGTGCGTATATATCGTAGCCCTGGAGAGGCCCGACTCCTCTGCGAGTTCTTCGGTGCGTGCACCCTGATTCAGGTGGATCTGTAGTATGATCCTCCTCAGGCTGTCGTTCTCCATCGCGATGATAAGGGTCTCTTCCTCGGCCGAGTAACGTGAATCTGCGGGGAAATAATGAATTCTTCCTTTCTCCGGCACTGCCTTCAAAAGGCCCCCGGATACCATTACCCTGACGTGGTAATCAAGCGTCCCTCTCGCTACGGACATAGTCCTCAATAGTTCCCTGAAATGCAGCCCCGGGTTTGCCTTGATGAAACTGAGGATCTCAAGCCTCCGTGGGTTGTCCAGAGCATTTTCTCTACAGACCCTTCTGTACCCGAAGTATCCGACAGCCTTCAGGGGGAGAAGAGCTTCGATCGGGGCCGCCGTCAACTGGGGAAATATGCACAGCAACAGGAAGAGCCAGAGCGGGATGGGGTCGATCTCCTGCACCTTCTCGCCCGACATAGAGGTACCGGGCTCTTGTCCGACATTTCTCGAGGGCCGGACCGTGTATTCAGTGGCATCGGCGACAGACACCAGCAGCACCAAAAAGAGGACCGAGAGGGTGAGCAGCCGGAGAAGCCTGCCCGATCTAGTGCTGGTAGAGGTTGAGGGTGTATGATCTCTGAGAGGATACTTTCTCGCCGTATACATCGAAGGTCCAGGTCCCCTGACTTATATAACCACTATCCGGGTCAATGTCGATATGAATTTTTCCATTTACAGCGCCATCGGCGTTGTCGCGGAACGTGCCGATCTTACTACCCGAAGGGGCGTAGACGGTCAACGCCAGTGAGTCGGAGGTCGATCCCCAGTTCAGGTACACTTCGAGATATGCGACGCCGCTTCCGACGTAGAACTGGTGCCTGTTGGTCTCGCCCTGACTGACGGTGTCGGAGAGCCGCAGGGTCGTCACAGGGTCGTCCGACGTCGAAGGGCGAATCGTGTACCCGTCACCTTCCGTTGCCGACACGGGAGGCACGGCAAGGAAGGCAACGACGAGCAGCAGGACAAATGCCATGCGTTTTCTCTTTGCTGATGCCATGAAGAAGGATTGTGATCCGCGTTTTATGAGTTTTATGGGACAAACACCAATTCTATTCTCGCCTCTGCGCTCACTTTTCCCGGAGACGAACGTGTTAGAGGACTAACAAGACCGTATCGTGCCTGGAGCTGCCATATCCGAAGAGATTGATGCAGTACGGGCGTACCGGGGCGGCCTGCGCGCGGTGAACGCCGAGAGCGTCCCTGCACCGGATCAGTTGGAACATCTCTGCTCCTTCGGGCGCTGCTTTTGTCATCGGGCGGGGTTCCTCCCGGAAAGGGTCCGTTGCCGGCGGTGTTGCCTATAGCGATCCCGGGGTGCTAGCCCTGCTCTTTTCCAGAAAAGCCGCACGTCGAGTTGGTGTTTGTCCCAGAAAAGGTATATCTCAAAACTGACCAGTGAACACTTGTAGGTGCCGCAGGCGGCGCCTGCACCAGTGCGGAGGTCCACCCGACCAGTAGCGAATCGGATGGGTGAACGTCCCGCGCGCCCGGAGGCAAAGGGAACGTGTGCTCTTCCCGTACTTGAAGGTATGCCTCTCCGGCCTCCGGGACACTATCGGAGGAAAACGAAATGAATGAAAAAATTGGAATGCGGGCATTTTCTACACTCCTGGCAGTAATGCTGATGAGTGCGATGCTGGTGCCGGTCATGGCCGTCGAAGAGGTGTGGCAGTCTCAGGGTACCGAACAAAATGTGCAGTATGACATGGAAAAGTACACTGTACGTCTTGTTGATTCTGAAATACCCAAGGAATTGATCAGCGCTAGGACTCAAACAGCAATGAGTTCCTTTGAAGAAGAATTTAAGAATGTCCCCCCGAGGTATATCGGCACAGCTGAAGTTGATATATCTGAAGGTGAGAAAGTAGTTGCTTACGTGTTTCGGGTTCTTCCAAATGGAGAGAGCGTATCCTATGCAGAGGTAGTTTCATCCGAAGATAACCCCTCGTTGGAGGAAATATCTTCTCATGCAGATGCTTGGATTGATGGGCCGCTGAAGAGTAAAACAGCCGAGTCTCTCAAAGAGGGCAGTTTTGGGCTTCTTTCATACGGACCGACTCCAATTCATACCGCGACGATAAGTAGAACCTACACTGGTGTCGGGCGTGCGTACCTTACAACGACATGGTACTGGGATAATCAAGAAACTAACTCGAATCAGGATTATTTCTTCACAAAGACGACCTTGAGAACTGATCCGGGCATTGATATATCTGGTTACGAGCCGTATAGAAACTACCAGTTTAATGTGGAAATAGATTCTGACTATTCCGTCCCGGGTTATTATCAGCACTTGCCGGGTGTTTATGTAAGCCAGAATAATCCACAGACTACGACGGGGTATACGACAGTCGGCCTCTCTCTTGGTACCGGGGGTTGTGTGCTTCAGTGGTCAACCGCCATTCCTGACACACGTGTTGAACTTCACCACCCGTATGGCAACACGTATAACTGGGACGAGGAGTTTAACTTGTGGGCCAGTTGCGCAGCTACTACATTCGAATTCACTCCAGGCCAGCAGTCATACTGTTCGCAGTCATCCGCGCGAGATGGTAGCACATATGTTATCTCCCGAGCGATGGCCGATGTCTCAAACGGTTGGGAAAAGATTGTTGATGGTATCGTATATTTCGCTCCTTCCGGAACGAACGCCTGGGGTCATCTCTGTAAGGTTAAGTGGAGCGGGGGATACGTTCAGACCTAACCATGGATAGTCTATGTCAACATCACCAACTTTTCTTTTTTTGACGTCTGAACCGAAGGAACAGACCCGGATCGAATGCTTGTCTTTCATAGTGCTACTTTGTGTCTGCATTGCAGCGATCGATGTAGCCTGTGCGCTTCCCGGGAACTCATCTTATGACGGTTTCAATAGTTCGAATACGGATTCGCTCTACCTATCTCATGAAAACCTCTCGCCGCGTGAGGTAACTGACTGGAGAGACCGCGTGCCCGGTATTTCCTCCGTCCTTTCCAACATAGATCGGTCTTTCCGGTATGAAGCGGTCTTCTTCCCGAATATCCCCCCTGACGCAGAGCTCGCCGGATACTACACTTGTGTCCTCCCCGACGGTGCCACGGTATCCTACGCCGAGGTGACTGATAGAGCGACCTCGGCACCGGACGGTTTTGCGGCCCGGGCGGAGGACTGGATATCCGGCAAGGAAGCCCTGGTGGTGCGTGAATATCTCCGTGATGCGGCCGGTTTGTCCGACGAGTATGTCGAGGTCGCACGCCACACGACCGTCCGGGTATCCCCGGGCGCCGGACAGATGATCGCAACAACGGTACTTTACCAGCAGCACTCTAACGACAGTGATCCGGGTCACGAGTATTTCTGCCTCGGGTCTTACATCGCTATGACGCCGGAGGAGGGCTGGAGAAACTCGGGATTTTGCGTAAGTTATGACCTGGACACGGCATATTACTCTCTAAAGCCTTTTGGTGGATTCTTCAGCCAATCCAGCCCCCAGACCTCCCCGCGATACCCGATGTCCCCAGGAGACGTTGTCGGAAAACTCCTGAACACCTTCGATATCTTCGGCATATTCTCCGGGTTGTTCGGCCGCCCGGTCGGGTTTCACGCTCACGACACGACAGGCGTCGCCTGGACTACCGGGTGCGGATACTTTACCCAGGGTGCCACCGGTTCGCTCAACCTGACACCTGTTTCGAAGGTCGTGGGAATACAGCCCGCCGCGAACGACACCGCGTGGCACGTTCTGGCGGGTATCAAGATCGATACGGAACCCGGCTGGTCACGGCCCGGGGAGCAACCGGCGTCGTCCTCCCCCTGGGGTCACCTCGTCTTCATCCGTAAAGCAACGGGAGCGGCCTGATGCCGGAGGGTCAGGCGGCGGCTCCTCCCCTTCGGCGTGGGTCCTGTGGTCTGGAGTTTGTCCACGTTCCGCCCCGTTATCCGAAGACGAAAACTTGGAGGAAAAACGGCATGAAGCAGACCTACACAGGAGGCACCGCCCTCTTGGTATGCCCGCCCGTCATGAGGGTCCCAGCTGCTCCCCCGGAGAATGCATCCGTCATCCACCTGACCGACCAGGACTTAAAGCAGCACCCCGCGCTCGATGCAGTGATCCGGGGCGAAGAGCACAACCCGTCGGCGTGGGAGTGAGGCTCGCGGGACCAGCGCGTCATCGGAGGCGCTCAAGTCTCGTACGCAGAGAGCAAGGCGCTCCGCGATGCCTACGGCCCCGACCGGGAGACCGGGCAGTACCCGCTCATAGAGTACGAGAGTGTGTATTACGTGGTGCTGACGACGTGGTCATGAAGGAGGTCCCCGGGGAGAGACACTGCCCCGGACCCGCCAAATACCGGCTGGCGTGACCTCCTGGCATCAGGTCTCTCCTATCGATCATCTCAGCACAGGTCCTTGACGGCTGCGGCATATTTAAGAGAGCCAAATGGATGCAATGCCCCGACGTGTAGATGATCGTGACAGAAAAGGGATATAGGAGGAACGTTAAGTTTTCAATCATGAGTGCCGCAGGCGGCGCCTGCAACGGTGCGGAGGTTCACCCGGCCAGTAACGAATCGGATGGGTGAACGTCCCGCGCGCCCGGAGGCAAAGGGAATGTGTGCGCTTCCCGTACTTGAAGGTATGCCTCTCCTGCCTCCGGGAAATCCCTGGAGGAATGTGAAATGAACGGAAAAATTGGAATGCAGGCATTTTCCATGCTCCTCGCCGTGCTGCTGGTGAGTGTGATGATGGTGTCTGTTGTAAGTGCAGGTGAAAACCGAACAACTTCCCTTGTAGAGGGGCCAGAGCCTTCAAGATACGCCGTCACCCCTGACTATATCACCGACGACATTAAAATTGCAGATCCCCTTGATGAATCAGAGTTGATCACTCTGGTTTTTTCCGAATCGTGGATACTAGAGAATAACGAAAGCACTGATCCCCGGCTAGTCAAATTAACGGCTGAGAAATCAAGTTTAACGGCACATCAAGGATGCGACGCCGAAATAACAACATTCTATTCCCCTTCAGAAATCAGAGATGATGAAGGCATCGTGGTTCTTCGTGTGCCCAAAAAAATGTTAGCGTTGTTCAATAAGCGCCCTGATGAACTTACAATTGATTGTCCTGCTGATTTCTTCACGTTTTATCCAAGTATTGATCAGTTGTACAATGATTTACAGGAGAAGAGGAGTTGACATGAACCCAAAAATGCTTACTCTAGTAACCTTTGTACTACTGGTTGTGGGATTGGTTGCTGCAGGATGCCTCGATTACGGGGAAGAGCCTCAAAAATCCGATTCCGGCAGCAACGGATCTATTATCGGCCCTACAACCGATCCAACCGCTCCACCACTTGCGATAACACCCGTCATCGTGTATACGCTAAAAGAGGTGCATGAAAAGTTTGGTACGGATCTCCCGGTACCATCGTATCTGCCAGGTGGCTACTCTTTTTCGTATGCATTACAGCATGGCGAACCGGACAACCGAATATCCTTGATCTACGCGAAAGGCGAGGATGAACTTCGTATCACGCAGGTGCCTGTCCCGGGCAACCCCTGCCCGGGGCAGAAAACCACAGGTTCTGTTGGGGTGACGATCGACGG
This sequence comes from Methanoculleus thermophilus, assembly GCF_001571405.1. Taxonomy (NCBI): domain Archaea; kingdom Methanobacteriati; phylum Methanobacteriota; class Methanomicrobia; order Methanomicrobiales; family Methanomicrobiaceae; genus Methanoculleus; species Methanoculleus thermophilus. Next base: position 282,637 of record NZ_BCNX01000006.1, on the reverse strand, counting down.
GACAAACGGAACGTTTACTCCCGGAGATGGGGAAAACATGCTTCGTTGGAGTGATAGCCGCTATGCATACTGCCTTTCCGGCACACAGGAGATGGATGAGATGGTGGCGATTGCAGCATCGGTGGATGGTTCTGGAAGATCGGCCTGATCATCGCCGTCCCCCTTTTTGCCTTCGACCTCTCCTGCTACCTTCGGTCTGTGGAATGCCCCATGCAAGAGGCATCCGTTACCTGGTCTCCGGGTTGATTCTGCTGTCCGCTGTTTCATTATATCCGAGAGGCACATGGAGGAGTAGGAACCGATCATCTGTTCCGACATCGTAGATGCACTCATGCCGGGAAGGCAGAGGACCATCTCAAAGATCCCCCATCCTCCACCCGGGCACCACCGTTTATCACCCGCCGCTCCCAATACCTACAATAGAGAGGCTACACTATGGAGATGGAGATCGGATTTACCAAACTGCAGGGAAACGGCAACGACTTTATTCTGATTGACGAATTCGAACAGGAAGCCATCCCCGAGGAGATGAAGGGAGCGTTTGCAGCGCTCTTCTGCGACCGCAGGTTCGGCATCGGCGGGGACGGCGTCCTCTTCCTCCAGGCATCCGATGCCGCCGATATCAGGATGCGGCTCTTTCAGCCCGACGAGAGCGAGGCCGCGATGTGCGGGAACGGCATCCGGTGCCTCGCGAAGTACGCCTACGATGCCGGCTACGTCAAAGAGTCCTGCTCGGTCGAGACCGGGGCCGGGATAGTCCCGGTGAAAATGGGTTATACCGACGACGAGTTCACGGCGACGATCACGATGCCGACGCCGGCCTTCGAGCGGAGCGCCATCCCCGCCGTCGGGGACGGCGAATATAAAGAGGAGATCCTGAACTTCACCGTGTATGCCGCAAACACCGGCGTCCCCCACGCCGTCATCTTTGTAAAGGAGATCGGCGCCGTCGATATCGCCGCCGTCGGCCCGGTCATCCGGAACCACCCCACCTTCCCTGAGGGTGCGAACGTCAACTTCGTCGAAGAGGCGGGCGACGGCTCGCTCCGGATCCGGACGTTCGAGCGCGGCGTCGAGGACGAGACGTTCAGCTGCGGGACAGGGGCCACGGCGTCCGCCGCCGTCGCCCGCCACCTCGGAAAGACCGGTGATACGGTGCGGGTCGAGACAAAAGGCGGCCCGCTCGTCATCCGGTTTGGCGAGACCGTCACGATGGAAGGCCCCGCCGAGACGGTCTTTACCGGCGTTATATCGTTCTGATCCCGTCTTCGGTGATCACAAAATCGAACGAGAGCCCTTCCGGCCGGGACCGGTGCTTTGCAAGCATCGCCCGCCGGGAACCATCCTTCTTCTCGAGCTTCACGATGGCCTTTGAGATGTGCTCAAGCGCCGTCCCCCCAAGACCCGCCACCCGTTCCCGCTCCACGTCCACGTAGATCTGGTTGGTGATCAGGACCGGGATATCGTACTTCTTCGCAAGCCCGAGGAGTTTTATGATATGGCGCAGGAGTTTGCGCAGTGCTTCCCGCCCAAGATCGAGCTCGGTCCGGTAGAGTGCGGTCGCCGAGTCCATCACGATGAGGTCGACGGGGGCGTGACCGTCTCTCTTGAGCAGCCCTTCCGCATCGGCGATCATCACCCCCTGCTGGGCAAAATCGAACGGTTCAAAGAGGTAGAGCCGGTCCGCAAGTGTCCCTGCATCCGCTCCGGCAATCTGCGAGAAGCGCTCGACCGAGAACCCCTCAGTATCGATGTAGACGACCGAGTTCCCGGCCCGGAGAGAGGCCACCGTGGCCATCTGACAGAGGGTGCTCTTTCCGCTCGCCGGTTCGCCGTAGATCTGGGTGATGGCCCGCCGCTCGAGCCCGCCGCCCAGCAGGTCGTCGAGGGGCCGGCACCCCGTGCTGACACGCTCGGACTTCATGGGTCAAGCACACCCCGCTCGAGAAAGATCCGGCGTGCAGCCGCCTCAACCGTTCCCGTGACCTCCCGGAGCGGAATCCCGAGATCCCTCGCGTATGCTGCCGCCTGCTCGTACTCCGCCTTGAAGGAGGTGATCTTTCCTCCCGACCAACCGCACTTGACGTCTACCGCGATCTCTTGCCCGCGCAAGCTGACCGTGATTCGCTCGACGGTCCGCTCGGCGACGGAGCGGTGAACCATCGGTATGCAGCGTATCCCGAGCGTCCCTAGTTCTGCGGCCATCACGCCGACGAGGCGATCGGTCGCTTCGGGACGGCAGATGACACGGACGAGGTGTCCGCTCCGGCCCTTCTTCATCACGATGGGGCTTGCGCTTGCATCCCTAGCCCCCTCCTCCATCAGACGGCCGAGCGTATAGGCGAGGGCCTCCCCGGTGACGTCGTCCACGTTCGTCTCGAGAATATCCACCCGGTCGCCGTGGCCCTTTTCCTCCGTCTCAAGGATCATCGAGCGCAGGACGTTGGGCCTCCCCGGGGGGTTCCTGCTCCCCGCCCCGTAGCCGACCGCCCGGATTGCCGCAGGGCCGAGATCCTGTGACCGGGTCGTCGAGAATTCGGCAAGGAGTGCGGCCCCCGTCGGGGTGCAGAGTTCACGCTCCTCGTTCCCCGGAACGGTCGCGAGATTGGACTCCGCGAGGATGGCCACGGTTGCAGGGGCCGGAATGGGGAAGGTCCCGTGTGCACCTACCGCAAAACCCCGGCCGAGGGCCACCGGGTGAACGGCGACCTTCTCGACGCCGAGGGAGTGGAGTGCGGTGCAGGCCCCGAGAACATCGGCGATCGCGTCGTCCGCACCCACCTCATGAAAGTGCGCGCCCTCTCCGTGGATGCTCTCCTCGGCCCGGTGTATCCGGAGGAAGACCCGGCGGGCCATCTCGCGTGCGGCCGCAGGGGCGTCGCTTCCTGCCACGATATCGAGCACCTCGTCAAGCGATCGATGCTGCACCGGTGCGTTCGTCCTCACCTGGATGGCCTGGATACCGGAGCGGTCCACCCGCTCGATTGTCGGCTCTCCGACGACGGAGCGCATCGCCGCCCGAACAAACCCCTCGTCCGCCCCCAGATCGAGGAGAGAACCGATGATCATGTCGCCCGCGGCTCCGTTGAACGGGTCGAAGAGAAGTACTTTCATGCGCCTCCAGTACTTATAAATCCCCGAAATATAAGAACTAGAGGTAATGCCCGAGATATACTTGAAGGTGGATAGCGCGTATCCGGAGGATCAGGGGGCGGGCAAGGCACGTCTTGACCCAGACACCATGCTGCAGCTCCGGCTCAGCCCCGGAGACCTCGTCGCTATTGAGGGTAAGCGTCGCACTGTGGCCAAAGTCTGGCGTGCCATGGTGAACGACTGGCACCAGGGTAAGGTCCGCATCGATAATTTTACACGGCTCAACACCGGTGCTAGCATCGGAGACCGCGTAAAGGTAAAAACGCTGGACGAAGAGGTCGAGGCGAAACGGGTCGTGCTTGCACCTCCTGAGGACCTCCCAAAGCAGCTTCCCATCAACTACAGCAGCGTCGTCAACAAGCTGATCGACTTCCCGATCGTCAAGAACGACTCCGTGCCGATCCAGGCCGGGCTCCCGTTCATGCAGCCCCAGCTGGTTGCATTCAAGGCCGTGGTGGTCGAGCCGGAGAACGCCGTGATCATCACCAAGAACACGAAGATCGAGTTCTCCGACAAACCTGCTGCCGGGTTTGAGGGCGTGAAACGGATCAGCTACGAGGATATCGGCGGCTTAAAGGACGAGTTGCAGCGCGTCCGTGAGACGATCGAACTGCCCATGCGGCATCCCGAGATCTTCCGTAAGCTCGGCATCGAGCCCCCGAAGGGTGTTCTCCTCTACGGACCGCCCGGAACGGGAAAGACCCTCATCGCAAAAGCGGTCGCAAGCGAGAGCGGTGCCCACTTCATCTCGATTGCGGGGCCCGAGGTCATCTCGAAGTACTACGGCGAGAGCGAGCAGCGGCTCCGCGAGGTCTTTGAGGACGCCCGGCAGCATGCTCCTGCCATCATCTTCATCGACGAGCTCGACTCGATCGCACCCCGACGTGAAGAGGTGACCGGAGAGGTCGAACGGCGTGTCGTGGCCCAGCTCCTGACGATGATGGACGGGCTTGAGGAACGGGGACAGGTCGTGGTGATCGGCGCCACCAACCGGCTTGACGCCATCGACCCGGCCCTCCGGCGTCCCGGACGGTTCGACCGCGAGATCGAGATCGGGGTCCCCTCGGAGGACGACCGGGTTCAGGTGCTCCAGATCCACACTCGCGGTATGCCGCTTGCGGACGACGTGGTGATCTCTTCAATCGCCCAGCAGACCCACGGGTTCGTCGGTGCGGACCTTGCCGCCCTCGCCCGTGAGGTAGCGATCAAGGCGTTGCGGCGTTACCTCCCCGAGATCGATATGGAGGCCGAGGAGATCCCGCCGGAGATCCTCGAGAAGATGGAGGTGCAGGGGAAAGACTTCCGCGACGCCCTCCGTGACGTAGGCCCGAGCGCCATGCGTGAGATCCTCCTTGAGGTCCCGCACATATCGTGGGAAGATGTGGGCGGACTTGAAGAGGCAAAGCAGGATATCCGCGAAGCGGTCGAGTATCCGCTCACCCGCCGCGAGCGGTTCGAGGAACTCGGCATCGAGCCGCCGAAGGGTGTCCTCCTCTACGGGCCGCCGGGAACAGGAAAGACCCTCATTGCAAAGGCAGTCGCAAGCGAGAGCGGGGCGAACTTCGTGCCGGTCAAAGGACCCGAACTCCTCTCGAAGTGGGTCGGCGAGAGCGAGCGTGCCGTCCGCGAGGTCTTCAAGAAGGCCCGACAGGTGGCCCCGTCGATCATCTTCTTCGATGAACTGGACGCTCTTGCCACCGCCCGCGGCGCCGGCACCGAGTCGCACGTGATCGAGAGCGTCTTAAACCAGATCCTGACCGAGATCGACGGTCTTGAGGAACTCCGCGGCGTGGTGGTGATGGGCGCAACGAACCGGCCGGATATGGTCGACCCGGCGCTTCTGCGGCCGGGGAGGTTCGACCGGCTCGTCTATATCGGCGAGCCCAGCCGGGATGATCGGGAGAAGATCCTCGGGATTCACACCCGCTACATGCCGATCGAGGGCTCCGTGATCGAGGACCTCGTGGCCATGACGGAGGGGCTCTCGGAGAACGAGATCGAGGATCTGATCCTGGCCGTCGGGACCAACCGCCAGGCGAGCCTTGAGGACTTCAGGACCCAGCGTGCCGCGATTGCGGCAAGCGAGGGAGAAGAAGGGCTCTCCCGCCACGTAAGGAGGAAGAAGATCGTCGACCTCCTCGCCGAGCAGAAGATTACCATCGACGACCCCGCCCGGACCCAGCTCCTGCGAAAGGTCGCGGCCGATGCCGAGGGGTTCGTCGGCTCGGACCTCGAGGCGCTCGGCAGAGAGGCGGCCATGCTTGCCATGCGGGAAGGGGCCCCCCTCGTGAACCAGGCGCACTTCGAGCGGGCACGGGAGAGGGTGCACGCGACGATGAACGATCGGCTCCGGCAGTATTACCAGAAGATCCAGCAGCATTTCAAGGGCGGGCTGCCGAAAGAGACGCAGCCGCTGGAATACCAGTAACCGAAAGATCAAAACTCTTTTTTTTGCGGCGATCCGTCCTTGATATTGGGATAATTGCGGGCAGAGGGGCCTCCTCACCCTTATTCCGGTGGCGACCCATGATCGCAAACCTCCCCTTGGGCAACCTATTTACACCGTTATGGACAAGTATATACACCGAAGTTCAACCCTGCAACACGGAGTATCCACATGCCGAACTGTACCACATTCCTCGATGCCAACGCCTGTAACCCCGATAAAATCGCTCTCATCGTCCCCTCCCGGAAGGAGTCTTATACCCGATCCGACCTCCGGGACCGGGTCGCCCGGGTTGCCGGCGGGCTCCTCGCGCTCGGCATCGAACACGGGGAGCGGGTCTGCATCTATCTGGACAGTTCGCCGGAATACCTCATCGCCTACCTTGCCCTCTGGCGGATCGGGGCCGTCGCGGTCCCGACGAACCGGGTCTACCGCGAGGGCGAGGTCCTCTATGCCATCCATAACGCGGGGGCCGCCGCCGTCATCACCGACGTGGAGGGTGCGGCCCTCGTCGAGCGGATCCGGGATCAGGCACCGATGCTCCGAAACGTCATCTCCGTCGGCGGAGAGGCTGCGGGCGCTGTCCCATGGACCGACCTCCTTGGTGCTGAACCGTGCCTCCGGGCCGCCCACTGCCGGTTCGACGACCTCTGCCAGATCCAGTACACGAGCGGCACCACCGGCAAACCGAAGGGCGCGATGCTCACCCACGGGAACTGGATCGCGGCGATGGATGCCGAGCGGGATGTCCTGCGGCTCACCGAGGACGACATCTACCTCGGGATCTACCCCATGGGCCACGTCGGCATCAGCTGGGGGATCGCCACCCTCCGGGCCGGCGGGACGTACGTCATTATGGAGCGGTTCGACCTCGACCGCTACCTCGAACTCGCAAGGGAATACCGGGCCACAGTCGTCGCCGGAATGCCGCCGGTGATCCACTCCCTCATCCAGACCCCGCCGGGGACCGAGGCGGCCCTCGCCACCGCCCGGGTGATGATCAGCGGCGGCGGCCCCCTGACCCCCGGGGTCTGGAAACCGTTCCACAAGCGGTTCGGCATACCCATCGTCAACGCCTACGGCCTCTCGGAGACGGTCGTCGTCGGAACCGGGACCGCCATCCGTCCCGAACACTACGCGACTGCGGACGAGTATAAGAGTGTCGGCACCCCGGTCGGGTTCTCGGAGGTGAAGATCGTCGATGTAAACGATCCAAGCCGGGAACTGGGCGTAGGCGTTGACGGCGAGATCGCGCTCCGGGGGCCGGGGGTGGCGCTCGGCTACTGGCAGATGCCGGAAGAGACCGCCGCGGCCTTCCTCCCCGACGGCTGGTTCCTGACCGGCGATATCGGCCACCTGGACGAAGCGGGCATGCTGTATATCACCGACCGCAAGAAGGACATGATCGTCATGTCGGGCTGGAAGGTCTACCCGACCGAGGTGGAAGACGTCCTGGTCCAGCACCCGGGCATCCGCGACGTGGCGGTATTCGGGTGCAGCGACGAGCATCGGGGAGAGGTGCCGGTGGCGGTGGTGGTCCCTGCCGGAAATGGCATCTCACCCGAAGAGATCATAGCCTTCGCCCGCGAACGCCTTGCAGGCTACAAGGTCCCCCGCCGGGTCATCCTTGTCGACGAGATCCCCCGGGTGAACGGGTGGAAACTCCTCCGAAAGCGTCTCCGGGAGGAATACTGCAACACCGGCGGCGCGTGCTGAATCACGTCCCGGGGGTAGTATTTTAAGGAGAAGGCGGCGTATAGATACGCTGGAGGAGTTCTCCGGGGTAACGATTTGGCAGAAATCATAAGGCGCTCTACAGGAATCGCAGGCCTGGATCTTGTGCTCAACGGGGGGGTCCCGCCAGGCACCCGCATCATCATCTCCGGATCCCCACTAAGCGGTCTCGAACTCCTGGCGCAACAGTTCTGGCAGGCGGGAGAGGAGGGAGGCACCTACCTGATGCTCGATGCCGTGCCCGAGGAGGGCATGACCGACGCACGGGGGATGGATGCCGCGGCGCTCGCCGGAGCCATGCAGGGGGAGAGGATTGTCGTGGACTCTCTCTCCACACTGATCACCGCCTGGGGGATTGATGCGGCCACGAGGTTCGTCCTCGAGGATACTCGCGGGATCATCGATAGAGGGGCAAACATCGTCTACCTCCTCTACACCAACCACCACACGCCCCTCGAGGAGGCGCGAATGATGCGCGCCGCCGACGTCTTCATCGTTCTCAGACACGAGATCCACGGCAACGAGGTCGAGCGGACGCTCGCCGTCGAGAAACTCAAAGGCGGGGAGGTGCCGCAGCGGGTGATCCCCTACCATATCATAGCAAAGGGGCTTGAACTCTCGACGACGAGCAGGGTGGTTTAAGGAGAATACTCTTTTTGGCGCGACATCCGGGAGAGGGACGCCGGCGGCCTAGTCCGTATACTCGGCCCGGACAAGTTTCGCCGCAGCGACCATATTCTTCAGTTTGCCGAACGCCTCATCCCGCGTCCGCATCCGCATACCGCAGTCAGGATCAAGGAGCATCGCCTCCGGCGAGAAGATATCGACCCCGGCCTCGATCCTCTTTTTGATCGCTTCAATACTCTCGATCCCCGGATCTGCCGAGTCGACGCACCCATAGCCGACCATCCGGCCCCGGAGATCCTTCTCCGAGAGCACCTCGAGATTTCCGGGGTTGTTTGCGAACTCAAAATCGAATATGGCGACGTTTGTTCTGAGAATATCATCGATGACAGTCTCGAGGTTCCCGCAGACGTGGAGACAGACGGGAGTGCGCAGCACCCCGGCGATCGCGTTCACCGCCTCCCGGCCGACGGCGATGTTTGCCGCCCCCGTCGAGAAGATGGGCTCATCGACCTGGATGAGGGCAACCCCGGCGTCCTGGAGGTGTCTCGCCTCGACTGCGAGCGCCTGAGCAAGATCGAGGACCAGTTCTTCCTTGTTCCGGTAGAACGACGTCTCGATGGCAAGACCGTGTGCAAGCGTGCTCGGACCGGTGAGGATCCCCTTCACCTTCGGGTGCCGGGAGAGGGCGTACTTTGTGTCCGCGAGCGTTATGGGACGCTGTGCCGGCTGGACCTTTCCGACGACCGAAGACCCCCGGATACCGGGGAGGTGGGAGGTGAAGGCCCGGATCATGTCGCCCCGGACCTGGCCGTCGGAGATGATATCGATCCCGGCACTGATCTGGTCGGCGACCGCTACCTCCACCGCATGCTTGAGCGGGTTCATGCGGGCAAAAAGCCCCGAGCCTTTCACCACCGGGTAGCTCCCGACCACGGTGGTCGGGAGACGCACGCTCGTCAGGGTCATGGGGTCAGTCTGTGTCGGTCGCGCGGGAAGAGCACCGCCTCGCGGATGTTTCCGAGATCGAGCATCGTCATCACGAGACGCTCGATGCCGAGGCCCCATCCGGCGTGCGGAGGCATCCCGTAGCGGAACGTCTTTAGGTAGAACTCGAAACTCTCGGGGGAGAGGCCCTTTGCGCGGATCCGCTCCACCAGGAGGTTATAGTCGTGGATACGCTGGGCACCGGAGGCAAGTTCCATCCTGGGGTGCATCAGGTCGAAGGCCTTGCAGAACTCAGGCCTGTCCGGGTAGGGCATCGCATAGTAGGGCCTGGTATCGGTCGGCCAATCGACGATGAAGTAGTGCGTCCCGACCGCATCGCCGACCGCCCGCTCGGCCGCCGGGGAGAGGTCACCGCCGAAGGCAATCTTCTCCTCGATGGTGCGGTTTGCGATCTCGATCGCCTCGATATACGGGATCCGGGGGAACGGCTTCTTCGGAACCGCAAGTTCGATCCCGAGCTCCGCGAGTTCGTTGCTGCAGGTCTTTGCGACCGTCTCGTAGACGTGGATGATCAGGTCTTCCAGGAGTTCCATGACGTCGTTGTGGTCCGCAAACGAGACCTCGACATCGAGGCTCGTCGCCTCATTGAGGTGGCGGACGGTATTGTGCTCCTCGGCCCGGAAGATGGGACCGATCTCAAAGACGCTCTCAAACCCGGCAGCCATCATCATCTGCTTATAGAGCTGCGGGCTCTGGTTCATGAAGGCCTCTTTCTCGAAGTAGGCGATCGGGAAGAGCTCGGTACCGCCCTCGGTCGCGGCGGCGACGATCTTCGGGGTGGTGATATTGATGCAGCCCCGTGAGGCAAGGAACGCGGTCGCGGCGCAGGTCACCGCAGAGCGGATGAAGAAGATGGCGCGGACACGCGGTTTTCTCGCGTCCAGGAACCGGGAGTCAAGCCTAGTATCGAGCTCGGCCGGGACCTTCTCGGCGACGTCGAGCGGGAGCGGGCTCTCCGCAAGGCTGATGATCTCAAGTTCTTCGGGGACGATCTCGCGTCCGCCGGGTGCTTTCTCGATCGCCTTTACCTGGCCACGGACCCGGACCACGGATTCTCTTGAGATGTTCCGGACAGTCTCAAGAACCTCAGCCGTGACCTTCTTCTTCGGGATAGTCACCTGGATGATGCCGGATCTATCACGAATAACAAAGAACGCAAGTCCACCGAGGTCGCGGACCTCGTGCACCCATCCAATGACCTCAGCATATTCGGTCTTGGGGGTTACGGCCTGTATTGGTTGACGCATGTGAAAAACCTGGATACAGTGTGGGCCCCGGGAGGTATTTTGTCTTGCGCTCCAGCCCGGAGGAACGCTCCGCCAAGAGGGGTTGATATGGTTGGACCCGGACGGCCGCGGGAAAAGAGGGCGGCCGCCCGGGGTGGTGTGGACTTACAGGAAGACCGCCGCAGCAATGACCGTGGTCCAGCGGCCGCTCATATCCCCTTCCGCCGCCTGACAGGTATGCGTCGTGCTTATAATCCGTCCGCTCGCCTTGTAGATCTGCTCGCGTTCCTGCCATGCCTGGTCGGGATCGAACTCGATGCCGAGCGTTGTCGCGAGCATTGTCGCCGCAAGGTCCTCGGCGTACTCGCCCGACACTTCCGCGGTCTCTCCGAAGGCATGGTGCTCGGAAAGGTAGCCGTAGGCGTCGCTCTCCTTGGGCATTGCATGTCCGATGGCGGCAGAGACAAGCCGGCTCGGTTCATTGGTCTCATTCCGGGCCATGACGACGTAGACGATGCTGCCCGGAGAGAGTTCCTTTAAGCCTTCCTCCTTCGATATCAGCTGACAGTTCGGGGGAAAGATACTCGAGACGTAAACAAGATTGTATTTCTCGATGCCTGCCTGCCTGAGGGCCAGTTCAAACGATGCCAGTTTGTCTTTGTGGATCCCCACACCTTTTGTAAAGAAACACTTGGTCGGAACAAACATTAGAGATCATCTATCACTTGATTTTTTAATGTTTTCGGTTATAACAGCCATAAATTTAATAATGGGGCAAAATTTTTCCTATTTTTAGGAATAGCCCCCGAATATACCACCAAATTAGAAAAAAGCGCGTTAAAAATGGTATTTAGTCATGCTCAACTGAGGGGGAGGGGACTACCGATAGACCAAAAGAACAGGGTTTCCAGGTACCCGTCGTCACCCTGTAAACGGATCCCCTAATCGAGGCGAGACAGCGGGGGATTCTCCAAATCCCCGGCAATCATGGCCGATCTATGCGGTTTTTCGTACCGGACGTTTGTCAGAGAAACGCATATATGCCATCGGTACATGATCCGGTGCGGCCGGGAGTCTGCCCATGACGCGCTACGATGCTCGGATTCCCACACGCGCACCCCAAAGGAAGGTACAGAGATGGAATTGGAGAATAAACCCATGGCGGTCGTGGACTGTATCGGGCTCTACTGTCCCATGCCGGTCACGATGACAAAAGAGGCCATCGAGAAACTCGACGTCGGAGAGGTGCTCATGGTCAAGGCGGACGACCCTGCCGCAGAGGAGGACATCCGGCGCTGGGCAGACCGGATGGGTCACGAGATCGTGAAGTTCGAAAAGGTTGACGGAGTCATGAGGTTCTGCATCCGGAAGATGAAGTAGGTGATAGGGATGATGTATGCGGATAAGACAGTCAGCTGCGTTGGCATCTGCCAGTCGCCCATGCTCTCGATCGAGACGGAGATGAAGGCGCTCAACGAGGGGCAGATCCTGCAGGTAACGACCGATAAACCCGATCTTGTCGAGATGGTTCGGAACTGGGCCGGTGAGAGCGGACATACGATCGAGGAGGAGCATGTCACCTCGGGTGTTACGACCATCATCCTGCGCAAGGGGAGGGTGGCGCCTGTAGAAGCGAAGTGATCGGATGGAGACTGGAGGCTTGCGTGGCTGACAGGCGCCGGCCGAGCAGATGAGCCGTGAGAGAGCGGCCGGGGAGGGGACCTCCGTTCCATCCGGGCAGGAGTTTGATGTATGGCACGGATACTCTATATCCAGACCAGCGGTATCGACACTCCCGAGAGGCTGTATGCGCCGTTCGTTCTCGCTACCGCGGCGCGAGCAATGGGCGTGGACGTGGACATCTTCTTCATGATCAAAGGGGTGACGGTCGTCAAGAGAGGGGCGGCGGAGGAGATCCAGGCCGGCAACTTCCCGAAACTCTCTGAGATGAGGGACCAGGCGATCGCCGCGGGAGCAAAGATCTACATCTGCGAGCAGAGCACCGAGACTCTCGGCCTCGAGCGAGGGGACTTCATCGAGGAGGGGCGGGTCGTCGGTTCCCTTACCCTAAACGACCTCGCCATCGATGCCGATGCAGTCATTACGTTTTAGGGAGGATTCCAGAGGATCCGGGGCACTATCACGACCCAACACCCGGGCGCGGCAATGGGTCGGACGAGGTGCCCCGGATCGCCGAGGCCGCCAGAGAAACAGTTAAACTCCTACAGGTTGTTACACCGCTATAGGACGGTAACACTATGGCAGAACAGATCGGATACAGCCAGAAGGTGATGGAGCACTTCATGAATCCGCACAACGTCGGGGTGATTGAGAACCCGGACGGCTACGGCAAGGTCGGCAACCCGGTCTGCGGGGACATCATGGAGATCTTCATCAAGGTCAAGGACGACGTCATCGAGGATATCAAGTTCCGGACGTTCGGGTGTGGATCGGCAATCGCCACGAGCAGCATGGTGACCGACATGGCCAAAGGGAAGACGCTCGACGAAGCGATGAAGATCACCCGCGACGACGTGGCGAGCGAACTCGATGGGCTGCCGCCCCGGAAGATGCACTGCTCGAACCTCGCGGCAGAGGCGCTCCACGCCGCGATAGAAGACTACCGCAAAAAGCAGAAGAGTGGGTGAAGGATCTAGCACCCGTAAATCAAAGAGAGGATATTTTTAGCGAGATCGAGGCTCTTGCCCCGGTTGACCATGAGGGTATCGAGGCGCAGAGCCCCCTCGATCGCGACCGGATCCCGGATATCCTGGATGAAGACATCCACGAAGTCCTCATAGAGACTGCAGGTCCCGGCGGAGGAGGCCTCCTTTCCAAACGCACGCATCAGAGCCGCCGCCGGGCCGCTGACCGGCGCATCGCCGATGAAGGGGCTTACCGCGATGACACGCTGCCGGCGGAGCGCCTCCCTCACACCGGCGCACTCGAGGATTGGGGAGATGCTCGTGACCGGGTTGCTCGGCCCGACCACCACGGCATCGCTTCTCTCAATCGCCTCGATAACCTCTTCTGTCGCGACCGGGGGCTCGCTGAACCTGCGGACGACGCCGTCGATCGCCACATCCCCCCGGTGCTTCACCCAGTACTCCTGGAAGTGCATCTCGCCCATCTTCGTGCGGACGTAGGTCGTCACGGGGGAGTCGGTCATGGGAAGAACCGTTGCCTGGACGGTCAGGGTCTTGCAGAGGGCCTTCGTCGCCTCGGTGAGGCTTATTCCGTTCCGGAGCATCTCACCCCGTGCGACGTGGATCGCCCGGTCCTGGTCACCGACGGCGATGAACTCGTTGATGCCGAGTCTTTTGAGAAGGTCGTGAGTGATGAAGGTGTCGCCGTGGATTCCCCACCACTTGCTGGTGTCGAGGATGCCCGCAAAGAGGTACATGACCGTATCGACGTCGGGAGAGAGGTGGTTGCCCGAGAGCCACATATCCTCGGCCGTGTTGACGACGACCGCGATCTCCCGCTCCTCCAGCAGCTCGCGCATTCCGCGGAGGAGCTTTGGGGTCCCGGTCCCGCCTGAGAGGAAGGTAATCATTGGATAATTAGCGTATCAGGTCCATCCTTATATGATTGTTTCCAATCGCGTGTGCGCTATAGACCCGCCGGTTCATGAAACCGCGTGCCGTATGACCGCCATGACGTCCCAGGCGAGTGACTCGGCCTGCCGGCGGTGCAGGAGGCTGGTCTCCAGCCGGAGCGAGCCGGGGACCTCGTCGGGGTCGTGGCGGTCCTGGACAAAGACGTCGACGATATCCCCGTAGAGCCGGGAGACCCCCGGGGAGGTCGGTTTCTCTCCGGCGGCATACATGAGCGCGGCGTCCTTCGGGTCCGGCGCGACGCCCCCGCGGAACGGCGAGACTGCGACGACGAACCGGTCGCGGAGGAGGTCCCGCATCCCGGCGCACTCGAGGATTGGAAGGACGCTTGCGGCCGGGCTTGAGGGTCCGATCACGACGGCGTCGCTTCCCTCGATCACCGCCCGCACCTCGTCCGTGACCGCCGGAGGGGCGGGTGCGGCAGAGACGATCTCCCGCACCTCGGTATCGGACGGAGCGGTCATCAGGTAGGTGAGGAGCGGGAGGCGTTCGGTCCCGGTGTCGATGAGGAGGCCGCACTCTTCGTCGGTCACCGGGAGGACGGTCGCCCCGATCTTGAGCGAGGAGGACTGCGCCCGAACCGCCTCCGTCAGGGTCAGGCCGGCATCGAGGAGCGCCGCCCGGGCGATCTGGACGGCCCGGGCGCGGTCGCCGATCGGGAAGGGCTCGCCCCCCGCCACCTTCAGGAGGTAGTTATGGGTGGCGTAGGTGTCACCCTTGATCCCCCACCACCGGTTGGTATCGAGGATGCCGGCAAAGAGGAAGAGGGCTGCATCGACCTCGGGGGCCACGTGGCCCCCCGAGATCCGGCAGTCCCCGGCGGTGGACGCGACGACGGCAATCTCGGTGTCGTAGAGGATCTGCCGGACGCCCTGGATGAACGGGAGGGAGCCCGGGGTGGCGGAAAGGAAGGTGATCATTCCTCCATACATTTATCACCCCTCTCCCAAGAATCTTAACAGAACGGATGAAGATCATCAAAGATCCGGTCCACGGCTACGTCGAGGCGGACGCGCTCGCGCTCCGGCTGCTCGACTCGGAGGTCGTCCAGCGGCTCCGCCACATCTCCCAGCTCGGCTTTGCAAACCTCGTCTACCCCGGGGCGAACCATACCCGCTTCGAGCACTCGCTCGGGACGATGCACCTTGCACGGCTCATGTCGCAGCAGCTTGGGCTCGACGACGAGGAGACGAAACTCGTCACCACGGCCGCCCTCCTCCATGATGTCGGCCACGGCCCCTTCTCCCACGTCACCGAGCCGGTGATGGAGGAGTTCACCGGGCGGAGCCACCACGAGATCGAACACCTCGTCCGGGAGGGGACGATCGCCGGGATCCTCGAAGCGGAGGGGATCGATCCCGCCGAGGTCTGCGCCGTCGTCTCGGGCGAGCACCGCCTCGCAAGTATCATCCACGGGAGCCTGGACGTCGACCGGATGGACTACCTGATGCGGGACGCCCACTACACCGGCGTGCCCTACGGAACGGTCGACGCCCACCGGCTGATCCGGTCGACGATCCTGACCGACTCCGGCGTCGCGCTCCACGAAGGCGGGATCAACGCCGCCGAGTCGCTCCTCATCGCCCGGACCCTGATGCGCCCGGCGGTCTACTTCCACCACGTGAGCCGGATCGCGACGAGCATGTTCGTCCACGCCCTCCGAAAAGAGATCTTAAACGCCCCCGACGCCGATCCGGAGGCGTTCGCCCGGATGGACGACGCGGCCTGCATGGAGCGGCTGAAGCACTCGACCAATCCGATCACCCGCGATCTTGCCCGCCGGGTCTACGTCCGGGACCTCTACAAACGGGCGCTCTATGTCGGCGAAGACCGGGTGAACGTCGCAGCCCTCCAGCAGGACCTCGGGCCCGCCCGGGAGCGGGAGATCGCCGCCGCCATCGCCGAGACCGCCGGTGTCCCCGAGGACGAGGTCCTTGTGGATATCCCCCGGCTTCCGCGAGCCCTCTCGATGGAGGTCCGGGTCAGGAACAGCCATGCGATGGTCGATATCGAGGAGGTCTCCCCGCTCATCAACACCCTAAACGACACCCGGCGGCAGCAGTGGCGGCTCGGGGTCTACACAACGAAGAGAAACCGCGAGGCCGTGGAGCAGGCGGCGATGGAGGTGCTCAGGGTGAAGCGGGCGACAAAACAGGATAAACTTGCAGTGACATAAACTCATGAGGAGCCCATGACAAAAGAGTTCGTCGTCGGGATCACCGGGGCAAGCGGGGTCATCTACGCCCGCCGCCTGCTCGAGGTGCTCTGCGATCAGGCAACGGTGCATATCGTCATCTCCGATACCGCCCGGCAGATAGCCGAGCTCGAGGGCGTGGATCTGGACGGATTCAACGCCATATACGCCGAGAACAGCAACCTCGCAGCCGATATCGCGAGCGGCTCGTTTCGCTACGACGGGATGGCGATCGTCCCCTGCAGCATGAAGACGCTTGCAGCGGTCAGCAACGGCCTCGCCGAGAACCTGATCGGCCGGGCGGCGGACGTCTGCCTCAAGGAGAGGCGGCCCCTTCTCCTCCTCCTGCGAGAGATGCCGCTCTCCCGGATTCATCTAAAGAACATGCTCGCCGCAGACGAGGCGGGCGCGACCGTGATGGTCGCAAGCCCCCCCTTCTACCAGCGCCCGGAGACGATCGACGACCTCGTCGATATGGTGGTGGCCCGGGTGCTCGATCATCTGGGGGTCAAACATAATCTCGGCACTCGATGGAGCGGATACGATGCGTAACTTCATTGAACGGATGAGGGAGCTCGGCAGGGTCGAGGAGATCGAGCGGCCCTGCTCGACCGTCTACGAGGCTCCCCGTATGGCAAGCCGGACCGATAAGATCCTCTTCTTCCACGACCTCGACGGGCACAGGGCGGTGATGAACCTCCTCTCAAGCCGCGGGGCGCTTGCAGCGGCGCTCGGCGTGGAGGAGAAGGACCTCGTCCGGCACCTCGCGGCCATGACCTACAGCGGCCGCGTCGTGGATGACGGGCGGCTCGAGGGCGGCGTCCCCGCCGATCTTTCGCGCCTCCCGATCATGAAGCACTTCCCGGGGGATGCAGGGCGCTACATCACCTCCGGGATCGTCTTTTCGCGCTACAATGGCGTCGAGAACGCCTCCATCCACCGGATGATGGTCCTCGACGATCACAGGGTCGTCGCCCGCCTGGTGGAGGGGCGGCATACCCATACGCTCCTCAAAGCAGCCCTCGCCCGGGGAGAGAAACTCCCGGTCGCGGTCACCATCGGGACCCATCCCCTCGTGACGTTCGCCGCCTGCACCCGTGTTCCGGAAGGCAAGGAGTTCGCCTACGCCGCGGAACTGATGGGCGGGGAACTAGCACTCCGGGAGTGCGAGAACGGTGTTAGGGTCCCCGATGCCGAGATCGTGCTCGAAGGCTACATCACCGCCGAAATGGCGCCGGAAGGCCCCTTTGTCGATATCACCGGGACCTACGACCCCGTGCGCCAGCAGCACATCATTGAGTTTGAGAAGATGTACTGCAAGGAGGACCCGATCTATCACGGCATCCTTCCCGCCGGCGACGAGCACAAGCTCCTGATGGGAGCGCCGTACGAACCGAAGATCTACCGCGCCGTGGCCGAGGTGACGACGGTGCGCGACGTCCTCCTCACAAAAGGCGGCGCGGGCTACCTCCACGCGGTGATCCAGATCCGCAAGAACACGCAAGGCGATGCCAAAAACGCCATCATGGCGGCGTTCGCGGCCCATACCTCCCTCAAACACGTCGTCGTGGTCGACGAGGACATCGACATTCACGACCCCCACGACGTCGAGTACGCGATCGCGACCCGGGTTAGGGGCGATACCGACATCATGATCGTCACCGGGGTGCGGGGCTCGTCGCTCGACCCGACCCGCCTTGCAGACGGGACGAACGTGAAGGTCGGAGTCGATGCCACGATGGTTATGGGGCGAGAGGACGAATTCAAGAGAGCGGAGTGGCCGTAATGTATCTCGAGAAGGATGACGAGAGGGTGCTCGCCGGCGAGTTCGGCGAGACACGCCAGAAGATGATGGAGATCCTGGTTGCGCTCGGCAGGGTCTACGGGGCCGAGAGACTCATCCCGATCACGAGCGCCCAGGTGAGCGGTGCGTCCTACAAGACCATCGGGAGATGGGGGCTTGCCTGGCTGCAGAGCCTCGACGCCCGGGTGGCGGTCCCGACGGTCTTAAACCCCATCGGAATGCCGCAGGAGGGGTGGCAGGAGTTCGGGATCGACGAAGAGTTCGCCCGCCACCAGATGGAGGTCGTCCAGGCCTGCCGGAGGCTCGGGATCAAGATCGAGTGCACCTGCACCCCCTACTACCTCCGGATCACGGAGTACGGCGAGCACCTGGCATGGGCGGAGTCCTCGGCGGTCGCTTACGCGAACTCTGTCCTCGGCGCCCGGACGAACCGGGAAGGCGGGCCGAGCGCCCTTGCAGCGGCGATTATCGGAAAAACCCCCTATTACGGTCTTCACATCGTCGAGAACCGGCGACCGCAGGTCGTCGTCGAGGTCGAGGGCGGCACGAGCCCGCGGTCCGACCACTGGGGCGCGATCGGGCATATCGCCGGAAAGAAGGTTGGGAACCGAATCCCGATCTTTACGGATATCCGGCCGAACCGCGACCAGCTCAAGGCGCTCGGGGCCGCGATGGCCGCGACAGGGGCGGTTGCGCTCTTCCACGTCGATAAGATCACCCCCGAGACCCGGGTCTTCAACTTCCCGACCGACGACCTCGACCGGGTGACGGTATCCCGGGACGAGGTCGAGGCTCTCTTTGCAGAGACCGAGGTCGAGGCGGTCGCGGTCGGGTGCCCCCACTGCTCGGTGGACGAACTCCGCGACCTCGCCGAACTTCTCAGAGGCAAGACGACGACAAAACCCTTCTACATCTTCGCGGCCCGCGGGGTCGCGGCGGCAAATCCCGACCTCGTGGACGCCATCGAGCGGAGCGGCGCCCGGGTGATCACGGATACCTGCATGGTCGTCTCGCCACGGATGGATGAGTTCGCCTCGATCATGGTCGACTCGGGCAAGGCCCTTGCCTATGTCCCCGGGATGTGCGGCGCGCTCGCCCGGATCGGGACAAGGAAAGAGTGCGTCGAGGTCGCGACGTCGTAAGAGAGGGGGCGGCGTTACGCCCCCACCGATTTCACGTCGAGGACCTCCATCAGGCCCTCGTCGAGCATGTAGCCCCGGAGCCGGTCGCGGTTGCCCCGCAGGCTCTCGATGCTGTTGATCCCGGCCGCACCCAGGAGTTCGGAGAGCTCGAGCGTCCAGGCGTGGATGAGGTTCGCGACATGCCGTGCGGCCTCGTCGGGGTCCAAGCGGTCCACGAGATCCTGGCGCTGGGTGGCGATCCCCCAGGGGCAGAGGCCGCGGTAGCAGTTCCCGCAGACCCGGCAGCCCATCGCCACAAGCGCCGCGGTGCCGATGTAGACCGCATCCGCGCCGAGGGCGATCGCTTTTGCAACGTCGGCGCTTCCCCGGATGCCGCCGCTCGCGATGATCGAGATCTCGTTCCTGATCCCAAGACTACGGAGTTTCGCATCGACGCTTGCGACCGCCGCCTCGATCGGGATGCCGACGTGGTCGCGGAAGACCTTCGGGGCTGCGCCGGTGCCGCCCCGGAACCCGTCGATGACGACGGCGTCGGCCGGCGAGCGGGCGATCCCGGCGGCGATGGCGGCCGCGTTGTGGACGGCGGCGATCTTGACGAAGACCGGCTTCTTCCACTCCGTCGCCTCCTTGAGCCCCCGGACGAGCTGCGCGAGGTCTTCGATACTGTAGATGTCGTGGTGCGGCGCGGGGCTGATAGCGTCGCACCCCTCGGGGATCATCCTGGTCCGGGAGATCCCATCGCAGACCTTCTCGCCGGGGAGGTGCCCGCCGATGCCGGGCTTTGCGCCCTGGCCGATCTTGATCTCGATCGCAGCGCCGCGCTCCAGGTAGTCGATCTCCACGCCAAACCGCCCCGAGGCGACCTGGACGATCATCCGGTCCTGATAGGGGTGGAGCGCCGAGTGCAGGCCCCCTTCTCCGGTGCCCATATAGGTCCCGGCCTCTTTTGCCGCCCGGGCCAGGGCCATCTGGGCGTTGAGGCTGATCGCTCCGTAGCTCATGTGCCCGATCATCACCGGGGTCTCAAGGCGGAGGTTCGGGGTGAGCCGGGTCCGAAGTTCGACGTCGCCGCTATCTTTACGGCGGAGATCGAGCCTTACCGGCCTCTTCCCGAGGTGGGTCACCAGTTCGATCGGCTCGCGCAGGGGATCGAGGCTCGGGTTCGTGACCTGGCAGGCATCCAGGACCAGGCGGTCGAAGATGACCGGGTAGTCGAGGGCGTTGCCCATCCCGGCGAGGATGATCTTTCCTGTCCGGGCCTGGTTGTAGATCGCCTCCCGCGCCTCGCGGGTCCAGAGGGGATGGCTCCGGTAGTCGCAGGGCTGCTCCTCAAGGAGGATGGCATCCCTCGGGCAGCAGGCGATGCATCGGTGGCAGGCGGTGCAGTTTCGGGGGTTGACAAAGATCCGGTCTCCGTCTCGTGAAAAGACACCGTAGGAGCAGTTCTCGATGCACCGCCCGCACTCCATGCATCGGACGGGGTCGATCGTGACCCGGTAGCGTGGGGGTAGGCTCCCGATCATCATCCGACAACCCTCCCGATCACCGGCTCTCCCGCGGCCGGCATCCGGATCGACTCGACGTCGGGCTCCATCGCTCGGATAGCCGCCTCCTCGCTTGAGATGAAGAGCCGGTCGCCGCATTCGCCGACGACCATCGGCCGGAGTTTGGTCCGGTCGGTGAATCCGACCATCATCTCGCGGTTTGCAGCCACGATGGCGAACGGTCCGTTCATCATCGCCGATGCGTACGTAAGCCGAAGGGCGGAGTTCCACTCCCGTTCCGCCCCGGGCATCCGGTCGATCTCCTCCCAGAACGGGGGAGCAAGCGCCCGAACAGCGAGGTCGACGTCGAGCCCGTGCCGCCGCACCAGAAGGTCGATCAAGTAGGCGACGACCTCGGTGTCCGTCAGCATCGTGCATTTGTAGCCGAAACTCTCGATGTAGCGCCGGTTGGTCCCGTAGGAGGTGATCTCACCGTTGTGGACGACGCTCCAGTCGAGGAGGTTGAACGGGTGCGCCCCGCCCCACCATCCGGGGGTGTTGGTCGGGTAACGGTTGTGCGCTAGCCATATGTAGCCCTCGTAGTCCTCGATCCGGTAAAAGTCCGCGACGTCCTCAGGCAACCCGCCGGCCTTGAAGACCCCGAGGTCTTTGCCGGAGGAGATGATGAGCGCGCCGCGGCGGGCGGCATTGACCTGCATCACCAGGGCGCTGACGATATCATCCTCCGGCATCGTGCTCCCCGGCACCGCGAGGGAGGGATCGGGTCGGAAGAAATAGCGCCAGGGGGTGTGAACCGCCCGGAGATTTGGCCGGTCGTAGGTCGGGATCGGCTCATCGTGCTCGATCGTCCCCCACTGCGCGAGCGCCGCGTCAAGGAAGGGCTTGTTCTCACGAGGGTTGTCGAAGAAGACATGGAGGGCGTAGCAGTCCCGGTAATCGGGGTAGATGCCGTAGGCTGCGTAGCCCGCCCCCTCGCCGCTGCCGCGCTCGTTCATTATGGAGAGGGCTTCTCGGATGCCGGAACCGTCCATCGTCCGGCGAGATCTATCCATTACGCCAATTATACCGCACATAACCATCACGGTCGACCCGCTCCCCCCCATCCGATACCCTCGTGGTCCGGAGGGGTGAGGGAACGCTCTGATCAGTATAGATCAGACAAGTATAAATACTATTGGAAGGAAGTTTCCTTCTACATGACACCAGACAACATCTCGGCGATGCTCGAGAGAATCGAACGAGACAACGTCCGATTCCTCCGACTGCAGTTCACCGACCTCCTTGGCATGCCCAAAAACGTCGCCATCCCGGCCAAACAGGTCGGGAAAGCTCTCACCGACGGCATTGGATTTGACGGGTCGTCAATCGAGGGGTTCGTCCGGATCGAGGAGTCAGACATGGTGCTCAAACCCGACCTCTCGACTTACACGCTCCTGCCCTGGCGGCCCCGGGAGAAGAGTGTCGCCCGGTTCATCTGCGACGTCTGCAAACCGGACGGCAGACCGTTCGAGGGCGACCCACGCTACGTCCTCCGGCGGGCGATGGAGGATGCGGCGAAAGATGGCTACGTCTTCAATACCGGGCCGGAGCTCGAGTTCTTCCTCTTCAAGATGCTCGATGGGCGGCCGACGACACAGTTCCAGGATGCCGGCGGTTACTTCGACCTGGCCCCAACCGACCTTGCCGAGGACCTCCGGCGTGAGATCATCCTCGCGCTCACCGATATGGGGTTCGAGATCGAGGCCTCCCACCACGAGGTCGCCGAGAGCCAGCACGAGATCGACTTCAAGTACAGCGACGCTCTCCATACCGCCGACAACGTCATCACGTTCAAGTTCGCGGTCAAGACGATGGCGCTGATGCGCGGCCTGCATGCCTCCTTCATGGCAAAGCCGATCTACGGCATCAACGGAAGCGGGATGCACACCAACTGTTCGCTCGCAAAAGACGGGAAGAACGCGTTCTACGATCCGGACGCGCCCCTCCAGCTCTCAGAGACCTGCATGCACTTCATCGCCGGGCTGCTCGAACACGCGCCGGCGATCACCCGGGTCGCGAACCCGACGATCAACTCCTACAAGCGGCTCGTCCCCGGATATGAGGCCCCCTGCTACATCAGCTGGAGCACGAGCAACCGGTCGGCCCTGATCCGGATTCCGGCGCCGCGCGGCAACAGCACCCGGGTCGAGTTCCGAAGCCCCGATCCCACCTGCAACCCCTACCTCACGTTTGCCGCGATGCTCGCCGCCGGGATGGATGGAGTCCGCCGTAAGATCGAGCCCCCGGCCGAGGTTCACAAGAACATCTTCCACATGACGACCACCGAGCGGGGCAGCAACGGGATTGAGACTCTGCCCGGCGATCTCGCCGAGGCGCACCGGGCCCTGCTCGCCGACGAACTCATCTGCAAGGCGCTCGGGTCCCACGTCGTCGAGGCCCTCACGAACGTCGCAAACGCTGAGTGGGATGCCTACCGGACGGCGGTCCACCCCTGGGAGATCGACCGCTACCTCGCAACATACTAACCCCTTTTTGGCCGGCTGTTCAGGATTGCCCTGAAAGCGGTTCTTTCGCAACGTTCATAACACGAAGTGCCCAAAGTGCGCCGTATCAGAGAGCTGGTGATGATCATGGCGCAGAGGAAAGATATCGATGCAATGAGGAGGAGCCGGGATGTCGATGGACTCATTCTCGCCCTCTCGGACCCCGAAGAGATCGTGCGGCAGACAGCCGCCGAAGCCCTCGGACTCGTCGGAGACGAACGGGCGATCGAACCGCTGGCGAGGCTGAAGTTCTTGGATCCGGACGCGGGTGTCCGGCGGGCGGCGTCTCTCGCGCACACCCAGGTGGCGGCGAGGCTTGCCGGCCAGAGGGCAGTGGGGGGCCTGAAGTAAGCGGTCGGGCAACCTGCGCTCCACCCGGTAAGGCATATATACCGCCGGGACGCCTAGACGAAACGACCAGGAGGTTCTCATGGCGACCATCGATGATATCGACACCATGCGGGATGCCCGGGACGTCGACGGGCTGATCCGTGCACTCCAGGACCCGGACGAGTTCGTTCGGGCGCAGGCGGCCCTCTCCCTCGGGACGATTGCAGACCCCAAGGCAAGAGAGCCGCTCGCGAAGATGAGAGAAGAGGACCCGAGCGCCTCAGCCCGGGAGGCGGCCTCGACCGCGTATAAGTGGGTCGTCGGCCGGATCCAGGAGGTTGAGGCCGCCCGGGGGAGCCTGGAGTCCAGGCCCCCGAGGACCTGATCGGATCAGAGGACGACGTAGTTGAACCAGAGGAATGCCGTCCCGATGGCAACCGTGATGAAGAGCACGAGCATTCCGATCTTCAAGAATTCCATAAACGAGATGGAGTAACCATTCCGTGCGGCAATCCCGAGGACGACGACGTTTGCCGACGCCCCTATGACCGTGCCGTTCCCGCCCAGGCAGGCGCCGAGCGAAAGCGCCCACCAGAGCGGATAGATATCCATCGCCACGCTCATATCCTGGATCAGGGGGATCAGGGTGGCGGTGAGCGGGATGTTGTCGACGATTGCTGAAGCGATCGCCGAGAACCAAGCGATGATCAGGATGGCCTCGCCCTCCGAGTGGACGTTCTCGACAACGAACTGGGCGACACTCGCGATGACCCCGGTCTCGACGAGGGCCCCGACGACGACGAAGAGCCCGCCGAAGAAGAAGAGGGCAGGCCACTCGATCTTCTCAAAGATCTCCTCCGGCGACTGCCTGCTCCAGAAGAGGAGGATCGATGCACCGATCAAGGCGACGAGAGCGGGCTCAAGACCAAGCTGGTCATGGATGAAGAACATCCCGATGACGAGCGCGATGACGATGACCGACTTTTTAAAGAGCGACCAGTCGCGGATGGCCTCCCGATCTTTCAACTCCGCAAACGTCCTCTCGATACTCTCCCGTTCATCGGGAGAGACGTGGAGATCTTTTCGATAGATCAGGGCGAGGAGCCCAAGGACGACAAGTAGGTTGACGGCCATCATCGGCGCCATGTTGATGATGAACTCGTTGAACGTCAGACCGGCGGCCGAACCGATCATGATGTTCGGGGGATCACCGATGAGGGTCGCCGCGCCGCCGATGTTGGAAGCAAAGATCTCGGCGATCAGGAAGGGCATGGGGCTGGTCTTCATGACGCTTGCGACGTAGAGGAGCATCGGAGTGATGAGGAGGACCGTCGTGACGTTGTCGAGGAACGCGCTCGTAAGGCCGGTTACGATCGAGAAGAGGATCAGCACCCGCATCGGGCTCCCTTTTGCAAGTTTTGCGGTCTTGATGGCGATATACTCAAAAAGACCGCTTCCACGGGCGGTATTGACGATGATCATCATTCCAATCAGGAGGAAGATGGTTCCGAGATCGATGTACTCCGGAATCATCTCCCAGGGGACGATGTGGAGGAGGACGACGATCGAGGCGCCGAGCATCGCGACCACCGCACGGTGGATCCGCTCGTCGATGATGAGCGCGTAAGTGAAGAGGAAGACCGCGATGGCGATCAATTCCGGGCCGACGATCATGATCCGCCACCCCGGCAACGGTAGGAACCCAGTTTGGCATGACACGTTGAGAGAGACTGAAGGACAAACATAGAACTCCCCAAGAAGGTCAGACTGTAAAATTCAAGTAGGCACGGTCTTCCTATAATCATGCCGGTCTGCTCTGCCCTCGTAAAGGCAAACCCGCCATTCCGGAAGAGCAAAACCCGGGTTCGGCAGGATTTTTAAGTAAATAGGCTCAGGCCGGAACGGGAGGGGCTTCGGCCCCCTTTCCGGCCCGCAGCCGGATGACCTTGTAGGCCTCTCCCGCGATCAGGACCGGCAGGCCGAGGAGTGCAAGCAGACCCCAGTCGGCCAGGGTGAGCGGCGCGGTCCCGAGGAAGGTGTTGAAGATAGGGACGTAGACGACCACTGCCTGGAGAGCGAGACCCCCGAGGATCGCAAGGAGCAGGGTGGGGTTTGAGAAGAACCCGATCTGGTGGAGCGGGAACCGAAACGACCGGAAGTTCAGCACGTTGTAGAGTTCGAATATGATAAGCCCGGTGAACGCCATCGTCCGTGCACGGTCGAGGTCGATCTCATAGAGGCCGGAGAATACATAGATGGTCAGAAGACCGAGCCATATCCCGAGGATGGAGATGACAAGATATGCGCTCCGTGTGAGGATGGCCTCTCCCGGATCGCGCGGCTTTCTCTGCATGACGTCCCGCTCGGCAGGCTCAAGGCCGAGAGCAAGGGCTGTAAGGCCGTCGGTGACGAGGTTTATCCAGAGAATCTGGACGGGGATGAGGATGAGGGGCAGGCCGAGGAGGATCCCCCCGACGATCGCGACGAGTTCCCCGACGTTCGAGGAGAGGAGATAGCGGGTGAACCGGGAGATGTTGTCGTACTCCCGCCGTCCCTCCTCGACGCCGGCGACGATGCTTGCGAAGTTGTCGTCCACGAGCACCATGTCGCTTGACTCCTTCGCCACGTCCGTTCCCTTGATCCCCATGGCTATCCCGATGCTTGCTTTCTTTAGTGCTGGTGCATCGTTGACGCCGTCGCCGGTCATGGCGATGACCGCCTGGTCTTTGGAGAGAACATCGATCACCCGGAGTTTATGCTCCGCCGTGACCCGGGAGAGGACCTTCGTCGTCCGGAGACGCCGCTCAAGGTCCTCATCGCTCATAGACTCGAGATCGGCCCCGGTCAGCGCTCCTTCGCTCGAGAGGCCGAGGTTCTTGGCGATGGTATACGCGGTCAGCGGGTTGTCGCCCGTGATCATGATCACGTCTATCCCGGCGCTCTTGCAGAGCCGGATCGCCTCCGCCGCCTCCGGGCGCGGTGGATCGACGATCCCGGCAAACCCAAGAAAGATCAGGTCCTGCTCAACCGAATCCTCGGTCCACTCAAGGCCCGCGGGGAGCGGGCGGTATGCCGCTCCGAGCAATCGGAGCCCCTGCGATGCGTATTCCTCGATCTCGGCAAGAAGTTTGGCGCGAAGATCCTCTGTGAGCGGCACGACCGAACCGGCCAGGAGAGCCCGGGACGAGAGGGAGAGGAGCACTTCCGGCGCTCCTTTCACATAGGCAACGTCACCCTCGTCCTCACGGTAGATGATCGTCATACGCTTCCGGGTGGAGTTGAACGAGAACTCCTTTACCGTCTCCGGGGCGTCATCCCGGGAGAGGCCGGCCTTTGCCGCCGCGACGACGAGCGCCCCTTCGGTCGGGGTGCCAAAGATCCGCCACCCGCCTTCCTCGAGAGCGAGGGTCGCGTGGTTGCAGAGGAGGACGGTGCGGAGATACTGCCGGAGCCCCGGATCCGCAAGAGGGTCGATGGTTCTCTCCCCGACGAGGAACTCGCCTTCCGGGGCATATCCGGCCCCGGTCACCGTGACCTCCTCCCCCGGCGTCCTCACCCGGACGACCGTCATCTCGTTCCGGGTGAGGGTTCCCGTCTTGTCCGTGCAGATCACCGAGACCGCACCGAGCGTCTCCGACGCGGGGAGGTGGCGGATCAGGCAGTTTCTCCGCATCATACTCTTGATGCCGAGAGCGAGCGTCAGCGTCACGACCGCCGGGAGACCCTCGGGGATCACCGCCACCGCGAGCGAGACGCCGATCAAAAACATCTCCAGGAACCCACGCTGCTGCAGGAGACCGACGATGACGACGAGAACCGCTATACCGATGGCAATCAGCCCGAGGTCGCGGCCGAGCCGGTCCATCTGCCGTGCAAGCGGCGTCGTCACATCCGCAACCTGCTGGGAGAGGCCGGCGATCTTCCCGAATTCGGTCTTCATCCCCGTGGCGACCGCGATCCCGTATCCACGGCCGTTGACCACCGTCGTGCCCGCAAAAGCCATGTTGCTCCGCTCGGCAAGCGGAGTCTCGGGAGGAAGCGACCCCGGCGCTTTGTTGACCGGGGATGACTCGCCCGTCAATGGCGCCTCGTCCACCTGGAGCGACGTCGCCTCGATGATGAAGAGGTCGGCAGGCACCCGTTCCCCCATCTCAACGACGACGATGTCTCCCGGAACGATCCCGGAGGCATCGATCTCCCGCCGCTCTCCACCGCGAACGACCACGGCATGCTGGACAAGCAGCTTTTTGAGCGCCTCGATCGCCTCTCCTGCCTGCCACTCCTGGGAAAAACCGAGTACGGCATTCAATGCAACGATAATGAGAATAGCAAATGCATCGATTGCCTCGCCGACGAGGAACGAGACCGCTGCGGCGATGATCAGGATGATGATCAAGACGCTCTTGAACTGCCGCAGAAAGACCGTAAGACGAGTCTCACGGGCTTCTCTCTGGAGGACGTTTGGGCCGTAGCGCTCCAGTCGCGCCTCCACTTCCTCGGTGCTCAAGCCGGATGGACCGGTGCCGAGTCGCTGCTCGATCTCCTCTCTCATGAGAGTGTGCCAGTCGGGCAGAGGCCCTTCTTCGGCGATCGAAGCCTCTCCCGCCTCCCGGTCCAACACGCCCATATATTCCCGATTTTGTGCCGGTCTATAAAAAAGTATAGAGATCGTTTCGGTATCACCAAGAAGACCGCAACGACGGCTATGACGGGGAACTCCAGGATCGGCATCCAGCCCGGCAAACTTATTATCTCACGGCCGAGTTGATCCGGTGCCGGGCATCTGCCCGGCCCAAGGAGGAAAGGTGATGAGCAGGATAGCGGTCCTGATCACGGATATGTTTGAGGACGTCGAGTATACGCAGCCGGCGGAGGCGTTTCGGAAGGCCGGACATAACCTTGTCCATGTGGGCCTCACCCAGGGCGAGACCGTGCACGGGAAGAAGGAGCAGACACCGGTCACGATCGACCGGGCCGCCTCGGATGTATCGCCGGACGAGTTTGATGCGCTCTTCATACCCGGCGGATACTCGCCCGACAAACTCCGGGCCCACGATGCGCCCGTCGAGTTCGTGCGGCGGTTCGTCGAGAGCGACAAACCAGTCTTTGCCATATGCCACGCGCCGCAGCTCCTGATCACCGCACAGGTGATCAGGGGCCGAAAGATCACCGGCTGGAAGTCCATCATCCAGGATATCAAGAACGCCGGTGCGGAGTATATCGACCGGGACGTCGTGGTGGATAGGAACCTGGTCTCGAGCCGTAAGCCGGACGATATTCCCGCGTTCATTGAGGCCTCGCTAGCCAAACTCGAAGAGGTCGGCGGCGGGAAAGCGAAAACTGCGGCGGCAGAGCAGCGGTAAGGCTAACCGGGCGGGATGCAGCCTCCCGGCCGCCCATAACCGCCCATCACATGATTTTATCAGGGCGGCCGGCACCTCTTTTCATGAGGGATGAGGCTCACAGAAACGGCATGGGGCAGACTTGCGATCATTGTCCTTGCCACCGGGATCATCGTCATCCTTGAGACAGCGACACACCTGCTCTCCGGGAACGGTCTTGAGTACGCCGATCTCTTCTACCTCGTGCTCATCCCTGCCGCGTTCTGGTATCGGAGGCAAGCAGTATACCTGGGGATCCTGATTGCATCCCTCCATATCGCCCTCGATTACATCATCGGGGACGCAGGGGCAAGTACTCTCGTGCGTGCGGGGCTCCTCGTCGTCGTCTCGTACGTCCTTGGCTACCTCTTCGATCTCGCCGCGCAACGGCGTGCCGACGGCCTGCACTTCCGCATCGGCGAGCCGGGCACACCCGCGTGCAACCGCAACATACAACGACAAATCGCCCGACTCAGAAGCAGAGACCCGGATACTCGCTATCAGGCTGCCGGATGCCTCGGCGATGCCGGAGATCCGGCAGCGGTCGGACCGCTTGCCGCCCTCCTCACGGATCCCGAGAGCGGCGTCCGCTGGAAGGCGGCAGAGGCGCTCGGAAAACTGGGTCCTCCCGCCGTTGGGCCGCTCACGGAGAGCCTGAAAAGCGAGAGCGTCGATGTTCGGTGGATGGCTGCAGTCGCTCTCGGGGATATCGGTGATCCTGCGGCGGTCCCGGCGCTGATGGAGGCGCTCGACGACGAGGACTCCTATGTCCGGAGCCGCGCGGCCCTCGCGCTCTCTGCGATCGGCGAGCCTGCACGGGATCTGCTTATCACGGCTCTTCGCTCCAAAAACGGGCGCGTCCGGCAGGGGGCGGCGTTGGCGCTTGGAAAGATCGGGGGTGAAGAGGCCGTTGCCGTCCTCATCGGGTCGCTTCTTGACCCCGATGAGGGGGTTCGGGAGCGGGCCGCGAGTGCACTTGGGGATATCGGGGAGACCGCCGTCCCCGCGCTTCTTGCCGCGCTCCGGACGGACGACGAGTTGCTCCGCAAGGGGGGGATCGCCGCGCTCGGCCGGATTGGGGAGGGGACCACGGCCCCGCTTATTGCGGCGCTCCGGGATGATGACTGGCGCATCCGTGCGGGAGCAGCAACGGCCCTCGGGGAGATAGGTGACGCCAGATCTGTTGATGGCCTGATCATGGCACTGCAGGATGAGCGAACGGAAGTGCGCGAGGCGGCCCGGGAGGCGCTTGGCAGCATCAGGAAGAGTTAACACCCGCGAAGGAACACATGAACGCTATGACTGCTGATACCCGGATTGATGAACTGATCGCCGACCTCCGGCGGGGCCCTCTCGAAAGACGCCGGGCGGCGACCGCCGAGCTTGGGATGATGGGAGAAGCGGCGGTCGAGCCGCTCATCGCCGCAATGAAGGAGGGGGACAATGATCTCCGGTGGTACGCCGCTCGCGCGCTCTCACAGATCGGCAAACCTGCAATCGGCCCCATTTTCGCAGCCCTGCGCGCTGAGAAAGACCGGGACTTCCTGCGCTACGCCACAGCAGCTCTGGTGACGATCGGGGAGGCCGCGGTAGATCCCCTCATCGATATCGTCAGGAACGCCGATCCGGATCTCCAGCCGTTCGCCGCAGTTGCCCTCTGCCGGATTGGTGAGCCGGCAGTTGAGCCGCTCCTCCAGTTGATGAAGAGCCCTGACCCGGAGACGCAGGAGCGAGCAGCCCTTCTTCTCTGGAAGATGGGAGAGCCCGGCGCCGGGCCCCTCACCGAAGCTCTGGAGAAGAGCAGAGGTACGGGGCGATCCGCGAAGCATAAATGATCCAAAAGCCCTCAGACACTGAGTCTGATGGCACCTCATGCGGTTGAACAGCCCATCCGGGTCCTGTGGGAGGGGCTTTCCGGGAACCCCCGGGCGGTATTGATTGTAGGGATCTCGGTTACTTCGGTCATTACCGCCGCCCTCGTGGAGTCCCCCGCAACAAGCCTCATCCTCTGGCCCCTCCTCTTCATCTCCGCCATACTTGCCGGTTACCACTACCATGAGAAGGGAATCATCGCAGCCACCCTGCTCGGGCTCGCCTCGCTCGGTGTCGGGTCGCTCCGTGCATACCCCGAGACGGCTGCACCTATCTTCGCGGCGCTCCTCCCCTTCGTCGGCATGATTGCTCTCGCCTCGATCGCTTCAACCCTCGGGTACTCGACCCGCGAACGGGCCCGGCGGCGGGAAGGCATGGTGAGGGGGCCCGGAGGAGCGTTCCTTCTCAGGCGTAAAGACGGTGCAATTGCAGACGCGAACCGTGAGTTCGCAGAGGCACTGGGCTATACGCACGACGAACTCAAGAACATGCCGATATCGCGGATCTGGCCCTGCACCGAAGACCGCAAGCGGTTCATTGCCATGGCGGAACCTGGCGAGCAGGTCGCGGTCATCGAGACGCAGTTTCTTGACCGGAACGGCGTCTCCCGCTGGTTCGCCATATCGGGACTCTGCCTCGATCGCGCCACAGTCGCCTGCCGGATCTCAGAGATCACCCGATACAAAGAGATGGAAGCGATCCTGAACGCTGAACGCTCCCGCCTCTTCTCGGTCCTGGACACCCTTCCCGCCTATGTCACATTGCAGGGAGAGGACCACATGTTCCAGTTCGTCAACCGGGCGTTTCGAGAGACGTTCGGCGAGCCGGAGGGGCGGCCCTGCTACATGGTGCAGCAAGCCTCTCTTGTGCCATGCGATCCCTGCCGTGGTTCGCTGGTCTTTTCCCGTAAGATTCCACAACAGTGGACGTGGAGGCATTCGGACGGGAGGGTCTACGAGGTTCACGCCTACCCGTTCACCGATACGGACGGGTCGAACCTGATGCTGCAGCTCGGTGTCGAGATCACCGGGCGCGTGCAGACGGAGAAAGCGCTTGAAGAGTTTGCAAAGAACCTCCAGGCGAAGAACCAGGAACTGGAGATGTTGCGGGACGAGCTCTCCACCATCAACCGGGACCTCGACGCCGCGGTAAGAGAACGGACTGCCGATGTGGAGAGGCTTCTTGACCAGAAGAACGAGTTCATATCGCAACTCGGCCACGACCTCAAGGCTCCGCTGGTCTCCCTGGTCGCGCTCATGCCCCGGATCCTCCAGCTTGAGCAGGACCCGGCTCTCCGGCGCCTCCTCGGGATCATCGGCGGCAACGTCAACTACATGAAAGACCTGGTCGAGAAGACACTGAAACTGGCCCGCATGAACACCTCGAATATCGAGCTCGAACTTGAGGCGCTGAACCTGCGCACCGAACTGAACACGATTCTCCGAAACTACACCGTCCCCTTCGGGGCGAAGGCCATAACGGTCGACACCAGCATCCCGGCGGAGATCACCGTCAGGGCCGACCGGGTCCTCCTTACCGAGGTCTTCGACAACCTGATCGCCAACGCCGTCAGGGGTATGCCGAACGGGACAGGGACCATCAGCATTACCGCCGCCCGCGACCGCGGGGTCGTGATCGTCGCGGTAAGCAACACCGGAGCCGGATTGACCCGGGATCAGTTCGAACGCGTCTTTGATGAGGTTTTCACTGCCGATTCCTCCCACCGCGACCTCGAGACCCCCGGTCTTGACCTCGCCATCTGCAGACGGATCGTCGAGCGGCATGGAGGGCAGGTCTGGGCCTGGAATGCGGGAGACGGATCGGGATCAGCCATCCTCTTCGCCCTGGAAGCGGCGGAGGATGTATAAGAGGGGATCGATGATCCGGCAAAAGTTACATTCTGACCGACCATCTCACTCGACCCCGAGCCTTCTAAATGCATGAAGGGCCCATACAGTGATGTATGGAGGTCTCACCTGCTATCGCTCAATACCTCGCCAACCTCGAGGCGGGGCTTGAGTCTGCGATGCAGATCGCCGCTGCCGCGCGGGCTCGCGGACTCGACCCGAGAACGGAGATCGAGATCCCGATAGCAAGCGACCTCGCCGACCGCGTGGAGGCGCTCCTCGGCTACAAAGGAATTGCAGCGAGGATACGGGAACTCGAGCAGGAGATGTCCCGGGAAGAGGTGGCGCTCCGCATCGGCGACGATTTTGTGGCACGGAAGTTCGGCGAGACGACGCCTGAGGAGATCCTCGATCACGCTATCCGGGCGGCGATGGCACTCCTGACCGAGGGTGTGGTGGCCGCGCCGACGGAGGGGATCGCGAAGGTCGGTCTCGGGAAGAACGACGACGGGACGGAGTATCTGAAGATCTACTACGCAGGCCCTATCCGGAGCGCCGGAGGGACGGCGCAGGCGCTCTCCGTGCTGGTGGGCGACTACGTCCGCCAGGCCCTCGGGATCAACCGTTACATCCCCCGCCCTGAGGAGGTGGAGCGCTACATCGAGGAGATCCGGCAGTATAACAGCATCATGAGCCTGCAGTATCTCCCGAGCGAAAAGGAACTCCGGATGATCATCGAGAACTGCCCGGTCTGTATCGACGGCGAACCGACCGAGCAGCAGGAGGTGAGCGGCTACCGGAACCTGGAGCGGGTGGAGACGAACACCGTCCGGGGCGGGATGGCGCTCGTCGTCGCGGAAGGGCTGGCCCTGAAGGCCCCGAAGATCTTAAAGAACGTCCGGAAGATGAAGATGCAGGGCTGGGACTGGCTCGAGGACCTGATCAGCGGCGGCGCATCGGCAAAGAGCGGGGACGATGATGCGAGCGCCGCGATCAAGCCGAAAGACAAGTACATCCGCGACCTGATCGGCGGCCGCCCGGTCTTTTCGTATCCGATGCGCAAGGGCGGGTTCCGGCTGCGCCTCGGCCGGGCGCGAAACACCGGGTTTGCGGCCGCGGGCCTGAACCCTGCGACGATGCACATCCTCGGGGACTTCCTCGCGGTCGGGACCCAGATGAAGGTCGAACGCCCGGGAAAGGCTGCCGGGATCGTACCGGTGGACTCGATCCAGGGTCCGACGGTCAAACTCCGGAGCGGTGAGGTCCGCCGGGTGGACGACGAGGAGGAGGCGAAGCGGATCGCTGATCAGGTCGAGGAGATCC
This sequence comes from Methanoculleus thermophilus, assembly GCF_001571405.1. NCBI lineage: Archaea > Methanobacteriati > Methanobacteriota > Methanomicrobia > Methanomicrobiales > Methanomicrobiaceae > Methanoculleus > Methanoculleus thermophilus. The sequence goes on along the minus strand of NZ_BCNX01000006.1, from coordinate 248,888 downwards.
TGGACGTCGGCGAGATCCTGATCAGTTTCGGGGAGTTCATGGAGAACAACCACCCGCTGATGCCTCCCAGTTACTGCGAGGAGTGGTGGCGGCTTGAAGGCGGCCCCCGCCACCCCGAAAACGAACTCGAGGCGATAGAGTTCGCGCTCGACGGGATTCCGCTCCACCCCGACTATACCTACATGTGGGACGATATCGCCCCGGCCGATATCGCCCTCCTTGCCGACCGGATCAGCGCCGAAGGGAGGATCGAGGACGGGGTGCTGCTGGTCCCTAACAGCGTGGAGGTCAAAGCGATCCTCGAGGAACTCCTGGTCCCCCACCACCTCTCTGGCGACTGCATCGCAATCAAGGAGTACCTTGTCCTCCTTGCGTGTCTGGGGCTCACGCTCCAACTTGAAAAGCGGCCGACGTGGCAGGACGCCCCGATGGAGAACTCCATGGACCTCGTGATGCACCTCTCGGGCTTTACCCTGCGATCGAGGGCGGGCACCCGGGTCGGCGGGCGGATGGGACGGCCGGGGAAGTCAAAGCCGCGGGAGATGAAACCGCCGCCGCACTCGCTCTTTCCGATCGGCGACGATGGTGGCGCACGCCGATCGTTCCAGGCCGCCTGCACCTCAAAACCACGGTCCAACACCGACGGCGGAGTGATTGAGGTTGAGGTCGGGGAGCGGCGCTGCCCCGCCTGCGGCGCACACACCTATAAGAACCTCTGTACGTGCGGGACGCACACGGTCCCGATCCTCCGGTGCCCGAAGTGCGGGCAGGATATCGGGAAAGACCTCTGCCCCCGGTGCGGTGTCTCGACGGTCTGCCTCCAGAAGATCAAGATCAACGTAAAAGACGAGTATATGGCAGCGCTCGCGAACCTTGGTGTCCGGGATACGGCAGTCCCGCTCCTCAAGGGGGTCAAAGGGCTGATCTCACGCGAGCGGCCGGTGGAGCCGATCGAGAAGGGAATTCTCCGGGCGTTGCAGAACCTTTATGTCTTCAAAGACGGGACAGTCCGCTACGATATGATTGACCTTCCCCTGACTCATTTCCGGCCGGACGAGGTCGGCGTCCCGGTCGAGCGGCTCCGGGAACTCGGCTACACCCACGACACCTACGGCCGGGAGCTCGTCAGCGCCGACCAGGTGCTGGAACTCCGTCCGCAGGATATCCTGGTCTCTCAGGACTGCGGCGAGTGGCTGGTCCGGGTGGCGAAGTTCGTCGACGAACTCCTCGTGAAGGTCTACGGACTTGAGCCGTTCTACCGTGCGGAGAGACCGCTCGATCTCGTCGGCCAGCTCCTGATAGGGCTTGCTCCCCACACAAGCGCCGGGGTTCTCGCCCGGCTGATCGGATTCTCGAAGGCCCCGGTCGGATACGGCCACCCGTTCTTCCACGCAGCGAAACGGCGCAACTGCTTTGCAGGCGACACGGAGATAACCGTCTCGGACGGACGGCGATGGATGACGGTCCCGATCCGGCAGTTCGTGGTGGAGAACTTCGATGTATCGAAGCCCGGGATCGATCACGTGGGAACATTCTATTCGGACCCCCGGCAGCCGTTCTACGTCCAGAGCATCGATACCCAGGGGAAGGTCAGCCTAAAGAAGGTGACGTCCGTCTCCGTCCACCGGGCTCCGGCGCACCTGATCCGGTTCGTGACGCGGCGGGGGAAGATCCTCACGGTGACGCCTGAACACGCAATGCTCGTCTGGGACACCGATTATCTCAGGAAGATCCGGGCGCTCGAGGTTCGGATAGGCGACCGGGTTCCGGCGGAGGAAGGGGGGCTTGTCATTGCGGACGAGGTCGTCTCCCGCGAGATCGTTCAGGCGCTCGACGACCGGGTCTACTGTCTAACGGTCGCGGATAACCACACTCTGATCGCAAACGGTATCTTCTGCGGGCAGTGCGACGGTGATGAGGACTGCGTGATGCTTCTCCTGGACGGGCTGATCAACTTCTCCCGCTCCTATCTCCCCGAGACCCGGGGCGGGTCGATGGATGCGCCGCTCGTCCTGACGACCCGGATCGACCCGGCGGAGGTCGATAAGGAGTGCCTCAACGTCGATGTCTGCGATCACTACCCCCTCGAGGTCTACAACGGCTGCCTTGCCTACACCCACCCAAAAGACCTTGACGAGTACGTCGACCGGGTGGAGCGGCGGCTCGGAACCCCGGCGCAGTGCGAGGGTTTCCTCTTCACCCACCAGACATCGGACATCTCGGCGGGGCCGCTTGAGTCCACGTACACGAAACTCGGGTCGATGCTTGAGAAACTCGAGGCGGAACTCGACCTCGCAAAGAGGATCCGGGCGGTGGACGAGGATGATGTCGCCGAACGGGTCTTAAATACCCATTTCATCCGCGATCTCCAGGGCAATCTCAACGCATTCTCAAAGCAGAAAGTGCGATGCATGAAGTGCAACGCGAAGTACCGGCGGATGCCGCTTGCCGGGAAGTGTACCCGCTGCGGGGGGAACATCATCCCGACGGTTCACGAGGGGTCGGTGAAGAAGTATCTGGAGATGTCGCGCGAGATCTGCGCAACCTACGCGATATCGGAGTATACGAAGCAGCGGGTTGAGGTGCTCTTCATGCAGATCGAGTCGACCTTCGGCGAGCCCCCGGAGCGGCAGCTCGGGCTCGCGGACTTTATGTGAGGCGCGATGAAGGCCAGAGAGATCCTCTCGGCCATCAAGGCCGGCCGCCCCGTTGCGGGAGACTGCCGGCGGCCGGATGTCGAGCCGCTGCCCGGGATCCCGGCATACCGGCTGACGACGGCGGCCTCCCGGCCCGACCGGACGGTCCTCTTCTTCCACGGCGGGGGGTCCACCGGCGGCTCGACATTCGACTCCCTCGACCTCTGCGCCCGGATCGCGGATGCTGCAGAGGCCGAGATCATCTCGGTCGAGTACCGGCTCGCCCCGGCGCACCCCTTCCCGGCGGCGGTCGAGGACGCTCTCTTCGCCTACCGCCACCTGCTCACGAGCGGCTACGTTCCCGAGCGTGTGGTGCCGGCCGGGCTCTCGGCCGGGGGGACGCTTGTTGTCTCGATGCTTCTAGCCGCCCGCGATGCGGGGCTCCCGATGCCGGCGGCGGGGGTCTGCCTCTCCCCGGCCGTCGATATGCTCTTCCTCGGCGATTCGGTCATATTCAATCAGGAGACGGACTGGCTTGAGCCAAAGACCCTCGCGGCGATGCGGGACGCCTACCTCCCCGACCGCGATCCGACAGACCCGCTGGCCTCGCCGCTCTATGCGGATCTCGCCGGTCTGCCGCCCCTCCTGGTCCAGGCGGGGGGCGGGGAGGTGTTGATCGACGGGATAGAGGCCTTCGTGAGCGCCGCCCGGCTCCAGGGGGTGCCGGTCGCCTTCGACTGCGTCGAGGGGATGTTTCACTGCTGGCAGGTCTTCGCCGCGGTCCTCCCCGAGGGCGCGGCGGCGGTCGAGCGGGTCGGTGCGTTCATCCGGCGGCACGTGCCGGATGAGGGATAAAGAGGCAGGCCGCCATCAAGCTCATTACCCCGGAGGTCCAATCAGTACAGGCGCGAGGGTAGCCAAGCGGTCAACGGCGGTCGACTCAAGATCGACTCTCGAAGGAGTTCGCGGGTTCGAATCCCTCCCCTCGCATTCTGGTTTTCGAAAAATCTGCCCCGCTTTGCCCTGCGCCCATCCATTACGCAGACGTCACCACCACACTCATTCAGACCGCCCGGAACCTACCCCTCCTCGGTCTGCAGAGCCGGGCAGAAGTTGCAGATCGAGAACGGGACGTCCTTTTCGCGGTCGCGAATGATGCAATAGTAGGACCCGTTGCGCTCCTCGACCCGGAACCCTCCCGGAAACGGCGTCCCCACCGGGTGGCCCGGGCGGTCGAGCACGAAGATCGTAAAAGCCGAGATCAGGTAATAAAAGGCCCGATGTCGGGGTGTATACCGAAACGGGAGCCGTTGTGTGGATTCATCCCACCGGAGGCATCCGTCGGGGATCATATTGCAGAACTCAACGAACGTTGCACAATCGGTGATCGGTTCGGTCATGGAGAGGAATCGGCCCGACCGGTACATGGAAAGAAGCTGGTGATGAGCGCCGAACAGCTGTTCGGTGATGTAGGGGTGCACCTGTTTTCGGTAGGGCTCAGGCAGCCGGACCATCTCCGCGTGCAGCCGTCCTCCGATGATCTGGAGGTCCGCAAGCGAGTAACGACTGACTTCTTCGCCGAGGATCAACCCGAGATCGCCTTTTGTCGCCGCGGCCGCCATCCGCCGGGCCATTTGATGGATTGCGTCCGCTTCGCCCTCTGCCGTGATCGGATCGAACCCCCTCCAGTATGAATTATTGATAATATTCCATTAATCTGGCGGGGGTTAGAGACCGGCGTTCAGTCCATCACAAGCAAGAGGATGTGATCCGGGTAGATCAGGGGCGGTCTTCCGGGGAGCGGGGCCAGGGTCCCGAGCCCTCAACTACTATACTGATTTGGCAGGTACTTCCTATCACTATCTATCAGTTTGTTACATTCTGATAGATATTGAAAACGTGATCTAGAGGGCCAGTAGATGGTGATACGGATGACTACGTGCTCTATCGACCCTAAACTAAAAAAGAAAACACCTGAAAGCCCAGGGCAACTCACTTGATCTTCTTCTCAAGCTTCTTGAGTTTCTTCTTGGCGGCCTGGTTGCCGGCGGCCGCCTGCGCTGCAAGTTCTTCTGCTTTGGCCTTCTTCTCTCTGTTATGTTTCTCCAATTGTTTCTTGCTCATTGCCATACAGTCAGTCATCTCACTGTGACTATGATTGATTCTATTTGCCGTTTTTCTATATATCCTCTATCGTCGTACCGGCCGAAATAGCCTCAAATACGTGAAAAATCGACTCATTTCAAAGCGTTCCACGGAGTGCAAATCCCGGTGGACAGATCCGAGGGGCAAAGCCGTGCAGTCATGAATGCCCAACCATCACCTGCCGGGCAACAGTGGAATTTCGGCGGAGCGAACCTCCTGCCCCGGCAAGACCATTGCGATGCGCAATACGGACGAGGAAGGAGCCCGGACGAGCCGACAGACTATTATATATCATCCATGACGTTCTCCTCATGAAGAGCCCTGCAACGAGGATCTCCCTATGGCGCTCCTGCCCGGACGGGGCTGGGCCGTATGCAGACCACTGAGCCGAACATGGAGGTGCGACCCGAGGTACTGCAGATACTGGAAGCCATTGAGGATGGCATCATCCTTGCCGATTCCCGGATGAAGATCCGGACCATCACCCCATCCATGGAGCGCCTCGCCGGGATCTCCGCCGACGGCGTCCGTGGTGCGGATGCGGCCCATATCGTCGCCAACCGAATCCTCCCGGACACCGGCCAGCGAGGGCCGGTCCTCGCGCTACTTTCCACCCGCACAGGGTCCGGGGAAGTCACGGTCCAGGCCGGGGAGCGATGGTACGCCGTCTCCTCCCGGCAGGTGCCGGAGACCGGCGACTGGATCATCCGCTTCCGCGACGTCACCCGTCAAACGATCGCCGAAGAAGAGGTGCGGCGGATATCGGCCGATCAGGCTCTCCTCTCCCGGGCGGCGACCGAACTTGCCGGGATGCCGCCCGAAGCCGACGTCTTCTCCGCAATCGGCGCCCACCTCCATGAACTCGCGCCCGGTTCCATCGTCGTCGTGAGCGCCGCCGACATCCAGGCGGGGACCCTGAGCCCGCGGGCGTTCTTCGGTATCGAGCCGTTCCTGCCGGAGATCATCGAGGTCTTCGGGGAGAACCTCACCGGGATCACGGTCGAGATCCCGCCGTACATCAGGGAGATCATGATCAGCGGCGAGATCGAGGAGGTGAAGGGGGGCCTGCAGGAGATCATCCCCGAACGGATCTTCCAGGAAGCCTGCCGGAAATTCGAGGCAATTGCCGGGTTCGGGCCGATCTACTGCATTCCGTTTACCTGGAAAGGCGAGATCTTTGGGACCGCCGTGATCCTCACCCGGCTGGAGGAAGGAGAGATCAATCTCCGGGCCGTCGAGGTCCTCCGGAACCTCGCTTCGATCGCCCTCCAGCGGCACCGGGCGGAGGCCGAACTGCGTGCGAGCGAAAAGACGTTCCGGACCCTCATCGAGAAGGGCTCAGAGTTCATCCTCATCATCGACGAGCAGTTGACGATCCGGTTTGCAAGCCCGCCTATCGAGCAGATAGACGGTTTCCCGCCCGAGGCGCTGGTTGGCCGGCATGCGTTCGATATGATCCAGCCCGAGGACCTCCCGCTGGTGGAGGAGGTGGTATCGACCCTGACAGGGAGGCCGGGAGGAAGCATGCAGGTCGAGGTTCGCTTCAGGGGCCCGCGCGGCACGCACGTGATCGAGGCGATCGTGACCAACCTCCTGGGAGACCCCCATATCAGGGGCTTTGTCGTAAACGCATGGGACATCACGGAGCGGAAGCGGACAGAAGATGCCCTGCGGCGGGCAGAACGGGAAAAGGCCCTTGTCCTCGACTCGACGGTCGAGATGTTCACCTACTACGACAGAGATCTCAATGTAATCTGGGTCAACCGCGCCGCCGCCGCATTCATCGGCAGAGAACCGGCGGACCTGGTCGGATACCGATGCTACGAGATATGGCACAACCGTACAAGTGTCTGCGACATATGCCCGGTTGTCATTGCCCGGGAGACCGGGCAGCCTCAAGAGGCCGAGATCACCGCACCCAACGGGAGGGTCTTCTTCCTCCGCGGGTATCCCGTCATCGATGAAGCGGGGGAACTTATCGGTCTCATTGAGTTCGCGCAGGACATCACCGAGCGCAAGCGAATCGAGGAGGAGAGGGCCCGGCTCCATCACGACCTGGTGGTTGCGAACCGAGAAGCAAACCTCTATCTGGATATCCTCACGCACGACATCAAGAACACGGAGAACGTCTCGAACCTCTACGCCGAGTTGCTCGCCGATGTTCTGGATGGTGAGGCCGGCAGATACGCAGAGAACCTTCGGCGGAGCATCAAAAAAAGCATCGAGATCCTGGGCACCGTCTCCACCATCCGCCGGATTCATCAGGCATCCCGCGAACTCAAACCACTGGATCTCGACGCGGCAGTCAGCAGAGTGATCGAGAACTTCCCGGGCAGTGCCATCCACTATAACGCAGTTCGCTGCCAGGTCTGGGCGGATGACCTCCTCTCGGTGATCTTTGACAACCTCATCGGCAATGCCGTCAAGTTCGGAGGGCCGGATGTCGAGATCGCCGTCAAGGCCGAGGAGCAGAACGACAAAGTGCTGGTAACGGTCGAGGATACGGGCCCCGGTGTGCCGGACGCTGAGAAGAGCGAGATCTTTCGCCGCTACGAGAAGAAGAAGCGGGGTGTCGGCGAGGGGCTCGGGCTCTACCTCGTGCAGATCCTTGTTGAGCGCTACGGCGGCAGCGTCTGGGTCGAAGATCGGGTGGCCGGTCACCCCGAAAAGGGAGCTGCGTTTCGCTTTACGCTCAAGAAGGTCGATGAATGAGCGAGAGGGATATTCCCGGCCGAGAATGCATCAAGGCCGATCGGCGTTAAGGATTCAAGAATAAAGCGGCAATCAAGAATATTTCGTATCACAACGGCATCGGGGGCCTGTTTTAAAAAGAAGAAGCAGAGAATACTCTTTATCAGTAAATATGGACGATGTGACGATTAAATTCATTTGCGGCGATAGTAAGGAGAGAGAGGCAATTTTAGAGAGAGCCAACCGAGAGTGGGCCGAGATAATTCACTCGAGCAGCGGAGCAAGTTACGCGTGGGACGCCATCGCAGATGCTAACGAAGACCTGTTAGTACTTGAGGCACCGGATGGGAAACTCCTTGGAGCATTATCGTTCTGCACGCGCTACGGAGATGAGAAGAACATCTATGTCTCCCGCATAGGGGTCATCCGGGAGCGCTGCGGGTACGGGCAACGACTCATGCGGGAAGTGGCAAAGATCGCCGCCGATAAAGGTCAGGGGGTCGTCGCACTCCCAACGGCCGAGGGGCAACGCCTCTTTTGCCGGATCGGGATGCGCTTTCGTCAACGAGCGGGGTCGCATGAACCGGAGTATGCGTTCACGCCCAATGAGGCGAGAAGGTTTGCAGAAGGTCGACAAATGAGCCGGGCTCTCAGTTCTCAAGGGTAATCCACCCGGCGGTGATTCTGGTCCGTCGCCGCGGAAACCTACGCTGCCGCCACCTCGACCTGGGATCTATTGCGGTCGACGTCCATCGTCCAGGCGATACGCATGATGGCACCGACGTCCGGCGTCACCATACAGACGGGGAAGTAACCGAAGAGCGACGCGTAATCGATCTTGAGCGCCCGGTACCGGGCGAGGTCAAGGGTGATCCTCTCGAGGTCCTGCACCATCTGCACTGTCACGGTGCCGCCCCGCACAGCTGGGGCGAGGTTTTCGACGGCCTGGAGCACATCCTTGCGGATCGTCTCGATCCTGGATGAGAGGAGGGAGTCGACGAGCGTGCGGCTGTAACCTCCCTGCAGGTGCCGCACGACGATCATCTGCGAAAGGAAGATAAGAGCGAACATGCCGGCCCCTAACTCGATATCGGCCTCGGCGGAGATGAAACTCGCGTAGGTCACCCCGGGGAGGACGATCGCCGCAATGGTGATGATGCCGGCAACGGTCGTCACGACGGCGACGGTGAGCGCGTATTTCAGTCCCTTGGTCCATGCCTCGTTATACCGCTCTTTGATGCGGGACTGCATGCCGAGGATCCCGGCAAAAAAGCCCCGCGAGTACGGCTGCACATACACGATAGCGAGATAGAAGACGATGATTGCGGCGGACTGGACGGTGACGATCACGGCGGAGTGCGGCGTAAACTCTCCATTCACAAGCCAGCCTGCAAGTGAGAAGATCGAGGAGAGGGAAAAGAGCACGAGAAAGCCAGGGGCGAGCGGCTGGCAGTTGATGAAGAAGAGGTTCCAGCCGAGTTCGTAGAGGGAATTCCTCTGTTGCGTGAGCCTCCGAGCCGTCTCTATCGCCTCGGCAGGGATGGCGGCGCCCTTTCCGAGGCGCTCCCATGAGATGATCTCTTCAAGACTCGTTCTCTTTCGATTCCCAAGATCGATGAGATACCTGATGTAGGACTTCAGAGCCTCCGTATCGGTCGGAAGCAGGAGGAGGAAGGGGTTTACCATCAGGAATAGAAAGGACGCCATGATCCAGTAGAAGAGATACTCCCCGGTGTATGCGACTAAAAGCCCCAGGTTGATCAGGAGCGCCGCTCCGAGGATGGGCGAGGTGTACTCAAGGCTCCACTTCACCCGACTGAGGGTGACCAGGTCGCTCTCTGCCGCGGCGATGACCTTCTCCGCCTCGATCCGGGTGGATGCAAGCCTTTGCGAGAACTCGTCCGGCGAGATCGCCGGCACCCCCGCCTCGCTATCCTTCCCGGACCGGCTCCCACGCGGCAGTCTCATCGATCATAATTTCTCCAGGATTATCTATAAAAAAGCAGGTGAATCGGGGGCCGAGAGCCCGAACCACCCCGATCGCCGTCATGAGGCGAGGGGAGACCCTCAATCCTCATCGCCGGCCGCCACCTGGGCGACGGGATACCCCTTCTCCGTCACGATCGTCGTCTCCTCGAGGTCCGGCCACTTGAGGACGACCCCATCCGTATCCTTCAGCGGGACGGGGGGATAAATCTTCTGCGTCAGCATCGAGACCGTGTACATCAGGATCCCGCCAACGACCATCGGGACGAAGGTGAAGAAGACCGTCCACTCGTTATCCGGCGGAACGAGGGTAAGCGTCCCCTGCTGCACCGAGAGAACGACGACGCCCGCCACCGTCGTGAGGAAACCGCCCGCCATCGAGGCTATGGCGCCGGGTGCGTTCGCCCGCTTCCAGAAGAGACCGCAGACGAGCGTCCAGAAGAGGCAGGCAAAGAGCAGGGTGAACCCAAAGATCATCAGGTCGTAGAGGCCGGGCGCAACGAAGCTGATCCCGATGCTGAAGAGCCCGATGACGACGACGAGAGCACGGGTGAGCCTCAGAACCTTCTTGTCGTCCCGGGCATGATCGGAGACCGCCCCGTGAACGATGGTGGTCGAGATCACGGCGGCCGACGCGAAGATGGCGGAACTCGCCGTGGACATGATCGCCGCCATCAGGGAGCCAACAAAGAGGGCCATCATCCAGGGGGAGAGCAGGGTCTTTGCCAGGAAGGGCACGATCAGCTCGGGGTCCTCGGCCAGGATGGCGCCGTCGATCATGCCGGTGTTGACCATCACGATCCCGAGCAGGCCAAGGAATATGGGCCCGAGGCCGGCGACCCAGTAGAGCCCCGCGCCAAGGACAAGACCCTGCCTTGCGGCCTGGTCGTCGCGTGCACAGAAGACCCGCTGGGAGATATCGAGCGATGCGAGGCTGCCAAGCCCCATGCCGCACCATGCAGCAAACCAGGCCATGATACCGGTGAAGGTCCACCCTAGACCACTCGGGGAAGCGTCGCTAGGGAGGATCGACCAGAAGTCCGTCGGGGTGTTCTCGGCGATGACATCGATGCCGCCGACGAATGTGATACCCGTCGGTATGAGGATCGCAAGGCCGAGGAGGATCAGAACCATCTGGATATTGTCGGTGATGATGACAGCGAGCATCCCGCCGAGGTAGGTGTAGATGATCACGATCAGCCCCGCGAGGATGGCGCTCTCGACACCGGGTAGACCAACCAGGACGTTGAGGATCTTACCAATGGCAAGGATCTGCACCGAGGTCCAGAAGATGAGCGTGGGGAGGGAGAGGAGCGAGGCGAGGTGTGCGCCCCGCGTCCCATACCGCAGGAAATACATCTCACCGAGAGATGCGATCTTTAACTTCCGGAGAATCGTCACGAAGAAGATCGCCATCAGGATAAGCGTGACGCCCGAGGCCCACGGATCCGCGATGGTGGCGAGCATATGGCCGCTGTAGGCCGCTCCGGCGCCCCCGAGAAGGGTGCCGCCGCCCCAGAACGTGGCAAAGAGCGTCCCGCCGATGAGAAGGGGGCCGACGCTTTTATTGGCAACCAGGTAACCCCTCGACGTATCGACGCCGCCACGACGCTGGACGATGAAACCGATGGCAAGCATCGCTGCGAGGTACAGCAGGATAATCAGAAGTTCAATGGTCATCCAGAAACCAGTATAGGTTTTCCTCTGGAGTTTTGAGGATTTCGGAATACATTTCTACAAATTGCGGGAAATATACAGAAATTCGGTTAGATGAGACAGCATAGGACTTTAGAAGGCAATTATGGTATCACACCCGATACTGTAACGGAGGCGGGGGGAAAATGATCGCCAGGGAGTTGGGAATCCAGTTCAATCTCCCCGGAGAACTCCAATGGAGAGAAGGATGCTGCCGTCCGATGCGAACCACGCGGAAAGACCCGGGCGATGAAGAGGGTGTCATGAACGACCGGGGATCTCGTCGCCCATCTTCCCGGCTGGCCAACGGAACCCCAAGAGGGCACACACCGCGGGAGCCGCTTCCGAGTTGAGGGAGGAGTAACGGGGGGCAGTGCCCGCGGCTCTACCTGCCCCCAGCACCTGCGGCCGCCCGATCCGTCAACCACGAGTAAAATTTCCGATGCCAGTACGGCACGTCGAGCGGCCGCGAGAGCGACTGCCAGGCCGCCCAGATCAGTCGATCGGAGATGCTCTGCCATTCGTCCGCCCGCCGGACCATGTCGTCTGCAGGCTGCCCGATAGCGTGCAGGAGCTCGTGCCAGATGCGAAGGACGATCGCCTCGTCATCCTTATCCTCCGGAGTGACCCGGATGCTCGCCCGGTTCTGCATCCCGCCCCCGAGGGCTCTTGCGGGGATGTCATCGTCAAAGACATAGACGGTTCCATCAGGGACCGGGAAGGGAAAGCCCTTCCACATCGGATCCTTCTGATCGAAGTAGCGGACTTGCGGCGTCCCGGTCCGGACCGTGAATTGAAAGAAAGGCGGGATAATCTTCAAGTGCGGCTCAAGCCTCCGCCGCAGTTCCTCGGTTTTGAAGAAGAGTTCGAAGTGAGGCATCGGGGCCGCATTGATCCGGGAAATAATAAAGGGTAATGTCATCCCTAGCCCGGGTCAACCAACCCCTGAACACCGGCGGATATCACCCAGGATGCCTATCCCCGGTCCTCCTGCGGCGGAGAACCCTTCGAGAGCATCTCCCGACGCTCGTCAATCCAGGCCCGGGTCCAGATCCGGAGATCCTTGATGCTGGCAGACCCCTGTCTGTCACGCATCGCCCGAAGGTGATCCTCAAGCTCGTCAGCCATGCCAAAGATCAAAGCCTCAGAACTTTCTTGCGATAACGCTCCCTCCGCCTTCAGGCGGGCGTTACCAAGGTCGAGAAAGTTCTGCAACTCACCTGTTGCCTCGAGAATCTTGGTAAGATTCAATCTGACGGTTGGTCCCATGGAGAGGGGATTGATGTAAGCACTACATAACTTCATCCATTTGACTCCAGGGCCAATTTGAACATTATTTTGGCAATTGACAGGGCTGATAACTCTGATTGGAATGAGAGCCCGCATCATTGCCCATACCGCCGGATTAGCCCTTGCCGGCGGATCTCGTACTTACAGCGTAATCATTTTATGGGGGACGGGCACTCAGTGCACGCCCAAGATCTGGAGGCATATCAGCCTTACCGAGAGTGGGGCAGTGGAGATGAGGAAGATGCAGGAACGTTCGGAAGTTATTCTTGAGCGCAGGACTCGGGCAGCCGGAGAGCGATGGTTCATGTCGGCTGACGACATCCTGGGAAAGAACGTGGTCAACCAGCTGGGCGAGGACCTTGGAGAGATATCCGATATGCGGATCGGGTTCCCCGAAGGCCGGGTCCAGTACCTGGTCCTCAGGTACGGCGGCATCCTCGGCATGGCGGCAAAGAGGTTTGCGGTCCCACCCGAGTCCGTGGTTTACCGCCCGGGGGAGGACAACTTTGTCGTGAACATCGACAAACAGCGGCTGGACAATGAGCCAGGATTCGAGGAGGACAACTGGCCAGAGGAAGCGGACTACAGCCTGATCCAGTCGGCCGGGACGATGACTCCCCCGACCAGGGAGGAAGCGGAGGCCATGAGGAGGGAAGAGCCCCCACCATCCGAGATCGTCACAACAGAACGGGTCGAGCGGCGGACACCCCCGAGGTAAACCAGAATACCGACGGGCTGGAAAACCACTCTATTTTTGCAAGCAGACGGAAGGATCGATTTTCTGTCGGGGAGGGGCGACCCTACACCTCTTTTTGCAGGCGCGCTCCCCGGACAGGAACCACATAGGGCGCCGCAAGATCCCGTTTCACCACCGCCTCGATGCCGTAGACGGACCGGAGCATCTCCTCGGTCAGCACCTCTTCCGGCGTCCCGTAACTGTAGACCGAGCCGGCCTTGAGCGCCATGAGACGGTGGCAGTATGCGGCTGCAAGGTTCAGGTCATGGATTGCGATGACGACCGCAAGACCCGTCCTCTCAGCCAGGCCTCGGAGGACCTCCATGACCCCCATCTGGTGGCAGAGATCCAGGTTGCTCGTCGGCTCGTCAAGGAGGATCACCCCCGTCTCCTGCACGAGGGCCCGGGCGATCATCACCCGCTGGCGTTCCCCGCCGGAGAGTTCGCCGACTCTGCGGAGCGCAAGCCCCCCGAGATCCAGAGCATCGAGCGCGGCAATCACCTTCTCCTCGTCGGTCTTGCTCACCGTCCAGTTCAGGTAAGGCCGCCTCCCCATGAGGACCGTCTCAAAGACCGTCGCTGCGGTCTGGTTCCCGGCCGACTGCGGCACGTAGGCCATCGCCTGCGCGACCTCCCGCCGGTGCATCCCGCGGGTCTCCCGACCGTCGAGCACCACCCTGCCGCTCCGGGGGGTGAGCATGCCGTCGATGCACCGGATGAGCGTCGTCTTCCCGCACCCGTTCGGCCCCACGAGCCCAAGGACCTCGCCCGCGTCGACCGAGAAGGTGATCCCCCGGAGCACCTGGCGGTCACGATAGGCAAACGAGAGGTCTTCGACCGAGAGCCGGGCCATCAGGCATTCCTCCGGTGCATGAAGAGGTAGATGAAGAACGGCACCCCGAGAAACGCCGTCACGATCCCGACGGGGAGGACCTGCGGCGCAAGGATGCTGCGCGCGATGCTGTCGGCACCGAGGAGGAGGAGAGCTCCCACGAGACCGGAGGCGGGGATGAGCGTGCGGAAGTCCCCGCCGATGACCATCCGGGTGATGTGCGGAGCCACAAGCCCGATAAACCCGATCGTCCCGGTGAAGCAGATGATCACCGCGGTGATCAGGGAGGCGATCATCATGAAGAGGATCATCGAGCGCTCCACGGGCACCCCGAGACTTGCCGCCACCTCGTCTCCCTCGGCGAGGGCGTTGAGGTCCCAGGCGCGGTAGAGGAGGTAGGGTATGGTGCAGGCGAGGACGAGGCTGACGATGGCAAGTTTGGGCCAGGTGGATTTGTCGACCGAACCGAAGGTCCAGAAGACCACCGCCCGGAGCTGTTCAGCGCTGCCGACGTACTGCAAGAGCGACGTCACCGCCGAGAAGAGATACATAATGGCGATACCGGCAAGGACCATCGTCTCGGATCCTATCCCGCGGTAACGGGCCATCCCGTAGATGGCAAGCGCGGCAAGCAGGGCAAAGAGGAAGGCGTTGCCGATGACGAGGTACTCCCCTCCGACAACCCCGGCGCCGAGGACGATCGCGATCGAGGCGCCGGTCGTGGCTGCTGAAGCAATCCCGAGGGTGAAGGGGCTCGCGAGCGGGTTTCGAAGAATCCCCTGCATGATCGAGCCCGCCACCGCAAGCCCGAACCCGGCACAGACCGCAAAGAGCACCCGGTGGAGCCGGTAGTCCCAGACGATGATCTCGGCCATCTCCGGGGCGGTGAATCTCCCGGGGAAGAGCCCGGCAAGGATCGCAATGTACGACTCGGCCATGGTGTAGTCGGCCGATCCGAGCGTGACCGCGACGCCGATGAGGATGACGAGGGCGATGAGGAGTCCGCCGATGAAGAGGGCCCGGGTCTTCTTCAGCCGGGCATATCCTTCTTGAATGGTGACGTTCTGCTCCATGGCTGCACCGGTCACGGGTAGACGAATGTCCCTTTGGATGCGAGGTCGAAATCGATCCCCTGGAACTCGGTGAGGTAGCGCTGGTGAATGGCGTGCGGGTCGAGGTCGGCGAACCGGTCGGGGTAGAACCACTTCGCGAGGTAGGCCGTCCCGATGAAGTGCTGGGCGCCGCCGAGGATGTCGGAGTGGATGACGTAAACGCGGCCGTCCTTCACCGCGGAGATGCTCGACCACCCCGGCCGCTCGATGAGCGTCGACCGGATTGCACCGAGTGCCTCAGGATCGTGCCCCGCGTATCCGCCGACGGCCAGACCCTGCCCGGCCAGTTTGACGACGACCTCCGGGTCCGCAAGGAGGATTGCCTCGGGGTCGACGGTTGGGTACTCCGTGGTCCCGACGGAGAAGGGGTTTACTCCTCCGGCAAGTCCGATCTTCTCGTTGTAGCCCGACCCGGCCGAGACCGTCGTGTAGTCGTACCAGTACTCGAAGTAGACCCTGGTCTTCTCGCCGTCCGGGACGCCCGCCGTGCCGTCCCGGATCCGGTCCATCGTCGACTCGTAAAACGATGCGAACTCCTCGCCTCGATCCTTGCGACCGATCATCGATGCGATTGTTCGGATCTCGCCTGCATAGGTCGCAGGCTTGAAGCAGTCGAACCGGAAGACTCGGATATTGGGGCTGCTCGCCTCGAGCCGCTTCTGGATATCGTCGCAGGCGGAGACGCTGATCGTCGCGTAGAGGAAGACTGCATCCGGCCGGACGGAGAGGACCCTCTCCATGTCGGGCGACCAGACCGAACCGACGTTCGCTTTACCCTGGCACTCGGGGAAGAAGGTCTTCTTCTCGTGGCTGTATTTGTCGACGGCGACGACCTTCTCCATATCGAACCCGAGCGACCGCAGGGTCTCGAGAGACTCGCCGCTGAACGTCACGACCCGGCGCAGGGGCCGATAGAGAGTCATCGTCTTCCCGGACGAGTCGGTGATCGTGAGGGGTCTCCCATCCCAGTAGGTGTAGACCCAGGCGGCGTCCTGGATATCGGTCCGGTCAAGAACTCCGGTGCCGCCCATATAGGCGGCGTCGAGGTAGGCGAGGGTCGCCGAGGCGTACTCGGCGCTGGTAAGAACCCCGTCGCCATCGGCGTCCCCCACGATGCCCCCACCAGTCGAGGCCGACGCCGGGACGGCGAGGACCAGGAGGAGGGCAAGAGCAAGGATGGGAATGGGCTTCACCGCCGACCACCCCACCCGGCGATGAGGAGGGCGGCAATCGCTGCAAGAACCGCAAACGGTGGGGCGGCCTCCTGCGAGGCAGGTCTCTCCCCGGCGCTCATTGCCACCGTCTCGATGCCGTCCACTGCAACGTGCGACGGGGCCACCTCTCCGTACGATTCGCCAAGGAAGTCCTCCCATGTCCCGGTGATATCCCCGCTCCCGGAGGCGGGGGCCGCAACAGAGTAGGTTATGCGGGTATCGTTCATCACGGCAAATCCTATCTGCTGCCCCCGGAGAATGACCCGGTCCTCCGGGTGATCGGTTCCTGCGAAGGCATAACCAGGCGGCAGCGTCTCGACAACCCCGCCGAGGGGGATGCCGTCGATCGAGAGCGAGACGGTGAATACCTCGCCAGCCCCGGGCTCCGCAGTCGAGAGCGTGCGCGTGACGGGGACGCCGCAGACCGCAGCCGGGATGAAAAGAAACAGGAGAGCAATGCAGAAGAGGCGATTCGCCGGGAGACCAATCATGGGTCTTTTATTGTCGATCTGGTAATATGAACGTTTCTTATTGTGCTAACAAGTCTGAAGAATAGGGGTGGGGAGTATATCGGGACGAGAGCCTGGACGGAGTGATGCAACGCAGGGTCGAGATCTCCTTATCCTTTCGTCCCATCGCTGAGGATATTGAACGCAAGGGCCTCATTACAGCATCCCCCGCAGCGCCAGCGCGGCGAGCAGCATCGCCGAAGCCGCCGAGAGCAGAACGATCGTCGCCGCCCAGACGACCACGAACGCCACGATCATGAGGGGACTCGTCTCCCGGTAGGGGATGAGCCCTTCGTTCATCCCTTTCGCCGTCCGGTAGGCATCGTAGACGCCCCAGATCCAGATCGCCACGCCCGGAACGATCAGAACAAAGAGGCCAAGGAGGCTCCCGAGCAGCACCAGGACGCCTCGTGCGAACTGCCCGTTGTATGCCTGACCAAGACAGACCATTGAAGATGAGCGAGAGCCCTGCTGCAATCGCCGGGTTCTTCCTCCCCTCCCGGCGGGAGACCTCCGCCGCCGTCACAGCCTCCCCAAGAGAGACCCGTTCCACTGCATCGTCGTGCATGATTCTCAGGTTCGCCCGGCGGAAGCATCAGCCTTTCCCGGCGCCGGAGCAGCGCTACCGCTCAAACTCCTTCTCGATCCGCACGCGCCGGCCGAGCCTTGCTTCGTACCATTCTTGCTGCTGTAAGGCCTGCTTTAAGCTCCTGATACGGTGGCGGATCCTTGTACCCGTCGCCGTATCGATCAGTACCAGCCTCGGCATCTCGATCGTCCCATCGATGCATGGAACTCGACGCCAGGGGTTACGAACGTTTCCCTTCAGGATTGCCTCTCTGTCTCGCACGCAACGGCCTGAAAAATTCCCGGATCTCCCGGGCCATCAACTCCGGGGCCTCCATCGCCGCAAAGTGGCCGCCGCGCTCGAGCACCGTCCACCGGCGGATATCCTTCAAGTTGCGCTCCGCAAACTCCCGCGGAGGGATCGGATCGATATCCTTCGGGGGGAGTGCGAGCCCCACCGGGACGTCGACCCGCTGGTCGGGCGCAAGCGAACCCGATACCCACTCCTCGCGGTAGCTGACGGCCCTGACCGAAGGCCCGGCCGTCCAGTAGAGCATGACGTTCGTCAGCAGTTCATCCTTCGTGTAGACCGACTCCAGGTCGCCGTCGCAGTCGCTCCAGGTGCGGAACTTCTCGATGATCCATGCAGCGTAGCCCGCGGGCGAGTCGACGAGCCCGTAGGCAAGGGTCTGCGGCTTCGTCCCCTGGAGCACCATGTACGCTCCCTCGGAAAGACCCCACGCCTGCGATCTCGCGAGATACTCACGCTCCGCATCCGAGAGATCCGGGAAGTTTGCCGTGAGAATGGGGAAACCGATGTCGGTGAGGTGGAGGCCAACGATCGCTTCCGGGTGGCGGACGCCGATGATCTGCGATATCGGGCTGCCGCCGTCCCCTCCGCCGGCGCCGAACCGCTCATATCCGAGTTCCTCGGTCATCAGCCGATAGGATATCTCCGCCATCTTTGCAAGGGGTTGTTCTTTGTCCGATCGCGACATCCCCGGATCGCCGATCAGCGAGGGGACGACGACGTCGAACGAGTCGGCGGGATCGCCGCCGTACGCCGCCGGATCGGTGAGCATCGGGATCAGTTTGAGATAGCGGCAGATCGAGTCAGGCCAGCCGTGGAAGAGGATGAGCGGCATTGGATCCGGCCCTTTGGCGCGCTCGTGGATGAACCGGATCTCGTTTCCGTCGATATCGGCGATGTAGTGATGGAACCGGTTCAACTCCGCCTCACGGGCCCGCCAGTCGTAGGTGTGCAGCCAGTAATCGACCAGCTCCCGCAGATACGCCAGGTTCGTCCCGTAGTCCCAGCCCGCACCCTCGACCTCGTCGGGGAAGCGGGTACGGAAGAGCCGATCATGCAGGTCGTCCAGGATCGGCTGGGGGATAGCGATACGAAACGAGTCCTTCGGCATGCAGCGACTGCTGGTGCGAGATGAGATAACTCTTTCCCGATGCCGATCGCGGCCCTGTACCGCCGAAGTCCTCGGTGATGCAGAACCGGGGGATGGCGATCTTCTTGATGGGAGGAAAGGCTTATCCCCTGATATGCTCCTCTCCACCTAAGGTGAGTTCGGATGCCTGAATCTGTCTACTGCGCATACTGCGGTCGAGAGTTCCTGCTGAGGGAGAAAGCCACAAGCGCAAGCGCACTCTACTGCAGCCCGGAGTGCCTGGAAGCGGCAGCGAAACAGAATGCCGCCGAGCGAAGAGACCAGCCGGAAAGAGTCCTGATCGCAGGCCGATCACCCTGGGGCAAGTAACCCGGCCGGACAAAGCAGGCCTCGCCAGAGGGTCTGTGCATAATCTTCGCCGTCGAAGAGTGGAGACTTTGGCGGGGAGCACATGATCCATGCCCGGCGAATGCGCCCCGATGACGTAGAACGATTACTGCTTTTTAGATCATGAGGCGAGACGCAAGAGCCGTAGGTATAACAGAATTTTTGAGTAAAAGTGAGGACGCCGCCAACAGGACTCGAACCTGTGACATGCTGGTTAACAGCCAGCCACTCTACCAACTGAGTTATGGCGGCACCGTAACAAGTGCTCTATAATGTCTTCCCTGAATTGTATTAAATATTACGGGAGTTTTCCCGCTTGATGGTCTCAAGGAGAGCGATCAGTTCATCAACCTCGCCCTCGAGGGAGGCAAGGAGGTCGGCCGCAAGCGGTGTCGCCACCGCGCCGGCCGATGAGGCACGGATATATCCATCCTGCTCGAGGATCCGTAGCGAATAACGGACCCGGTGGTAAGGGAGGCCAAGGATCTCGGAGAGTTTCATGATCCCGATAGGCTGGTGCTCCACGACCGCCCGGATCACCTCGAGGTGCCGTGATACAAGTTCAATCTCGGACTTGAGTTTTGACAGCATATCCGTCATATTCCAGATTCACATGCATTACGGCTGCTCGTGCAGCCAGGCCTTCGTCTGGAGATACCGCTTCCGGAACGGTATGGACACGGCCACCCCGGTAGCGAGGAGGAGGAGCCCGACAACAAGCCAGAGGGTTCCTTCGGGCGCGAACCGGAAGAGGATAAAGACGGCCATGGCAAAGCAGAGGATGATGATGTTCAGCATGACCGTCAGTACTATAAACTTGGCTTTGAAGACCTGCTTTGTTGCCTCATCCATTATTCATACTTGAACGCGGGGGTAAAAGTACTTGTGGTTTCAACGGAAGAGATGGTAGAATGAATGGACTGGATCTGGCTCTCCGGGATGCCGGAGCAGCGGCATACGCTGCCTATGGCTCATCTGCAGATGCCAACGTGCGCTATCTAACCCGATTCCGCACCACCGACCCCGTGGTCTATATTCAGAGGATGGACGAGCGCGGGATGATCGTCGTCCCGCAGATGGAGCACGAACGGGCGGTCAGGGAATCTCCTGCAGCGGTCGTCACCCGCGCCGATGCAGGATACCTCGAGTACATCAAGGCCGGAGAGTCGCGCTGGCGGGCGACGGCCCATATGATCGCAGATCTCGCCGCGGGCCCCATCCTCGTCCCTGCAAACTTCCCCCTTGCCCTCGCCCGGGAACTCGAGTCGTTCCACCCGGTCATCCTCGACGAGAA
This sequence comes from Methanoculleus thermophilus, assembly GCF_001571405.1. Taxonomy (NCBI): domain Archaea; kingdom Methanobacteriati; phylum Methanobacteriota; class Methanomicrobia; order Methanomicrobiales; family Methanomicrobiaceae; genus Methanoculleus; species Methanoculleus thermophilus. Next base: position 228,394 of record NZ_BCNX01000006.1, on the reverse strand, counting down.
GGGTGCCGTCGAGAGGATGAGAGCGGTCAAGACTCCCGAGGAGATCGAACAGATCCGCTCGGTCCAGCGGGCCGCTGAAGCGGCGATGGAGCGGGGGATCGCGCTCATCCGGACCGCTGTCCAAAAGAACGGCGTCCTCCACCGGGACGGCCGGCCGCTCACCTCGGAAGCCGTCCGCACGGAGATGCACACAGTTCTCCTCGCCCACGGATGCCGGGGGGTCGACACCATCGTCTCCTGCGGCCCGGATACCGCCCTCCCGCACAACGAAGGCTTCGGGGCGCTCCTTGCAGACGAGCCTATCGTCATCGACATCTTCCCCCAGAACGAACAGAGCGGCTACCACGCCGACATGACCCGGACGGTCGTGAGAGGCGAGCCGTCCCCGGAGATCCGGGAGATGTTTGAGGCCGTCCGGGATGCAAAAGCCCTCAGTGCATCGATGATCCGGGCCGGAGCCGTCGGCGCCGACCTCTACCGCGCGACGGTCGAGTTCTTCCGCGACCGCGGCTACGAGAGCGATACGCGGGGGTTCATCCACAGCCTGGGGCACGGTGTAGGGCTAGAGGTGCACGAAGACCCGTCGCTCGGGCCGCAGGGAGAGGCTCTCGTCGCCGGGAACGTCGTCACCATCGAGCCGGGGCTTTACTACCCCGGGACCGGCGGCGTCCGCCTGGAGGATATGGGCGCGGTGACGGAGACCGGGTTTGACCGGTTCACCCAATACGAAGAGGAGCTCACGCTATGAGCATGGATGATGAAGTCTACGACGCCTACCATGAAGCGGGGGCGCTGGCAAACAAGTTACTCAACCGGGCCGCGAGTATGGTGAAGGAGGGGGCTAGCCTCCTTGAGATGGTCGAAGCGGTTGAAGCGATGGTGGTCGAGGAGGGAGCAATTCTCGCCTTCCCCTTAAATGTCTCCTTCAACGAGGCTGCAGCCCACGACACCGCCATGCCCGGCGACGAGAGGGTATTTTCCCGGGGAGACCTCGTCAAGGTCGACCTTGGTGTAGCGATCGATGGATACATCGCCGACACCGCCATGACCGTCGACCTCGGCGACCACGGAGCGCTCGTCGAGGCATCCCGGGCGGCCCTTGAAGCGGCGATCGCCGCCGTCCGCCCGGGGGTCGCAACCGGCGAACTCGGGGCCGCCATCCAGGCGGCGATCGAGGAGCGCGGTTATCAGTCGGTTGCAAACCTCACGGGCCACGGCCTCGACCACTACAACCTCCATGGAAGTCCCATGATCCCGAACGTCGCGATCTCCGGAGGTGTCGTCCTCGAGGAGGGAATGGTCTTTGCAATTGAACCGTTCGCCACCACAGGATCGGGACGGGTCCGCGAGGCACCGCGCGTGGAGATCTACCGACAGATCGCCGCCCGCCCGGCCCGCCTGCCTTCGGCAAGGCGGGTCCTCGAAGTAGCCCGGCCGCGCCGGGGCCTCCCGTTCTCCCGCCGCTGGATCCCGGGGGACAAGGTCGAGATTGGGCTGGCCACGCTCGTCCGGAACGGAATCCTCCACCCCTTCCCGGTGCTGCACGACGAGCCGGGCTCCTTCGTCTCGCAGGCGGAGCACACCGTGATCGTCACGGAAGATGGGTGCGAGGTCACAACCCGGTGAGTTACGCTTATTGATATCGCACACAAATATGATAGTTTACAGATATGACCGACGAGACAGGTACGCGTGACGTCCTCACCATCATAGAGGTCCTGCTCACCGCGGAGATATTCAATCGAAACGAGGAACTCGGCATCAACGATCTCAATCCACGCTGCCGCGAGTTCTTCGGCGCCGGGAGCAGCGGGAGCGCCGAGGTGAAGCGACCCCTGATCGTGAGCGAGGGTGCGATCAAGAGGGCCTTCGGCAGCCCGGACACTGTCTGCCAGACCGTCCGCCAGAACCCGTTCGTCGGCTACGATGAGTTCGGCCAGCGTCTGAGTCTGCCCTCGCTCGACGCGGCGGCAGGATGGTTCCTCAAGAAGGGCGGGGCAGAGAGGATCAGGGAGAACCCCGTCCTCGCGTATTACTACGAAGGAAAAGACGGCATCGACGTCCGATACCGGGACGTTCTGGCAAAGAACCCCCGGTTTGAAGATACAAAAGACTACATCGAGGGGAAGGTCTCCCGGATCATCGGCGAGAGCGAGGAGATGCGGGAGGCCCGCGATCTGATCATCATCAGCGCGCCGGATGAGGTCGAGTTCTCGCTCGATCGACTGGTCTGCACCCCGCGGCAGGAAGAGATCATCAGAAAGATCGCTGTCGCCCTCGAGAACAGGGAGTTTTTAAAAGAGCGCGGCATCTACGAGTTCGGCCGGCTCCTCTTCGTCGGCCCGCCCGGCACCGGGAAGACGTCACTTGCGCTTGCGATGTCCCGGGAACTCCATATGCCGATTCTCGAGGTCCGCCTTGCGATGGTCACCTCCCAATACCTGGGCGAGACCTCGAAGAACATCGACCGGATCTTTGACCTCGCGAAGAAACTCGCTCCCTGCATCCTCTTCATCGATGAGTTCGACTTTGTCGCAAAGACCAGGGTCAGCGACGACCACGGCGCGATGAAGCGTGCGGTGAATATGCTCCTAAAGAACATCGACCAGATCAGTTTCATCAAAAACGGTGTCCTCCTCATCGGGGCAACGAACCACCCCCGGATCCTCGACGAGGCCGCCTGGCGCCGGTTCGACGAGGTGGTAGAGTTCCCGCTCCCGGATCAGGCGATGCGCCAGGCCATCCTTAAAAAGATCGCAGCCACCGTTGAGTGCGACTGCAACTTCGCTGACCTCGCCGCCCGGACGGAGGGGTTCTCGGGCTCAGATCTCCGGATAATGATGAAAGAGGCGGTGATGTCGGCGCTGATGGAAGGCCGGCACCGGGTCGATCCGGTGGATATCGAGCAGGGACTCCTCAGGGTCGAGGAGCGCAACGTCATCCGTGGGACCGGGTACTAGAGAATATGCAGATAACGCTGCTTGGGACCGGGGACGCCATCGGGACGCCGAAGGTAGGGTGCGACTGCGAGAACTGCCAGGCGATGATCGCAGCGGGGAGGTCGAGGCTCCGGACGTCCCTCCTCGTCGAGACTGAGGGCAAGCACATTCTTATTGAGTCGTCGCCGGATCTTAGGCAGCAACTCCTCCGGGCCTGCTCGCCCCAGATCGACGCGGTCATCTGGTCGCACGGTCACTACGACCACTTTATAGGGTTTGGAGAGTTTTACCGGGTGCAGAAGATCCCCCCGGTCTATGCGGCGCCGAATGTGATTGACTACTGTTCCGGCTACCTTCACTTCCTCTCCTTTGAAAAGCACCCGCACCCCGTCTACGAGCCGTTCGACCTCTTCGGCCTCACCTTCACGTTCTTTGAAGTGAACCACCCGCCGGTCTACACCTGCGGCCTCCTCCTCGAGCACGACGATGTAACGATCGCCTACACAAGCGACACAAGGGAGGATATCCCGGACGAGAGCAGGGACCTCCTCAAGGAGGCGGATATCGATCTCCTCTTTCTCGACGCCATCGCTCCTGCAGGCTACTCCATCACCAAACACATGAACTACGCCGAGGCGGTCCGGTTCGCACGCGACGTCGGGGCGAGGGATTACCGGTGCGTCCACATGAGTCACCTGGTCCCGCCGGGTATGCCGCACGCAGGATACGATATGGAGACGTTCTGTTGGTGATTACTCGGCTCTTCCTCTTTTGAGGATCATAACTTACAGCCCGGAATATGCGAAGGGTAGGTCTCGTAGGCGGCATAAACCCCGCACGACTCGTTAACCTGAACCACGATCGTCGGAGCGGTCATGCAGTCGCCGGGATCCGGGTCCTCCGGGCGGAAGACCATCTGGGTGTAATTCATATTTCTGTCGGCATAGGTGCCTTTTGAGAACGTGATCGTCTCGATACTCTTGTTCTCCAGCAACCCGACGACCTCCGGATCGCGAAGCGCCACGGTCAATGCATCGAGGGAGGTGACTTTCGCCGGGCAGTTCTCCGGCGACTGTGCGTAGGAGCCGGTACGGTCCGAGGGGCTCATCCGGTCGCCATCAAGGACCAACTCCGGAGGGGAGATGAATACCGTGAACTTCACAGGGATATTCTCAATTCCCATTCCCTTTGCCCGTTCATCAAGCATCGTGTGCAGTGAACCCACGGAAGAGGCGTTTTCCGGGAGGGGCGGGCCGTTCCAGAGACTCACTCGGAGATACCCATCGACGTCGTAGCCGAAACCGATGACGGGCCCGTTGGGATATAGGTAGTGCTCCTGCATCAGGCCCCACGTGGCGGCGGTGAAGTTCTCCAAATCGGAATACGACGCGTTCCGCCCACCCTTTGAGAAAGGAAGCCCTCCGAGTGTGATGGTGACGGGCTCTCGTTTGTTCAAACCGGCCTTCAGGAGTTCAACGCTGTTCGTTCGTTCCCCGTGTTCGATATCTATGCCGCACTCATCGACAATCTGGACTGCGGAAGCAAACCCCGGGCAGACCGATAGCGTCAGCATGAATATAACAAATGCCGCCGTGAGCCGCTTATTTTTCATCTCTTCACCTCAATCATGATTGGAATATAACTCGCCGGGATGACACCCGCATTCACCGGGATAACTGCCATGAACATGGTGCCCGCATCTTCGTGTTTCCAGTTACTATCTTCCAAGCGCCCCTTGAAGACAGGAGAGGCACACATTTTAGTATGCAAAACGTGTGCGTTCCCATTGCCTCCGGGCATGCGAGACGTTTACCCGGACGTTTGGCAAACCGGCCGGGCGAACCTCCGCACCGGTGCAGGCGCTGCCTGCGGCGCCCACAATTGTTCACTGGGTCGTTTCGGGATAAACTGTTTATGGGACAAACACCAACTCGAAACCGTCTCTTTAAAAAAAAAAGCAGTTCTAACGCCCTATGATCACCGGAATGGTCTCCTCTGCGGCAGACCCGTCCCGAAGGAATTCCCTCCCAATGACAAAAGTATCGCCGGTATGATCAGGGATGTTCCAGCAGATCCGGTGCAGGGCCCCTCTCTTCATTCACTGCGCGCAGGCCGCCCCGGTGTGACCGTACTGCACCAATTTCTTTGGATATGATAACTTCGGGCACGGTACGGGCGTGACGGTCCTCAAGCATGTTCGTTCCCGGGATTCGAAGCGGACGGAGACGAGAATAGAATCGGTGTTTGTCCCATAAAACTCATAAAACACAGGTCACAACAATCCATTATGACATCGGCAAAGAGAAAATACGGGGCTTTTGCCCTGCTGCTCGCCGTTGCCTTCCTTGCCGTGCCTCCTGTATCGGCGAACGAAGGCGTCGGATACACAGTCCGCCCTTCGGTGTCAGATGACCCGGTGACGATATTGGGGCTCTCCGACACCGTCGGCCAGGGCGAGACCAACAGGCACCAATTTTATGTCGGAAGCGGCGTCGAGTACCTTGAGGTATACCTTAACTGGGGTTCGACCTCCGATTCTCTGGCGTTGACCATCTACACCCCTTCGGGAAGCAAGATCGGCACGTTCCGCGACAGTAGCGACGGAATGATGGATGGCAAGATTCATATCGACATTGACCCAGATGGCAATTATGTGGACCGGGGAACCTGGACGCTCGATGTTTACGGCGAGAAGGTATCATCAGAGAGATCATACACCCTCAACCTCTACCAATACTAGGCCCGGTGGACATCTCCGGTTGCTTATCCTCTCGATCCTTTTTCTGGTGCTGCTGGTAGCGGTTGCCGATGCCACCGAATACACGGTCCGGCCCTCAAGAAACGTCGGGCAAGAGCCCGGCATGTCCATATCGGGCGAGAAGGTGCAGGAGGTAGACCCGATACCGCTCTGGCTCTTTCTGCTGCTGTCTGTATTTCCCCAGTTGACGGCAGCCCCGATCGAGACCCTCATTCCGTTGAAGGCCGCCGGATACCTCGGGTACAAACGGATTTGCAAAGAAAACGCCCTTGAGAGTCCGCAGAGACGCAAGATCTTGAGATTTGTCAAGAGGAACCCGGGATTGCACTTCAGGGAGATATTGAGGCGTGTGCCTCTGACGCGAGGGACGCTTGATTACCATATGAAAACGATGGAATCCGTGGGTCTCTTAAAGACGATACTGGAAAGAGGGAGGACTCATTACTTCGTTGCAGATGCTCCATACTCGGCCGAGGAGGAGACCCTCATCATCGCACTGAGGAACGAGAGTCTGCGGAGAATTATAACAGAAATCTATCTCAATCAAGGCGCATGCAACGAAGAGATTGCAGAAAACGTCGAGTTATCAGGAACTACAGTTTATGAGCACCTACGATACTTGGAAGATCTGGGTGTTGTGATCGCAGAGAGGGATGGGCGGTGTGTGCGGTATACTCTCGCCGAGAACTATTCTCGTATACTGACGGACATGCGGATCATTATACCGAACCGGCCCGGAGCGCGGCAGCACCCGCTGGAGGGATCAGCCCCGGGGAGGGATATCGACGGCCTCCTCTCTCAACTGAGGTTTGACCCGGTCCCCCACGTTGGCGATCGTTCGTCGTGACGCCCGGCCTCGCTACGGCCCCGAGTGCGCGCACTCCGCCTGCACACCAGTCTTTGGGAGAAGCACCGGAGTACCAGGCTCTGATACCAGCACTCCAGCTCTTTTCCATGAACTTGAGGTCTATGAACGCCCGGATGAATCGGCGTTTGTCCGAGAAACGGTATAAAGAAGAACAGCGAAGTCTCCATCAGTGATACCGCATGCGGTATCCCGCGGGGGCGGGGAACTCTGATTGACGTCGGATCCCGGACTCCCACAGCGTGCCCGGAGGGCAACAGGGCTGTTGGCTCCCATCGGGGATAGCCGTTGCGGTTCTACGGCCTTCCGGAGCACGCGTGAATGAGGTGAAAACCATGAAACTATTGCAGATTGGCATAGCCGCACTCCTCGTGCTGCTCTGCTTTGGGGGAGTTTCGGCGGAAGAAGTGGCCGACTTTGCCGTATATCTCCAGCCCCCATCATCGGATGCGGGCGATGCCACGGATGTTGATGTGCTTTCTGGAGAGATTTTAGGAGAAATTGGTGTACAGGATGTCGCTACATTTCCCTTTGGAAGTACCATCACTGAATCGCAGCCCAGTCGGACCTTTCAGTTTGCGGTGCCCTCCGGCGTCTACAACTCCATTCAGGTCGACATGAAGTTCTATCAGGTCGACGGCGAATGGAGCGACCTGCGACTGAAACTGGTCGACAGCAACAACCGCGTCCTCGCGCAGGACGATGGGCCATGGCTCCCGTTCACCGAGAACGGTGAGCGTCACGTGCGGTACGACCAGCGTCTCCAGGAAGGCGATATCTATCGGGTTGTCGTCGAGAAGATCAGTCTTGCCGGAAATACCTGGTTTGATGGAACAACTAAACTGCAAACATAACGATCTCGGGTGCCGTAAACGGCACCCTTTGTTCTTGACTGGGTTACCGATCGACCTGGGGAGATCTGGCGTCAGGACCGGAAACCAGAGAGAAAACATCCCATGACCGCAGAACGCAGCCTCATTGTAGCCGCAAAAGAGTTCTCTGACCTCTTCACGAGCCGGCGGTTCCTCCTGATCTTCGCCCTGTATCTCATCATCGCCATGGTCGGTATGGCCCAAGGGATCGAGCGCTACGATGACGCCCTGGCTTCGTACAACAAAGCGATGCAGGCGGCAGACGAGTACCGGGACCTGCAGGAACTCGGGGCCTGGTGGCTTGAGATGCCGGGCAAGCCCTCGATCCTATACGTCTTCAGCTCCATGACCGGGACCACGATGACGCTCGGCGCACTGCTTGCCATCGCAGCCGGGTTCGACCTGGTCACCCGCGAGAAAGAGACCCGATCGCTCAAAACCCTCCTTGCGCACCCGGTCTACCGCGACGAGGTCATCGTCGGCAAAGCACTCGGGGGCGCCGCCGCCCTGGGAGTCGTCGTGGGGCTTGCCCTTGCCCTCATCACCGCCATCCTCCTCGTGCTCTCGATCGTCCCGACGGCGGGCGAGGTCGTCGCTATCCTGATCTTCGGGGTAGTTTCGCTCCTCTTCCTGATCGCCTGGTTTACCGTCGCTCTAGCGACCTCGGCGGTCACCCGGGAGAGCGGCAACGCGTTGATCTTCACCCTCGTGGTCCTCTTCGTCGTCTCGTCGCTCCTCCCGGTGCTCGGGGCGACGGTTGGAGGGCTTGTCGCAGGCGACCCGCCGCAACGCCCCGAAACACCGGCGGTCAAGGAACTCACATTCACATACGTCTCCAATGCAACCGGGTCGTATGTCGCCCAGGGTGCTGATTCCGCTCGGCACGAAGCGTTGAAAGAGTATCAGGAGGACCTGGCGGCGTATACCGAGAAGAAGAGACTCGTCACCAATGTGGTCACGCTTCTCTCGCCGCAGAAGAGTTACCAGACTGTAGCCGATGTCATTTCTGCGCCCCAAGAGCGATCGCTTCCGGAATCTCTTGGCAGTGTCTGGGCAGGTATCGTGGGTCTGATCGTCTTCCCGTCGGTCTTCTTCGCCGCCGCGTACGGGGTGTTCATGCGGATGGACATTCGGTGAGGGCGGGGAGCGGCGGCACGGAGAAGTGTGTCCTCTTCCCGGTTCCCCGCCGGACTGCTAGGGTTCCGTGAAGATGAGGTGAAACCATCATGAAACAGAAGAAAATGTTCGGAGCATGCGCTGCCGCCGCCCTTGTCTGTATGGCAGTGATACCGGTCAGCGTGGAGAACGAGTTGTGTGCCGTGACCATTGACGGGGGCTCGCTCTAGAGCGACGAGGATAACAGAGTGAATTCATGACAGCAGAACGAATCTTCACCGTGGCCGGGAAGGAGTTTACCGACCACCTCACCAGCCGGAAATTCCTGGTGATCCTTGCATTGCTCCTGATGTTTGCCCTGCTCGGCATGCACCAGGGGATCGACCAGTACAACCAGAGTCTCGAGTCGTATAACCAGCAGTTACAGGCAGCGGGGGACTCCACCGGACCCGGCATGATGCCCGACCGGCCGTCGATCCTCTTCATCTTCATGCAACTGGTCAGTTCCCTGGTACCGTTCGGGGGCGTCCTCGCGATTGCGACCGGGTTTGACTTGATATCAAAGGAGAAGGAGACCCGAACGTTAAAGACGCTCCTCGCCCACCCGATCTTCCGGGACGAGATCATCAACGGCAAAGCGCTCGGTGGGGCTGCAGCTCTCGGGGTTGCTCTTGTTATCGCGTTTGCCATCACCCTCGCGTGCTCCTCGTCTGCTCGATCGTGCCGACGCCGGACGAGGTTTTCGCTATCGGAGCTCTCGGGTTCGTATCACTCATGTACCTGCTGGCGTTCTTCGCCCTCGCTCTTGCTCTCTCGGTCGTCACAAAAGAGAGCGGGCATGCGATGGTCTACGGTCTAGCACTCTTCTTTGCCCTCGCCTACGTGCTACAACTGTTCGGGATGATTCTCGGGGGCGTGGCCGCGGGCGACCCGCCGCAGAGACCGGAAATGCCGGCTTGGACGGACGCTGACGGGAGGACCCATATCTCAGGCGACATAGCAGTGCTGAAAGCGTACGAGGAGGAGTGCGACCGATACGACGCGGAGATGAAAACATACCAGAACAAGATGCAGTTCGTCACCGATACGGTCAACCTCTTCTCACCGATGGTGAATTATTACGCGGTGGCATGGACGGTTGTCGATCCATCGGATCTGTCGCCTGATGATGCGACAAGCAGGATCTGGAGGGGCATCGCGGCGTTGGTCGCCTTCACGTCGGTCTTCTTCGCTGCCGCATACGGGAAGTTCATGCGGATGGATGTCCGGTGACGGTAGAGGGCAGCCCGGCCAGCGCGCATTTCCTATACGTCGAGGAGCCGTGAAGGAATTTGGCCAACAGTATCACAGGATTTAAGTATCAGATGAATTTATTCGGGTTTTCGGTCGGGGTGTGTTCTCAAACCCGCGAGGTGCCGGCCGAGGCAAATTTCGACTAGAGATCGGCCGTTCCACTCACGAATCAGACTGTTCGCTGTTAATTTGGGAGAACCGGCGGGCCTGAACCGCGATGACAGTTCAAGGGAATGCACAGAAACGTTATGAGGAGGAACGTTGACGCCTCAATCGGGGAAGCCGCATGCGGAATCCCGAGGGAGCCGGGAAGCCTGATTGGCGTCGTGTCCCGACCCCCACCGCGTGCTCGAGGGCAGAGGGCTGTTGACTGTCATCGGGGATAGTCGTTGCGGCTCCGTGATCTTGTGTATGCATGAACGAAAGTGAAGAATCATGAAAAGAACATTTCTGATCGGCATCTGTGTCCTGTTCGTGGCGCTGCTGATCGCAGGCGTAGCCTTCGTGCTGGCGGTGGGTGCCGAGGCAGTTCTCTCTGCGAATACTGCTCAGGAAACGCTGCGAATTGCCCCCAATAGTTCAGGCATGTCTGAAGAAGAATTTATGGCCTACGCCGGGAGAATGGAGCAGAAATACGGTCCGGAGGCCGTGAGCGCATTAAGACTGCACATCCCTGACGAAACCCGCGGTCCCTCTCAGGGGGCGGGTGCGACGCCGAATATCCGGTATGTGTCGGCATGGAGCGGCAGTCTGGAAATCGGGAACAACGACGGCGTGGTCCTGGCAGATTCCGACAATGCACTGGTTCTCTATGCGTTAGACCTGACCGACGAGCAGGGCAGAGATCATTACTACTGGTGGCAGTGGGGCGCTACGAAAAATCGCGAGGATACTTGGATGGGCGACGACTCAAACCTTCGGAACTTTTGGAGCCGGGTAGAGTTCGAAAATTCCACATCAAACTTGCTCTGGTACGCCCCCGATGGGGATATGCGTGGTGTTGAAAATACAGTTACATTACGGTTTGGCCTCGAGTTTTCGGGTTCGGATTGCCACAACATCAGCAAGGACTTCATCCTGCACCAGGGCAAGATCAGGCCGAAACCGGGTGAATGCCGGGTGGGAAACGCCGGGAAGTATGCGGTTGATTGGATTGGAAATTATGAGGGGACGCAGTCCATGTATGGGATTTGCGAAGAGAGGCGGCAGGACAGCGCGGGTTCGGCAGTCCTATGGACATATTGCCTGACGGCGAGTCAGTTTTAGGCTGTAGTAGCGAGTACCGGAAGCAAATTGGGGGACGTAATGCACGTTCCCGCAGCGGGAGGAGTGAAGAGACGATGGAAAAGGAAAGGAGCAGGCTTAAAAAGACAGTGCCGGCCCCTATGCTCTCTCTTGCTATTCTGGGGTGTGTCCTTCTTATGGCCGGGTGTACGAGCGAGGGGGTACTTGGCGATGTGACTTCGGTACCGACCCCCCACGTTCCAGCCAGACATCTTGGATAAGCCGATCATCAACGCTCCTGCTGGCAAGGAGGGGGCTCCTCCTTTCCTCTTTGAGTTCGATACGGGGAACTCCTCGGGCTTTGAGGAAGTGAGGGTCGATCGCCCGGGAGCGCCGACACTCATTCTGGGATCGAATGCATCGGCGACCCTCCTGATCATCGTCTCCTCGGAGGCCGACACCAGTATTGATGTCAGGGTCGTTCGGACCGACGGGTTGCCCGATGATGTATGCGTCTCCTATGTCCCGGACTCCTTCACCCTTCGGATGGGGGAGAAGGTACGCCTCAAGATGCATCTGGCCGCCCTGAACAATCGAACCATACCGGCAGAAGCGATTGTTGTCTGGATGGAGGGTGCGGGATGGGAGGTTGGGAGAGGTTTCTTCCTCGGACTGGATCATGGCGAGGCGTTGCCGGGAATGCCGGGGGACTGGACGCCTCGTCCGGCAGACAACCCCGGGGAGGATACCCCCTACATCGAGATTCACCGCGCAGGAGGCCTGAGCGTCTTCCTCCACCCGGAAGACCCCGGGTATCCCGCCATCGAAGCAGAATGCGGCGAGCAGATCCGGTGCATCTCTGCTCAGTACAAGACGGGGTTCTCGCCGGAGGAACTGGAGGCCATGAAACAGAACGGCACCTACGTCGCGATGAACTTCCCGATCCCCACGACGTTTGAGACAGGTTATCTCGTTGACGGGTCGCCGAAGGTGGTCACGGTAAACGAGGTGATAATTTTTCTGGATCTCGAAGATTATCCAGAGGCCATGATCATCACGCGGGCAGATGATGAACCCGGGGTCTGGGACACATCGCGCGACCGCAGGGAACTCCGCGACCTGGTCGCGCCGGACGTGCACGGGTCATAAGGACCGGGAGGGATCATCACGCGGCATGGCTCCCCGGCCACAGCGCTCCTGAAGCACTGACGCAGCGGAGGATGATCCGGACCCACCCATACCTATATACTCCTCACAAAACCAAACATAGTTGCGTATGGCCATGAAGATCAAACTCCTGGAGTTGACTGACGATAAGGCCCGGATCCTCTTTGAAGGCGAAGGCAACACATATATCAACGCGCTCGCCGCCGAACTCTTGAACGATCCCGACGTGGACGTGGCGCAGCGCCGTCAGGCGTTCAAGTTCACCGACCCCGAACTGGTCGTCACAACAATTAACGGCCGGCCCCCTCTCCTTGCAGTCACCGATGCTGCAAAGCGGCTCTCCAGCGTAGCTGAAGAACTCCTCCGGCAGGTCAAAACCCTCGATACCGCATAAGACTGCCCATGAAGAGGAGCGCCGAGGGCTTCGCCCGGATCGCGCGGGAGGTCTTTGCCCCCATCTATCCCGTCATCGCCGAGCAGGCGCTCGAGTGGTCCGGGATACGGGACGGGTTTGCGCTTGATATCGGGAGCGGGCCGGGCCTTCTTGCCGTCGCGCTCGCCGAGCGGAGCAACCTCTCCGTCATCGCGCTCGATGCCGACCCGGCGATGTCCCGGATTGCCCAAAAGACTGCCGCAGACTTGCCGGCCAGAGTAATCCCGGTCACCGGCGATGTCCACTGTATGCCCCTCCGGGACGATTCCGTCTCCCTCGCCGTCAGCCGGGGCTCAATCTACTTCTGGGAAGATCGGCCCCAGGCATTCCGCGAGATCGAGCGGGTCCTCCGACCCGGCGGCGTTGCGTTCGTCGGCGGAAGTTTCGGGACCCCCGAGATCAAAAAAGCCATTTTTGCTGAGATGCGGCGGCGAAACCCGAACTGGGACGACGACGTCGCCCGGCGAAGCGGGCAGGCGACTCCCGAGACGCTCCGCCGGGAACTTAGAGAGAGTGGTCTCGCCCACGCCCGTATCCGGGAAGAAGAGGAGGGGATGTGGGTGGAGATCAGAAAAGGCGTGCTCAGTCCACGCGCTCGGTAAAGATGATCGTCCCGGCGATCCGGGTGATCTTCACCTTCACCTTCTGACCCGGTTTTGCGTTTGCGACATACATTGTGTAGCGGTCGAGTTTCACGACGCCGTCACCGCGCTTCGAGAGGAACTGCGGGGTGACCTCCATGACTGCCCCCTCGGTCGGCTTTACCGCTGCAGAGGAGTCCTGGGTCGCCTTTCTCTTCCGGACCGGTCTGTGACCACCGCAGGCGTCGCACCGGAGCATCAGGACCCGGTCGCTCTTGACGAGGCGGGTATCCGGCTTTCCACACTCGGAGCAGATGACGTAGTCGTCGACGTAACCCTTGATGATCGTGCTGATCTGTTCCTGCTCGAACTTCCCCGAGAAGATGGCTCGCGTCCCCTCGATCTTGCCGGCGGTGCCGAGTTCTCCGAGGAGGTGCTTCATGAGGTGATCCTGGTCGCGCCGGAGAGTATTTGCAATCTCTGCGAAGTTCTCAAGAACAGTGGTCTTCCCCTCGATGAAGACGCGGGCGGTCGGAACCGTGAACCTATCCTCAAACTCCGTCGGCTCCGTGATATTGGTATAAGCCTTCTTTAGAAGATCCTCGTATGAAGGAGTCATGCCTCAGTATTGGTCGCGCGACGTCAAAAAGTGGTTCCCCAAACTCCCGGGCTTGCACATACTTATGTAGATAGGCAACCCATCAGTTTTACAGTATGTTGCCGGCACAGGACCTTGAATTGCTGCGCAAAACCCTCGGACGGGACTTAACCGACGTCGAGATTGCCTGCTTTGAAAACCTCTGGAGCGAACACTGCAGTTACCGGTCCACCAAAACACTTCTCCGGACGCTGCCTACCACCGGGAGCGAGGTGCTCCTCGGGCCGGGAGACGATGCCGCGATCGTGCGGTTCAGCGACACCTGTGCCCTCGCCATCGGGATGGAGAGCCATAACCACCCCAGTTACGTAGACCCTTACGACGGCGCCGCCACCGGAGTCGGCGGGATCGTCCGCGATGTCCTCTCAATGGGCGCCCGGCCCATCGCCCTGATGGACCCGCTCTACTTCGGCCCCCTCGCAAGCGAGAAGAACCGCTACCTCTTTGAGCACGTCGTCGCCGGGATCGGGGATTACGGCAACTGTATCGGTGTGCCGGTCGTCCGTGGTGAACTCGTCTTCGACCCATCCTATTCGGGAAACCCGCTCGTGAACGTCGTCTGCGTCGGGACCGTCAAACCCGACCGCTACATCACCGCCCGGGTAAAACGGCCGGGGAGCCACCTTGTCCTGATCGGCTCCTCGACAGGCCGGGACGGGCTTGGCGGCGCATCGTTCGCATCCCGCGACCTTGCAGAGGATGCGGAGGCTGCCGACCGGCCGAGCGTTCAGGTCGGCGACCCATACACGGAAAAGCTCCTCATCGATGCAATCCTTGCCATGGCGGAGACCGGGAAGGTCCTCTCCTGCCGCGATCTCGGGGCCGCAGGCCTTGCAGGAGCATCGAGCGAGATGGCGAGCACGTTCGGCGCCGTCATCTACGCCGATCGGGTCCATCTTCGCGAGACCGGAATGACGCCGCGCGAGATCATGCTCGCGGAGTCCCAGGAACGGATGCTCATCGAGGTGGCGCCCGAAGACGTCGCCCTGATGGGGGAGATCGCAGAGAAGTATGATCTCCGCTGGAGCGATATCGGTGAGGTTATCGAAGAACCCCGCTACATCGTGAAGTTCCACGGCGAGACCGTTGCCGATCTCCCGATCGACCTCCTCGTCGGCGGAGCCCCGCTCTGCGCCTGGGACAAGAAGCCGTACTCGGCCGAAACCCCATTCGTCCGCCCGACGATGCCGGTAAAAGACCTCGCGCTCGCGGTCCTTTCGCACCCCGACGTGGCCAGGAAGAACTGGGTCTACGAGCAGTACGACAAAGACGTCCAGCTCCAGTCGGTCTCGCTCGTCCACGACGCAGCAGTCCTCCGACTGGAGGATAAAGCCCTCGTCCTCTCCTGCGGGTGCAACCCCCGGCACATTTATTTAAAGCCCTTTGAAGGGACGGCAAACGCCGTCATCGAGAACGCGAGCAACCTCGCCTGTCTCGGCGCCGACCCGCTCTGCATCGTCGACTGCTTGAACTTCGCGAGCCCCGAGCACCCGGAGACCTACTGGCAGCTCGAGCAATCCATCCTCGGGCTCGGGGATGCGGCGCGCAAGATTGAGACCCCGATCGTCGGCGGCAACGTCTCGCTCTACAACGAAAGCGACGAGTTTGGTACGCAGATCAAGCCCACGCCCTCGCTCGGGATGGTCGGACGGGGCGAGATCCGGAGATGGACGGCGCCAAAGAGTGGGGAGAAACTTGCCCTGATCGGGAAGACCGAGCCGGACTTTGGCGGATCGGTCCTCGACGCAGTCACCGGATGCGGAGGATCCGCACCCGCAATGGCCGATCCGGCCGTCGTTGCCGTCGTTCGCGACCTTGTGAGGGAGGGGCGCACCACCGCAACCGATCTCTCCCGGGGCGGCCTTCTTGCCGCGCTTGCAAAGATCGCGCCGCGTGCGGACGTCACCCTCACCGGCGATCCCCTGGAAGAACTCTTCTCCGAGACCTACGGTCGGTTCCTGGTCGCGGTTCCGGATGAGTCGGCCCTCGCCGGGGTGGAGTACCGGATCATCGGCACCGTCGGAGGCGACGCCCTCACCCTCCGGCTGAAGGGCGAGACGGTCGTCATCACGCCGGAAGAACTCGAGACCGCGCTCTCCACCACGACCCGGACGATGCGTTTCTAAACGACCTTCTCTTTTTCCAGCTGCCGGACGAGATCGGCCAGGGCATCGATCGGCGCCCCCTGCCGCAGATCCTGCACCGTGAACGAGACCGCACCCCTGACGTCGGCGCCGCGGTTTGAAAGCATCGCTGTTACGGCTTCAAGCGTCTTACCCGGCATCCCGCCCGAGGTGCAGAAGACGACGGCCGCCTTTCCTTCGATGCCCACAAGGGCGCCGATTGCCGCGTTCACCGCAGGGGTGGGGTTGCCCGCCCATACGGGGGTTCCAAGAGCAACAATGTCGTAGCCGGAGACATCGATGACGGCAGGCTCGATCCTGGCAAGTTCCCCACGCAGGGCTCGCGGAGCGCCCCGGAGGTACATCCCCACCTTCGAGTACCCTGCAAGGTCCCGGACCGCGACGAGATCGCCGCCGACTTCCGCGCTAAGCCGCTCGGCCACGGTCCGGGTGTTGCCGGTCTCCGAGTGGTAGATGATACAGACAGCCATACCAGGGGATATGACAGGTTAGTATAAAAACGAGGATCCAAAAAGAAGAGGAGTATTACTTCCTGAACTGCGGCATGAACCCGCGGATCTCCCTTCCCACCTGCTCGATCAGGTGCTCTTCGTCCGCTTTTGTCAGCGCGGTGAAGACCGGGCGGTTCACCATGTTCTCAAGCATCCACTCCCGGGCGAACTCGCCGCTCTGGATCTCCTCAAGGATCTCCTGCATCGCCGCGTAGGCCTCAGGGCCGATGACCCGGGGGCCGCGGGTCAGGTCGCCGTACTGGGCGGTGTTGCTGATCGATTCGCGCATCTTCGTAAACCCGCCCTCATAGATCAGGTCGACGATGAGTTTCATCTCGTGCAGGACCTCAAGATACGCCATCTCGGGCGCGTACCCGGCATCCACCAGGGTCTCGAACCCCGCCTTGATGAGCGATGTCACCCCGCCGCAGAGGACGGCCTGCTCCCCGAAGAGGTCAGTCTCGGTCTCCTCGGCAAACGTCGTCTCGAGTACGACCGCACGGGTCGCGCCGATTCCCCAGGCGTAGGCGAGCGCGATGGCGCGTGCCTTCCCTGTTGCGTCCTGATGGACGGCGATGAGCGCAGGAACGCCTTTTCCCTCCTCGTAGGTCCGCCGGACCATGTGCCCGGGCCCCTTCGGGGCGACCATGACCACATCGACGGTGGGTGGGGGGACAATCTGGCCGTAGTGGATGTTGAACCCGTGTGAGAACATCAGGCAGGCGCCCTCTTTGAGATAGGGGCCGATTGCCGTGCGGTATATGGATCCCTGGCTCTCGTCGGGGAGGAGGATCTGGACGATATCGGCACGCTTGACCGCTTCAGCCACGGGGTAGACCTCAAAACCGTCCTCGGATGCCTTCTGCCAGCTGCCGCCCGGCCGCAGTCCGATAATGACCTGACAGCCGGAATCGCGCAGATTCAGCGCTTGACCGCGGCCCTGAGAGCCGTAACCGATGACGGCGATGGTCTTGCCCTCCAGGGTGCGGGGGTCTGCGTCAGACTCGTAGTATTTCTGTACCATAGTTCTCTCACACTCGGTTGGGCAGCAGACCTGATAAATACTATATAGCAGAACTGCTCCCTCCGGAGGGTCATTTTAAGGTTGATGAAGTGAAACCTTGATCCCAATACGTGATTGAGGATTTGTGATGGATCTGCCAGATGTCCAGTCCAGCCTGCCCGAGGTTCGCATCAACCTGACCCGGGTGGGTGTGAAGAACGTCAAAAAACTTGTTGAAGTCGCCAGACCCGGCAAACGGCCGGTCATATTCATCTCCGTCTTTGACGTCTTCGTTGATCTTCCGGGAAGTCTCAAGGGTGCAAACCTCTCCCGGAACTTCGAAGTGATCGATGACGTGCTGCAACATGCCATCGACGGTGATGTCAACGGGATCGAGGAACTCTGCAGTGCAGTGGCGAGGAAACTCCTCGACCGGCATGAGTACGCGGAGCGGACCGAGGTCCGGATGCGGAGCCAGTTCATGGTCAGACGCGAGACCCCGGTCAGCGAGACGAGCTGTCATGAGGTCGTGAACGTCCACGCAAGTGCAGTAGCCCAGAGAAACGATGGGAACCCGATCATCCGAAAGAGCATCGGCGCTGAAGTAACCGGGATGACCGCCTGCCCCTGCGCTCAGAACATCATGAAGGATCATGCCCTGCATGTCCTCGAGAACCTTGGCGTGGAGGAGGAAAAGATCGAGGCATTCTTCAAGGAGGTGCCGATGGCCACGCACAACCAGCGCGGTCGGGGCTTCCTCTGCATTGAGACAGATGACGATCAGCATGTCAGCCTCGAGAAGATCATCAAGATCCTGAAGGATTCCATGAGTGCGCGCATCTACGAACTTCTCAAGCGGGGGGACGAGAGTTACGTGGTGATGGAAGCACACAAGAACCCGCGGTTCGTAGAGGACTGCGTTCGCGAAATGGCCCGCAAGGTAATCGCGCAGTTCAGGTATCTCCCAGGAGATACTGTAGTCACGATTAAGCAGACGAATGAGGAGAGCATTCATCAGCACAATGCTTACGCGGAGCGAAAGGCAACGATAGCGGAGCTCGTCGCGGAGATGGACAAAGGCGCACTATAAAACTGATAATATTTTTTGCACAATATATTATGTAAATCAATATTATCATCAAGTGGTACGCGTTTTACGAAAGGTATTATTTCGAGAGACACTAGAGCGAAAGCTATAAACTCTGTTTTCGTCATACTTCTTTCCGACGTACTCGCGTACGTTTCCAGTACAACATTGTGTGGTAACAAATCTGCATAACACCGGTATAGTGTTCAGAACACCAAATATCGGAATGAGGCGATATATTTGTCGAAAGTTGTAGAGATTTCCCCAACTACGAGACATGAAGGCCACTCAAAGCTCGTTCTGAAGGTCAACGATGAAGGCATCATCGAGCGTGGAGACTGGCTCAGCATCACCCCGGTGAGGGGTGTCGAGAAGCTCGCCATCGGCAAGACGATGGATCAGGTTCCAAAGATTGCATCGCGCGTCTGCGGTATCTGCCCCATTGCACACACCCTGGCGGCTACCGAGGCGATGGAGGCATCCATCGGGTGCGAGATCCCCGAGGACGCAAAACTCCTGCGCTACATCCTGCAGTGTGCCAACCGGATGCACAGCCACGCCATCCACAACATCCTGGCCCTCCCGGACATGTACCTCCCCGGGACCGACATGAAGATCAACCCGTTCTCGAAGGAAGAACCGGTCAGGAGCGTTGCACTCCGGATCCAGCGGATCCGTGAGATCGGCCAGACCATCGGCGAGATGGTCGGCGGAGAGGCCATCCACCCGAGCAACCCACGCGTCGGCGGTATGTACAAGAACATCACCCCGCGTGCGAAGGCGAAGATCTACGACCTCGCGAAGGAAGCTCGTGTCCTCGTCCAGGAACAGATGGAGTTCATGATCGCGGTCTTCCGGAACTACCAGAAGCGCGACTGGGCAGAGGTCGGCGGCGTCGAAGTCCCGATCCCGAAGGATCTCGGTTACCACAACCAGGGTTACATGGCCGTCGCACCGGTCTACGGCAGCTCGAGCCTCGACGAGGACCCGAAGTGGTTCCCCGAGCGGTTCACCGAAGTCCGCCCCTGGGACTGGTACATGGGTGAGGTCGAAGTCACCGAGGCCGACCCGAACTACCCAATCGGCGGTACCTCCCCCGTTGGCACCAAGGCATGGCCTCAGATGGAAGCCTGCACCGGCGTCCCGCTCTACGACGGCCAGCCCGTCGAGGTCGGACCGCGTGCACGTCAGGCCATCTTCAAGAACTTCGACGAGAAGGGCACCATCGGCCTGCAGATCGCCCGCCAGATGGAGTTCCCCGAGACTGCCTACGGCATCATCGACGCACTCGATGCGCTCAACACCTCTGGAAAGGTAGTCGCCGATGAGATCCCGCAGGGCGACGGCTCCCTCGGATGGGCCGCGAACGAGGCACCCCGTGGTGCAGACATCCACCTTGCCCGGGTCAAGGACGGCCGGGTGCAGTACTTCTCGATGCTCGTCCCGACCACCTGGAACTTCCCCACCTGCAGCCGTGCGCTGACCGGTGCGCCCTGGAGGCTCGCGGAAGTCATCATGCGTGGATACGACCCCTGCGTCTCCTGTGCGACGCACATGATTGTGATCGACGAAGACAAGAGACTGGTAGCCCAGAAACTCATTCAGTGAGCGTACACGCATGCTATTCCGTGAGATCGTGATCGCAGGATGCGGCAACCCCCTCTTCGGAGACGATGGTTTCGGTCCTGCAGTCGTCGAGGAACTCAAGAAACTACAACTGCCCGACAACGTCAAGGTTATCGACGCCGGCCTTGGCGCCCCTCACTTCCTCTTTACGCTGATGGAGGATGCGGAGGTGCCGGTCAAGAAGCTGATCATCATCGATATCGTCGATTTCGGCGCCAAACCCGGTGATGTGACGAAACTCCGGCCCGAGGACCTGCCGCCGGGCTCCTACCGGGATGCCCATTCGTGGGACCTTTCCGAGCCACTACAGCGATTAAAAGACGTCATTGATATCACGATCATCGGTTGCCAGCCCAAGCGTGTCGCTAGCCATGAGTTTGAACTAGGGCTCACTGAGGAGGTTGAGGGTGCCATTCCCAAAACAGTACGTATCGTACTGGATGAAATTGGGGTAGAATATGGGGCTGCTATCAACCATCAAGAAACGCATCTTTGGGCGTCACCGGGAGAAACCACCGGAGAAGATACCGGAGGCAAAACCGGAGAGCAAACCTGAGGTGATACCAGCGGCGAGCCAGCCGCAGAAAAAGCCGGAGGTGAAACCGGAGGCAAAGCCTGCTACAGTGAACGTGCAGGAGAAGCCCGCGGTAAAGCCCTCTGATGTAATTACAAAAGAAAAGGTGGAAGTTGTACAAAAGGAGGAAAAGCCTGTGGCAGAAAAGATTACTATAGGTGAATTACACCTGAGCGGATGTACGGGATGCCTCGTAACGATTGCAGATAACTACGAGGGTCTCTTCAAGCTGCTCGATGACTACGCAGACTTAGTCTATGCGCTGACTCTGGTCGACACCCGCCACGTCCCCGAGATGGACGTATGCCTGGTTGAGGGGTCGTGCTGTCTGAACGACGAACTCTCGATAGAGGAACTGAAGGAAGCAAGAGAAAAGTCGAAGGTGCTGGTCGCCTACGGCGCCTGTGCAGCATACGGCAACATCACCCGGTTCTGCCGCGGCGGCCAGTGGAACCAGCCCGGCCACGAGGCGTTCGTGCCGATCAGCGAGATCGTCGACGTCGACCTCTATCTCCCGTCCTGTCCCCCGTGCCCCCAGATGGTCAGGAACATCGCCGTCATGGCCTACCTGCTGCTGAAGGGCAACGACGAACAGAAGGCTCTCGCCACCGCCTACCTGACCCCGCTGATGCAGCTTGCAAAGCGCGGCGACACGGCATGCGGCTGCGACCTGATGTACGATGTCATCAACCAGGGCCTCTGCATGGGATGCGGTACCTGCGCCGGCACCTGTCCGGTCCGCGCCGTTACCATGGAGTACGGCAAGCCGAACGTGAACCGCGACCAGTGCATCAAGTGCGGCGCCTGCTACTCGCAGTGCCCCAGGAGCTGGTTCAACTTCGACGTCATGAACAACTACGAGGGCATCATCAATGCCATCAAGGGAGCCATGCAGTGAGGTGAGAAAGATGGATGTACTCGGCAACTACAAGTCCGTAATCTCGGCACGCTCGACCGACAAGGACATCTTAAAGAAGTCCCAGGACGGCGGTATCATCACGACACTCTTCGCGTACGCGCTCGAAGAGGGTATCATCGATGGTGCCATCGTCGCAGGGCCGAGCGATGAGCCCTGGAGGCCGGAGCCCATGGTCGCGACCACTAAGGCCGAACTTCTCGCCGCTGCCGGAACGCGCTACACCATCAGCCCGAACCTCTACCTGATCAAGGAGGTAACCCGGAGCTATGGTTTCGACCGCGTCGGTATCGTCGGTACGCCCTGCCAGATCCAGGCGACCCGCAAGGCGCAGGTCTACCCGATCGGCCTGCGCGACGTCGACGACAAGATCGCCCTCGCGCTCGGTATCTTCTGCATGGAGAACCTCTCCTACCAGGCGCTCGAGGCGATCGTCGAGGACCACTGCAACCAGAAGATGGAGTCCGTCAAGAAGATGGACATCGGCAAGGGCAAGTTCACGGTCTACACCGAGCGCGGTGCAGTCAGCCAGATGCCCCCGAAACTGATCCACAAGTACGTGCAGCCCGGCTGCCACGTCTGCCTGGACTACGTCGCGAACCTCGCCGACATCTCGAGCGGGTCCGTCGGCAGCCCCGACGGCTGGAGCACGGTCTTTGTCCGGAGCCTGAAGGGTAACGAAGTCTGGGAAGGCGCCCTGGCCGCAGGTCTCTTCGAGACGAAGCCCATCGACCAGGTCAAGCCCGGCCTCGACCTCGTCAAGAAGCTCGCGACCGAGAAGATCACGAAGAACCAGAAGCACGTCGACGAGCGCAAGACCGTGGGAATCAGGGCGGACGGAACCCCGAAGGGTCTCCGGAACCCCTACGAGTCCCCCTAAACACCTTTTTTTCGATCGAGCCCGGCCGGATTCTAATCCCTGTATTTAACCCCTGTAAAGAGACATCCCCGGGATAGTTCTGGCTCTGCAGATCGGCCGTGCCAAGTTAAATAGCCCAAAAAGGGTGCAGGCGGATCTTGAGAACCCAAAAACGGTTTCGCGGGTGACCGGTTAGAGAACCGGGGTATCAGTCTCATTTGATGAAGTTACAACAAAAACAGCCGAAATGGTGTAAGCCACGTCCGTGGATTTTGTGGAGGGCTGCGTGAAGTGCGGCACCATCCCTAACAGAATGAGTCTTCTGCAGTGGAATGATTTTACCTCGTTTCCATGTAACCGATGCACGAAATTGCAGACGAAAACAGCGCAAACGAGGATAAAGTCCAGTACACTGGACCACTGGGGTATCGCGCTTTGGGGTGGGGTTTCAGGGGAGGGGGGATGCTCCCCCCCTCCCCTGTCCCCTCCCCCCTGTAATGCGATGTCCGGTAGGAATCCGTGCCTGGTTTAATCAACGGGAATCAGCAAGTCAGGGAGAGCAGCAACTCGAACATTGCAGTAAGGTTGCTGAAACAACTGGAGTTCGAGCACTGTTAAGTGCACCTAGCGGTGCTCAAGTCCGTTCCTGCGGAACGTCGCACACCACTAATGGCGATATCTCCGCAGAATTCGTGCAGCGGGGTATTTACAAAACAGACCTGTCAGATTCTCCAGCTACGTAGACCCGACCGTCCGGACCGCTTTACTCCAAGAAAATCGAGGGTGGGGGCCGCCTCGCCGCGGCTTCCAGTTAGACCGGCGGGAGATGGCAGCGGCTCTTTGCCGTCACAGAGTATTATTAATGCGTTTGCCGGGTGCCTTGTTCGTATTTAGTCCCTGAACAGTACCTGGTAGGTCACTGACTGTGCTCCAAAAAAGTCCTTACAAAACTCGGCTGCCTTCGAAGGCTCATATTCTTTGCAGCTGAAGATATCGAGGTAGGCTGCGTTGGTCTCGTTCGCGAAGTGGCCGGAGACCAGCGATGTCTCGATGAGCTGAGTCATGGAGAATCCTGCTACCCTCTCATTTGGGCCGAAGTGGATGATCTGCGGTTCGCCGAATCTCTTCATGTCGATGAGGTCGCACAGTTCGATGATGAACTGGTGAATCTTTTCTGGATCTCTTATCGATGCCGGATCGCATCCCTTCAAATCCACGCTTGTGTACAGCCCCCAGCAACCACGCTGCTTGAACTGTGCAACAATCTCTGCGTCGCTTAATGCCTGTGTCACAGCGCCGCCTGCGGCAGCGTTGTTTGTCATTACCTTACTTGCCATGATCTCACCTTCGAGACAAACTCTGATCGAATGATCTCTGTAGTTTTTGATAGTTCAGATTTTAAAACTATCCATAGTGCTCATGAAGAATAACCGTTATTTCGCAGTTCGGCAAGATTAATCCTTGAATCTCCAGAAATCTGCGCCATAATTTTGACAGTTTTTGAAATTGGTGACTTTAATTGGCCAATTCGTGTTTAAGTATGAAAAAAGTATGATCTACGTAACACAAAATGCGAATATCCCCATCCCCCGGGCCTTGACCCATGAACCCAGATCCTGGGGTTCAGGAACGATCAAGGCCGCCAGAGAAAGTACTTTTTCCAGTAAGGGATTCTGGTCCCATTTCCCACCATAAAAATCATTAAGCCGATGTTTGAAATTTTTACCGCCGCACCTGCCAGTACTCCGACCGAAAGCCAGAGGGGGCGGTGACTACAGGGCCACCTCTGCCGGACCAAAAGAGGGGTGATCTCTGTCGCCCGCCGCGCACTCTGGATTATCACTTCCGCGCCTTGAAGGAAACCCCCGATAGGCCTGCCGCACGCCTCCACCCCCCGTCGGGCCATCGGGAGACGCTCGGGCGCGCGCCGGTGCCCGGCGCAATGGCCGGATTGAGAAACTCATTCAGCGCTAAGAGATCGGGTCCCTCTCCCCTGCGGCGGCTCGCCCGTCACTCATCCTTCCCCGCCGCGACCTCCTCTAGCGTCCGGCCAGAGAGGACCGATCGGGGCTCAGCCGCAACCGGGTCCCGGGAAGGATCCGCCTCGGCATCGTCCTTCTTCACAAGCAACCAGGCCTCGCCTTTTCCGGTCCTGAAGCGGGTGAGAGAGAACCCGCCCCGGAGTTTCTTCCCCTCGAGCCAGACCGATACATGGCCCTGCCGGAGGGCCTCGGCAACCGGGATCTCCCGACCGCTCTTCTGCGTGAGATTCCGGTAGGTTCCCTGGTCCCAGACGAGAACCGTCCCGGCCCCGTAACTACCCTCAGGAATGACGCCCTCAAAGCCGGCATAGCCAAGTGGATGATCCTCCGTCGGGATCGCAAGACGCTTCTCCTTCGGGTTCGTAGACGGCCCTTTCGGGACGGCCCACGATTTGAGGACACCATCGACCTCCAGGCGGAAATCGTAGTGGAGCGTGCTCGCATCATGCTTCTGGATGACAAAGATGGGAGACGGAAGCACGGCCTCCGCATCACCCGGAGGTTCCAGCGTTCGGGAAAAGTCTCTCTTCCCGCGGTACTCATCGAGGGTATCCGGTCCTGTCATGAAGAGGTATTCCACCGGGATACCGAATAAGGGTTCTCCCGGGTCTATAGGTTCCGCTCGGTCGAGGGGACGATCCTGACGTTCATCTTCTCCGAACCGATGATCAGAATACCCTCCCCGGGCTGGAAGTTGAGGAGATCCTTCTCGCTCACCTCGAAGAATTTGGCGTTCTCCTGGGCCTGTTTCTTATTCTCGGAGCGCATGCAGAACTTCACGGCGATGTTTGCGAGGATCTCCTCGTTGAAGTGGGCGATGAGCTGCGAGGCGAGGATGAGCGAGACCCCGAACTTCCGCATCTCGGTCGCATATTTGTTGAGAACCGCCTTGATCGCCGTCTTTGAGCCGCTCTTCTGGCTCACCAGGAGTTTTGCCTCGTCGACGATGACAAAGAGGCGGAACTTCGCCCGCTCGTCCGGCGTCCCACGCGGAATCTCGCCCATCGCCTGGAGGGTGTAGTAGATCCGTCTGAGAAAGAGGTCCGCAAAGAGGTAGCGCAGGTTCTCCGGAAGGGCGTTTAGGTTGATATGGGTGATTCCCCCGGAGAGGATCGTGGGGATCGAGATCTTCTCCTCACCCGAGAAGAGCTTGTAGTCGAAGATATCCTCAAGGTAGGCCGGGATCGCCTCATCCTCGCAGTTCATGATCTCGTCTTCGATGTCGTCGAAATTGAGCACCCGCGTCCAGGTCTCTGTCTTTCCCGTGATCCCGGACATCCGGTAACAGTCCTTGATGATATTCTTGATCTTCCTGCGCTGCTGGATCCCGAGCGTCGGGAAGTTGATCGATATTGCATCGACGAAGTCCGAAGTGGCCCGGAGCGGGGTGATCTCGTCGATCGAAGGATCGAGTTCAAGCGGGTTGAAGTAGTACTGCCCGCCCTCGCGGATCTTGTAGGACCGGATATTCCCGCTGTTCGCGGCCATATCCCCGTGAAAGTCGATCAGGACGACCGGCATCTCCTGTGCCGCCAGTTCCGAGGCGATGCACCGTATCGTCTCGGTCTTGCCGGCCCCCGAACCGCCGAGGATGATCATGTGGCCGTTGTTGAGCCGCCCAGGCGACCAGTAAACCCGTCGCCCGTCCTGGGCGTAACCGAGGAAGATATCGAGGCCGCCGGGGCGGGGGACGACCGCCGGAGCCGGGGTCGAGGGGGAAGGGTCGGGCAGCACGATATCCGGGGGTATCGGTTCAACCTCCTCTTCATCCGTTTCGTCTCCAAAGGAGACGTCGTCCCACGCGTCCTCTTCGTCCTCCTCTTCGTCCTCCATTTCCGCCTCAACAGAGGGTATGGGCGGCGCGACCGGGAGACTCTCAGGAGCAGGGTCAGGAGCAGGGCTGACCTCGCCCTTGCAAAGAGCCGGTACTACCACGGGTTCCGGGGTGGATCGGTCTATGACGATCTTCTCTGCGACCTCGGCCATCAACTCCCGCCCGAGGTCGCGAAGGCGCGCGTCGTAGAGGTCCCGGTCCTTGATGATGAAACGGGAGAGGTCGACCCCATCGGCCTGGGGCACCTGCTCGAGGACGTAGATTGCGTCGGAAAGGACCGAAAGCACCCGCGAGAGTTCCCGTCGGTGGCCCGGTGACGCCCGGATACGGTCGTAGTCCTCGCCAGTGGCAAGATAACGCAGAACAGTGAATGTCGAGCAGAACGATTCGAGGAGCATATCGTAGTGCTCCCGGAGATCGGGATCGATCGCTTCAAGCATCCTCTTGAGGATATAGGCAAACTCCGGGGGGAAGGTATAGACGACGCCATCAGGCGCGACCGTGTCGAGATCGTAAGCATAGGCAAGGACCGCACATCCGGCGTCCTTAAGCCGGGCCGCGAACCGCTCGCACTCGATAAAGAGCCCCGGACAATTGTTGAGTAGAAAACCGATGAATGTCTCTTCGGTGCGGGGAAGCGTGGACGGGAAGGTCTTGTTGACGTATGACCCCCGCACGGTCCCTGCAAGGAGGGTCGGGACAACCTCATGGATATCATGGGCAAGGCTCTCGATATCCAGCGCCCGAATCCGGGCCTCGACAAGCGGGCGGGCAATCTCAACTCCTGCGGCCGTTGCGCTGATCACCTTCATCCCGTGCCAGGAGACGGAGTCTATGAGGCCGGCCTGCGCAAGGACGAAGAGCGGCCCCGACGTATAGGCGTAGCAACTCTGCTCGACCACGCCCACGCCCTCCCCTCGGGACGATGAACTGTTCTGCGCAATGTAGATGTAGAGGAGGGTCTCGACAATGTCGCGGACCTCCTGCAACCGGAAGTCCTGCAGATACCGGGTGACAGCGGGAGGGAATGATCTCACCAGGGTCGGTATCTCGGCATCGTTATACCCCATCGCTTTGAGAGCTTTGGCAAGGTCTGTCAACACGGTTTCACCAGAGGATGCGTTCTTGTGGCACCGGGATTTCACGGGCGAGCGGCGGCACGCTACCGCTTCAGTGAAGCGGACTGTAAGAATAGATTCATTCTACAACCTATAAAAAATAGGTCATTTGTAAAAATCGGCTGCATCCAGGAGAATTTCTCATTGGTCGGGAGAGGGAGGACGGGGGCTGCCCCCCCTACTCCGGTACAAAGGATCTCCGGTCTTTCAGAGGGCACTCTCCCGGGATGCACCGCCGCCCGGGAGAGCGCTCACCGCCAGATCCTGACCGGCTTGAGGGTGGCATCGATGATCAGGTCAAAGTCGAAGGCATCAAGCCATCCCCCTTTCTTAAACATCTCCATAAAGCAGATACCCACGATCTTCGCGCCGGGATGGGCGCCGACGACCGACTGGACCGCTTCTTTCGTGACCGGGACCCCGGGCATGGCAAGCCCGCCCATCAGGACGATCACCTTCGGGTCGACTCTAACCACATCGGACGAGGCCTGCATCCCGACACCCTCGACCGGGCGGATCGCCCTTGCCTGCGCTTCGTCAACGTAGGGCACATACACCTGTTCGACAGGTAGGTCCCGGACGGCGAACCCCAGAAGCTCGATGAAGGGAGTGCAGGTGCCGGGGCAGCCATAGTATGCGACCTGGTCGCCCGCACCAAGCCCGGCTTCACGGAGATATGCCTTGAATGGCCGCAGCATCCCGGGGACGCCGGAGAGTTCTTCAATCAGTTCCATGAGGAATCTGTTGTCCCCGAGACATATTCTGCTTTGGGGTAGCCAATCTCTACAGCAATCCGCATCCAGAGAGGTGGTACAGCCTCTCTATTTGTTTCGCCGCCTCCTCGGAGACAGCCTCCCGGATCCGGGCGAGGATGGTATCGATATCCTCCTCGGGCATACATCCGAGGTCCTCCCGGCCGGAGAGGATCTGGTCGGCAAGGTAACCCCAATCCTCATCCGAGAGGCGACCCACCCGCTCCGCAAAGTCCTCTGCGTCTACGGCGATGTGGTTTGAGACCGGAGGGAGGACCGAGCGGAACTCGTGCCCGGACTCCGGACAGAGGATGCCGCTGTACTCGGGGGCCAGTTTACGCAGGATAGCAAAATCCCTCTCGTCAAGTTCACGTGCCATATCCGTTCACTCCCGGAAGGATGAAGGCCTCCGGTAAAAGAACTACGACTCCGAGAAGAGTCTCCCCGCCTGTGCGATATTCTCCTTATCGTGTTCCTCAAAGAAGACGAAAACCTGTTCCGGGTCGACACCGAGCGTCCTCGTTATCGCGGCGGTGATCTCGGCGGCAAGAATCCGTTTCTGCTCAAGCGTTCTTCCGCTTGCCATACGAATGGTTACAACCGGCATGTATCTCGGAAAGAGTGTTGGGCAGAGTGGTATTTAGCGTTGCGGGAAGAGAGCGCGGGGCGTATCCCCACCAATCGGCCCCTCCTTCCCGAGAGTAAGCCCCACAATATCGTAGATCGTCGCCCGGAAAGCCACTTTTGCCTCAAGGGGCACCCGCCCCCAGCCATCACCCGTGATCCCGGCGGCCGCATCACGGATCTCCCGCTCAAGCACCCGCTCAAGTGCCTCCCGGGTGCCGTTGGCCCCCGGCGGATGGGAGCGCTCCATGACGGACTGGAGGAGAAGCGACTCAGATCCCGGACGAGATTGGCGGACGCCGTTAGCAAGCGCATCCAGGTCCGTGATATCGTCTGCGATCTGCATCACCTTCCCGGTGGAGAGACCGTACCGAGCAAGCGCCCTAACGACCTCACCATCAGCTCCCGCCGCCATGCCGCCCCAGGCCGCAGCAAGCGAGAAGAGACACCCGGTCTTTCGGGTGACGATCGCATCGTAACGTTCCGATGCGGGGAGATCCGGCCCCCCGAGCATCTCCCAGGCCACTCCACGGGCCATGCGCCGCTGAGCCGATGCGAGCATCGCGACGTATCCGGCACCGTAGGGCGCGGCAAGCGCGTAGGGAAGAGCAAGGATGCCGATGGTCTCGAGGACCGCCCGCCCCTCTCCCCGGGTGAGATGGAGAGAAGGGAGACCGCGCCTAGTGGCATCGCCGTCCAGCATGTCGTCGAGGATCAGGCTTGCTGCGTGGGCAAACTCGACGGCGCAGGCGAGATCGAGCACCTGGCGGAGGGAGGTACGCCATCCCGGGACAAGGCAAGCGTAGATACGGAGGAGGAGCCCGGCCCTCATCCGCTTTCCCCTGGTAAGGAGAGGGAGCACGGCGGGGTCGATATCCCCCTCACCTCTCGCGACCTCCTCGATCCGCTGGTTGACGGCAGGTTTGACAAACTCCAGGAACTGGCGAAACGGCATCATGGGGCAAGCGTGCACCCCTAAGATACCGCCGCGTAAAAAGGTGTGGGTCGACATGCCCGGGGTACATTCATCTAACCTGGGATGAAGGCGCCGCACGTTACGGAGGCATGGCAGCGATACGGGGTGTGAGGGCGACGAGCGCATTTCGGCAGAGGAGAGAGCATGCCCATCGGGACCATTCTCCCGGCTTCAGAGAGGACAATCTCCTGCGGCTGCTGGAGAACACCCCATGCACCTTTGGGCACGAGGCGCTCTCCGCACTCCTCTTAAGTCAGCTGTGCCCGGATATGCTCCACCGTCTCAGGATACCGGTTCGCAAGCCGATCCTCTTTGAGGTTCTCCCGCACAATCCACCGGATATCCTGATCATCGAGGGTCGCAAGCTGCCGCAGGTACTCAAAGCCGATCCCGGGGAGAGCGGTGACGACCTGGCTGAGCGTAGAGCCAAGCGCTCTTTTGAGCGCGAGAAAATCATCGGAACCCCTCTCCTTCGCCATATATACACGTATCAACGCCTTCCGGTGGAGCCGCAGCGCCATCTCTGCGAGTTCCGGCTCGGCGAGCAGATCCGGTGCGGCCACACCTTCAACTGCAGCCCGCATCGCAAGCCAGGAACCGCCCTCCACCCAGCCTTCAAGTCTGGGGACGGCTGTATCGCGCTGCCGGGCAAGAAGATCCCGGACCCCCGTCACCACCGCGTCTCGAACCCGCCACCGCGGATCGGTGGAGGCCTCCACAAGGTATGCGACCGCCTTATCCGCACACGCCGGGGATACGGATCCGATCGCCCCGATCCCCAGGACGCCGCAGATCGAGAGGAACTCATGCGGGTCATCTGCCGGTGCATCCTCGGGGTCAACAGAAGCGAACTCGACACAGAGGTCCCAGAGCACGTGCTGGATGTCGGAATCAGCAGCAGCAAACTCGCGCACGGTTTCGCTGAAGGCTCCGGCAAGCTCAAGGTTCGCCCGCACTCCCGGCAGACGGCTTTCCGCAACCAGGTAGGCGAGGAGATCCGCGGCCTCCCCGCTCACGAGGAGGCCCGAAATCAACCCGACAACCTCCCTGATATAGTTCTCTTTGCGGATCATTGTCTTAGAAAGAACGACCCGGAGGGAGTAAAAGTGATCGCTACCGGGCGATCAGGGTTGTGATGAAGGCATCGAGCGCTGCATGGACGTTCTCGCCGTTCCGTGCCGAGATGGGGTGCACCATCTCCCCGGGGAGAGCCTGGCTGACGGCCTCGGGCATTGCGCCCGGGCAGTCGCACTTGTTTGCCATGAACGCAAGCGGCACCCCGAGGGCCTTCAGCTGCGCATACAGGTGGCGCGTCATGGCGTCCACCCCCCTGGTTGCATCCACAACGATGATCGCGCCGTCCATTCCGCGCGAGAGGATCTGCCGGACAAACTCGAAGCGTTCCTGCCCCGGCGTTCCGAAGAGGTAGACCATCTGATCTCTTACCTGCAGTCTGCCGAAATCGAAGGCGACGGTTGTCGGCCCCTCACTTGAGGCCGCTTCAATGTGGCGGCTTTGGGGATCGAGTGCCTGGATGAGACTGGATTTACCTGCATTGAATGAACCGAAAACGACAATCTTGAGCCTGCCTTCTGCCATCAGCCTTGTATCGGCGCGGAGATGTTTTAGGGTTTCGTTATGCGAGCGCGTTCGGCGGGATAAATCTCTGTTCCGGCCGGTCAGTAACGGTTTTTTCCACCGCCCAGGGGAAGGGAGGTGAAATCGTTCCCGGGTCCAGCGGATGCGTCTGCACCAGGTTGCCAGCATCCGGCTCCTTGGGGGTGATGGCCCACCCCGAGTCTCAAGAAAGATATACCGATAGATCCAAGGGTACCGATATGGGGTCCGAGGAGACCAATGCCGTCGCGCAGGAGATCATAGCCACTCTCGATAGCCTTTTCCTTGCAGAGAAACGTGCAAAACTCCAGATCTCTGCCCTCGAAGAGCGGCAGTATCCCCTGGCTACGACGTTTGAGATGGTCCAGGAGATGGAGGTCGACAATGCCATCGAGGAGGCTCTCACCGAGTTCGGTTTCGAGTACTACACCGTTGATGACGATGGAGAACTCTGGATATCGGACGAGCACGGACTGATGGTCTTCCTCTCATTCACCGCACCCGATGGAAGGTATTACAACTATAGAGTCGTGGCATTCGACGTTATAGACGAGGACGAGAATGTATGATGACCTCAAGCGGCGGCATAACTCATAACTTGCCGCGCTTGAGGGCCTCGTGCCCGGCACATATATATGGCAAGTGATATTCCCATGCAGCATCCACTGGTGAGATGAGATGGAACGCTCAGTAAAACGCCTCATAGAAGATAAAGAGAAGCGGCGTGAAGAGTACATCGGCAAATACATCGAGCAGCTCTCCGACGAAAGCACCCCATACCGGCTCCGGGCGGCCGAGGCACTCGCGGGGTGCGCCGATCCCCGGGCGGTCGAGCCGCTGATTGCCGCCCTCAACGACCGGGAGAACGAGGTCCGCTGGGTCGCGGCACAGGCACTCGGGAAACTCCGAGATCCCCGGGCGGTTGAGCCGCTCCTTCTCCTCCTCGCCGACTCCAACCGGTGGGCGCGGCGCGGAGCCGCCTGGTCGCTTGGCGAACTTGGTGATATCCGCGCGGTCGAACCGCTCTGTCCACTTCTATCGGATAAAAAGAAGGATGTAAGGTCCGCCGCGGCCGAGGCCCTCGGGAAACTCCACGATGCGCGTGCCGTCCCGGCCCTCGCAGCAGCGCTCGAGGATGAGGAGGAGCCCGAGGTCAGGACCGCGATCCGGCGTGCGCTCCGCGAGATCACCGGCGAGGCGGAACTTTGATGGACTACGTAGAGCAGCGGCTCTTTCGCTACTATCCGGAGGATTTTGGGGCGCTCCCCGTTCGGGTCGTCCACATGGACCTCATCTTCGACGTCTACGACGGCCATACCCGGGTCGTCTCAGCCCTCACTGCCGAGAGCCTCGATGCACCGCTCTCGTCCCTCGCCTTGAACGCCCGGGACCTGGCCATTCTCCGGGTCGAGTGCGCCGAGTACCCCGTCACCCATACCTACGACCGAAAAGCCGCGATCCTCACCGTCGCCTTCGAGACCCCCGTCCCGCCCCGAACACGGTTCACCCTCGAGACCGAGACGATCTGCCGCCCGAGCAGCCACGTCCTTGAAGGGCTCTACTACGACGGACTCTGCCCTGGAGGACCGCCCACCCAGATCACCCAGTGCCAGCAGTGGGGGTTCCAGCGGCTGGTCCCCTGTCTTGACGATATGACCGCGAAGTGCACCTACACGACGACGATCATCGCCGATAACGGGTACACGAATACCATATCAAACGGCGACCCGGTGGGACCACGGATCCCCTGCGCTCCCGGCCGATCCATCCAGAGATACGAGAACACCACAACTCCGATGGCACCCTACCTCTTCTTCCTCGGGGTAGGGTGCTACGATGCCTACCGGCGGGAGTTCGAGTACCCCGACGGCCGGACGTTCACGCTGGAACTCCTCGCAAAACCCGGCTCCGATCCCGAAGGGGCGGAGCGGGCGCTCGATATCCTCGCGGACGCCGTGATGTGGGTCCACCTCTTCACCGGCCGTGAGCAGTACCGCGACCGGGAGATCCGCCAGGAGATCTGGCGTCTTACGCGGGTGCGGGACGAGGCAAAACGTTCCGGGGATCAGGAGACACTTGTAGAGACGAGAAAGAGGCTCGCCGGACTGATTACAAAGATCACCCCCGGCTACGCCTACACCGGTGCGGTCTACCGGGAGATAGCCATGCAGAACTCCGATTTCGGCGGGATGGAGAACGTCGGAAACACGACGATCGCTGCAAACCGGCTCATGCCCGGACCCGATACGACCGACCCGGCATTCGAGTACATGATCCGGGTGAAGGTCCACGAGTACTACCACAACGAGAACGGCTCCGAGGTGACGGGGTGGAGCCCGTTCGAGATCTGGCTGAATGAGGCCGTGACGGTCCATATCGAGAACCAGCACCATGCCTTCCTCTTCGGGGAGGCCTACTCGCGCCTCCAGACCGTCCTCGACCTCCTTGACCCTGCGGCCGGGACGCTCACGCTCGATCGGGGCGCGGGCTCGATGCCGATCGAGCCGGACGGCTTCAACGACCCAAACGACCTCATCACCGGCGTCACCTACGTCAAAGCCCCCGAGTTCGTCAGGATGATCGAGACGCTGATGGGGAAGGAGACGTTTGCCGAAGGGCTCGCCCGCTACCATGACCGGTTCCGGCACTCGAACGCTTCGCGGGCCGACTGGATGCGCTGCATGGAAGAGGTCTCGGGCCAGGACTTCTCGCGGATGGCGGCGGTCTGGCTGAAGGAGAAAGAGTATCCGGTCCTTGCCGTGACGCGGACCTACGACCCGGAGTTCCGGCGGCTCACCCTCTCCTACCGGCAGAATCGCTCGCCGGGCGGCCGCATCTGGGAGTTCCCGTTCCGGTTCGCGCTCGTCGAACAGAGCGGCCGGGATATTTTGGAGCGGACAGTCCGGATCGCGGACGAAGAGGGGGAGATCGTCCTCGATGACGTCGACCAACCCGCATTCCTCTCCCTCAACCGCGGCTACTCCTTCTACGGGAAGGTGGCATACCGGCCGCCGGAGGACGAACTCTACCTACAGGTGACGAGGGATGGCGATATCGTCGGCCGGTTCACCGCGTTCCTTGCGCTCGCCGACCAGCAGATGCTCAGGCTGCTCAAAGACCCGGAGGCAGAGGTCTCGGAGCGGTTCACCGACCTCTGCATCGCGCTCCTCGGCGACGATCGCCTCATGGGCGAGGCAGGCGGGCAGTTCCTGACCATCTTCCCCTCGGTCGAGGACGAACGGTTCCGCCACCGCTACCGGGCGCTCTACGATGCCCGGCAGAAGATATACGCATCGATCGCCGCACGGGGCGAGGATGCCCTCCTCGCGATCTACCGGCAGGCGGCGGCAGAGAGCGCTCCCGGAAGGTCGGCCAGCCTGGAGGCAGAGGCCGCGACAATCCGGCGGCGGCAGAGGAAGAACATCTGCCTCGCCATCCTCGCGACCCTGGATTCGCCAACGATCCACGAACTGCTCTTTGGACAGTTTGAGGAGGCGACGAACGCAACCGACCGCCTCACCGCGTTCCGGCTGATCCTTGAGAGCAGCGCCCCAAAGCGACTGGAGGTTCTCAAGGAGTTTGCTGCCGAATCGAGTAAAAACCCGGTTGCCTGGGAGTCGTTCCTCGCCGCCGTCGCCGGGAGCGACTGCGATGACCTCGTCCCAATCCTGCAGCGGATCGAGTCGTCGCCCGCCTTTGCGATCGAGCAGGCAGACCAGCAGCGGGCCCTTTACGGGCGGTTTGCATTAAACAGGAAGCGGTCGCTTGAGACCGATGAAGGGCGGACCTACCTTTCGGAGATCCTCAGGCGGCTTGCCCCGATCAACGAGTACAGCACCGTCCGGGTTCTCGATGCGTTCGCGTTCATCGACGCGATGGAGCCAGAGCACCGGGTGCCGACCGTCGCGGTCCTCGCGGATCTCCTCACTTCGATCGATCCTCTAGCGCACCCATCGGTCTACAACAACATCCGCCGCTTCCTCCTCGGAGCCCCGGAGGCCGCTCGGGCGTATGAGGCGGAACACGGCGAGATTCCGGGACTCAAGAGGACTTAGCCGAACCCGTACTCGAGAGTCAGCCCGACACCCGTCTCGCGGACGTTCGCAACCTTTGCAAGTGCAATCTTTGCCGCAAGGTCGGTGCAGTGGCAGGGATGAAGAGC
This sequence comes from Methanoculleus thermophilus, assembly GCF_001571405.1. Taxonomy (NCBI): domain Archaea; kingdom Methanobacteriati; phylum Methanobacteriota; class Methanomicrobia; order Methanomicrobiales; family Methanomicrobiaceae; genus Methanoculleus; species Methanoculleus thermophilus. Next base: position 192,663 of record NZ_BCNX01000006.1, on the reverse strand, counting down.
AGCCGGCTGCACCTCGGAGAAGTAGTCGAGGATTCCGCGCATCTGCCTAGGAGGGGTGTTGAGGAGGTGGAACCCGCCGATGACGTCGAGGATCCGGTCATCGCCGCAGACCTCACGCGCCTGCTCGACGATCGAGCAGATGCCGGAGTGAGAGCACCCGGTTATGACGACAAGCCCCTCCGGAGTCCTGCAGGCGAGCGCGGTATCGTCGACGACGGTATCGTCCCGGATGCCGTCCGGTGTGTAGACGTAGCCTATCGGTGGCGTCTGTTCGAACTCGAACCGCCGCTCGATCTCCCCGAGGAAGACAAGGTTCTTCGTCAACCAGAGAGGGCCCGTCGTGAGGAGGACCTTACCGTGCCGGAAGAGTTCCTCGACCGAGAGGTGGCATCCGATCTCTCCGACGCCGTCGCAACTCCGGGTGAGGAACGCGTCGGGATGGGCGACGAACGTGGGCGGAACGCGCCTCTGACCCTCAAGGATTGCCTCGGTATGAAGCCTGATGAGGGCGTCAAGGCCCCAGGTGTGGTCGAGGTGACCATGGGAGAGGACGATCTCTTCGACGTTGAGGAGGTCAATCCCCATCTTCCGGGCGTTGGGAACGAGAATGCCCGAGTAGCCGGCATCAAAGAGGAGCCGGGTCTCGCCGTCTTCAAGGTAGATCGAGAGCCCGGGTTCCGCGAGGAAGTAGCGATCGGTGAGGGCGACGTTATCGACAAGGACCGAAAGCCTCATCCGCAGCGCCTCCCGAACGCCGCATTCACCGCGCACGAATCCATGCAGATAGTGGGCACAGAGCGGTTAAGAAGGTTTCCGGAGGGCGCTCCCTTCCACCCGCTCCCTGAGCGCCCGGTTCATCAGCAGGAACCCAAGCTGCGTCGCCCGGAGGGTCTCAGTGAGGGCGACGATGGGTACCAGCAGCCCGGTGAAGACCTCGGCCTGGACGAACCGGGAGCCGTCGCCCTCGGGAATGATGGTGAACCGGTGCTCGCCGTCGAGGAGCCCCGCAATCAGGACACGGCCGACCCACCGGAGCTCGTGACCTTTCGCGACCCGCAGCACCTTCGGCCGAAACCGCATGCTCTTCATGCCCGGCGGGCGGATCTCGACCGAGAGACGGGTCCCCACCCAGGGTTTCCCCTCGATCGACCGGATGAATGGGTTCCAGTCGGGGTAGGCCGCGAAGTCAGTCAGCACCCGCCAGACAGCCTCTGGCGGGGCGGCGATGACGGTCTCCGCCCGGATCTCACGGACCAGGGACCCGAAGCATGCCGCCGGGGATGGAATCATGCTCATCGTACGATCGCTTCGAATGGACCAGATGGGAAAAAAGGCTTACCCGTCGGGACGGTTGTGGTACAACACCTCCTTTCACGAGATCAGGCACGATGTACTATCCCACAGTCCGGCCGGAAGATGCAGACGACGGCGAGGATCGGAGGAAAGGGATGGGGGTCGTCCCCCGCAGGCGGGTTATACCGCCCCTCAGTCGTGGGCGACAAGATCCCCGAGGAGTTTGACGATATCGATCCAGAGCACGAGATCCCTCCCCGTCTGCCCGGCACCCTCGCCGCGGCTGAGTTTGATGACCCCCTTGATGCACGCCATATGTGAGATCGAGTCGTCCATGACCTCTATATCCTCCTCGGAGACCTTGATGACACTGTGGACCTCATCCACGATCACTCCGACGTTCGAGCCCGCGGCCGCATCCGGGACCAGAACGATGATCTTCTGGTCGTCGGAGATCTCCGCGGCCGATGCCGGGTCGAGGAGGAGTGCGAGGTTGATGATGTTCGTGATCTCTCCCCGGAGATTGATGATGCCGGCGAGGTACGGGGAGGAGCGGGGGATCGGGGTGATCGGGATCATCTCGACGATCTCACGAGCGACACCGATATCGAGAGCATACAGGGAGTTCCCGATCTCGAACTCCACCACGTCGATGAGCGCTGCCACCCGCCCGTCCCCCTAGATCCTGATACCGTTCATCGTTTCCCGAAGGTGCCCCGTCATCTCACCAATCTCGTGCGTGACGCTCCCGATCTCCTCGACCGAGGCGCTCGTCTCCTCGGCGAGCGCTGCGAGGCTCTCCATCTGCGACTGCATCTCGTTGGTCAGTCGGGTCCCCTCACTCATGGCCTGCACCACCCGGTTCGCGGTCCCCGCCTGGTCCTCCGTCGCCTTCGCGATCTCCGCGATGCTCCGGGTCACGGCCATCGTCTCGTCGATGATCTCGTTCAAGGCCCCGATTGTCCGGTTCACGCTCTCGACTCCCGAACCGATCTCGACGCTCGCCGAGAGGATTGAAGACGCCGTCTTCTCGCTGCTGACCTGGATCGCATCGATGACCTGTTCGATGTGGTTGGTCGCGCTCTTCGTCTCCCCGGCAAGGTTCCGCACTTCTCCCGCGACGACAGCGAATCCCCGGCCGTGCTCTCCTGCCCGGGCAGCCTCGATCGCGGCGTTGAGCGCGAGAAGGTTGATCTGACTCGCGACGTCGTTGATCATCTTGACGATCTTGTCGATCTCGTGGATCTGAGCGTCGAGATGCTTGATCTCCGCAACACTCTGCTCCGTGATCTTCTCGACTTCGGCCATCTTCTTCTCGGCCTCGTTCCCGAGAGCCTGAGCCTCTTTGCCCCGGGACGCGGCCCTTTGAGCCCGCTCGAATACGTCCTGAGCAGTGCTCGCCACCTCCTCGTTGGATGCGGAGAGATCGGCGATCTGCCGGTTGACACCCTCGATCTCCGCAAGGACCTGTTTCGCAAGGTCCGCGCAGCGCTGGCTAGTCCGCGCCACCTGCTCCGAGGCCTTCGCGATCTCGTCGGAACCTTTGGTCATCTCCGACGTTCCGGCCTCCAGCCGGTTTACGGCACGGTTGAGCTCCATGAAGTTCGTGGAGAAGGCAATCCCGATCTGGTTGAGCGCCTCCTTGAACTTGCCGAACTCACCGGCGGCATGGATCTCCTCGTTGAACCGGACGGTGTAATCCCTGGCGGCAAAAGCGTCGGCAAGCCTCATCGCCTCCTCGAGCGGCTCCGTCACCGCCTCGATGATCCCGTTTATCCCGTCGGCGATCTGCCGGATATCGCCCGTGTACCGCTCTGCCTCGGCACGGGCCTTCAGGTTCCCCTCTCGCGCTTCCGCAGCCACGCGGAGGATATCCGCGACCGCACGCTTCTTCTCGGTCACATCCGGGAAGTACTCGATCGCCCCCACGACCCTTCCCCGCTCGTCGGTCAGCGGGGCCCCGGTGCAGTCTATGATCACGTCGCCGCAGGTGTTGTCGCAACGGTAAATGACCCGCTGCTCCATCGCGACCCTGCACGGACACTGCGCCGTCTTGCAGTTGCCGGTCCGGTAGAGGTCGTAACACCGCTTCCCGACGGCATCCTCCGGCCTCATCCCGAGGAGGTTCGCTGCCGCTTTGTTGATGTAGAGGATCGTATACTCGGTGTCGACCAGGTGCATGGGAAGTTCGATCGAATCAAGCCCCTGGACGAGAAGTCTGTACCGGGTGAGTTCATCACCGGACGCTCCGGCATCCTTCGCCGGGTTTTCTGGTGGTGTAGCGTTTATCATTTCTGCTCATCCTCACCCCCGGCACCCGCATTGCCGGTCGCCCGGCACCCGGCGGGGCCGGGTAATCCCTTCGAGATATCCGGCAGAACAAGGCCTGTATCGAAAACTAGGCCTTTCTGGGAGATTATTTCGACATCGCCAGGAATATCGTGAAGTATTTGATGTATCCAAGGCTTTAGAATTAATACTTCTCGATCACGATCATTCGTTAATTTCAAGTATGCCGGATAATACGGGAGAAGCATACCATCTGCTGGAAAAAGCGGATGCTCCTTCGGGCCGGCGATCCTGCCGACGCGCCGGAGGACTGAAATCTCTTCGTACAGAACAACTCTCGCGGAGTCTTCCATGACAGAACATGCAACCTTCTCCCCCGACGAACCGGGAAAACCCGGACCGGTCGGTCTTGCGGCCGGAATGCGGCTCGGGCTCGACCGCTTAAAAGACCTGCAGGAACACAGAGGATTCGAGGTCATCCTCTACTTCGATGAAGACCTCGCACGGAGCTCGACGCTCGACGCCGACTATGCAGACTTCCAGATCGTCCCCGTCCAGGCCCGGCCGTTCATGCCGCTTGCGGTCTTCCTCCGGGTGATTACAGAGCGCGATCCGGAGTTTGCAGAACGGATGCAGAGCGAGCCTCCGACCGTTGAGGTTCTGGAGACCGGAACGCTCAACCGCTACTCCGGGTGCGTCCTGTGCACAAGGCCGTACGTGAAGGGGCTGCTACTATAGCCTGCCCGCCCGGGTTCGGGCAGTCCAGTTGCGCGGGACCGGCGTCCGGTTCCCGAGATCAAACTCGGCGAGGACGTGCCGGCAGGTGCAATGCTCACCCAGGTGGCAGATGGCGGCCTTCGTTGCCTCAAACCGGAGCGGGAGATCGACTCCGGGGATGAGTTCAGGCAGATCACCGTAGCCGAGCGTGATGTGCGGCGAGTAGCGCTCATACGCGGATAACTTCGGGAACCGGGTAAGACAATCGATGGATGACCCCGACGCTCCACCCGCAAAACTCTCAGGTCCCACATCAAGTGCCCAATACGGTTTTAAAGCATTCATCACCGTCTTATGGAAGAGCTGGATGATCTCCGTCCGAAGGATGTGAAAGACGGAGACGGTTCTCCCGGCGCCTGTGCGGCGTTTTGCGACGGCATCGATCGTCAGGCTCATCGGGGAGCACTGCCGGGAGATCTTATCCACGGTTCTCGTGATCTCTCGAAGGTCGTCTCGCTTTGCCGGGAACATTGCAACTGAGATATGCGGGAGGCAGTCCTCCCAGCCCAGGCGTATCCCACCGTCCGGGGCGCCGGCGAGCAGAGTCCGGTTCACGCCGATCGCCGTATCCATAATAGGTCTCGGCGGCAGAAGGACAACGTCGATGGCAACTGTATCGGGAAGTTCATGCATGGAGGGCTGATCAGGCGACAGCGATAGAAAAGGGTTATCCTTTGGGATCGGCAACCCCCGTCAGACCGCACCCGGTTCGGAACAGACGGGATTCACCACTTCACACCGAAGATCGGCTCCTCCTCGACGATATTTGTGACCCTTCGTACACTTGCCTCCATCGGAACATCTTCGCCGCTGCAGAGATCCCGTTTGAGTTGCTCAAGGCCCACAGCCACCGAGTCATCCTTTGCATGGACACCACTTACCGTCACCCGAAACGTCAGCGTCACCAACCACTGGATCGTTTCTGTCTCTTCCCCACCTCGTAGCATGGACGGGGTATACCTCCACGGGGGTGATAAAGGCAGCTCATCATCAAGAGACCTTCATCCGAAAGACCACCCACCCCCCATCTCCGATGAAACGAAGGTGCATCCGCACAGTCTCCATGCAAAAAAACTGAAATGAAGTACGAGAACGGAGGGCCAGCACGATGTTCGGGATACGCCCGGAAGTTGACGTATGGCGAGGTGTAGAGCGTTGCAGTTGTATCAATGGAGGTATAGTGCGACAACTCATCTGGTTAATCAGTCCCGCACTGACCCATCCGCACCCCGACCATAATATAATTCATACAAAATAAAATATTTTCGGAGATCCAGGTCAGATTGCACCGTCTAGATCAGGCAGTGTGAGACAGACACAACGCATATATACAAACATCAGAAATTTCGGGCTCCAGAGAACCATATTCTGGAGGAGAGAGATGGTCCTGGAGGCCAAGGCAAACCCCCGGGGAGGCACGGGGAGGCAAGCGATCGGCTGCGTCGCGATCGTACTCATACTTATCCTGGTGCTCATCCCGGCATCGGCAACCGCACAGGCACCGTCGGTGATCGTCTCCAACTACACCGTTACCCCTCCCGTCCTGATGCCCGGAGACGAAGGAACGATCACGGTGGTCCTCACAAGTACTGCTCCGGCAGCATCCGGATCGCCGCTTGAGATCCGACTGGACATGAATACATCAACAGAGACCGCACAGAACGCCTACATCGAGAGCGTGCTCGTAAACGGCGAAGGCGTCGAGGTCCTGACAGGGAGTTTCCAGGATATCGGCGAGATCGGTCCCGGCCAGTCCATCCCGCTCACCTTCCAGATACGCGCTCCGGGAAAAGAAGGGATCTACTTCCCGGAGATCTGGGTCAGCGTGCGGGATGCGGCCGATGTGCGCTACCCCATACCGGTGAATGTCAACTCGGCCTACGCCCTTGCCAAGAAACCGGCGCTCCGGGTGGAGAGGACCGTCCCGACAACCGTCGACCCGGGATCTCCCTTCAACGTCACGCTCACGCTCATTAACGACGGCCAGGCGAGTGCAAACGACATCACCGTTGCCATCAACACAACCTCTAACGCGATCACCCCACGGACCTCGGAGAACTACTACATCCCGGAACTCGGGGCCGGAGAGGAGACGGTGCTGAATCTCTCGTTTGAGACCGATACAAATGCGCCCCTCGGACTCACCCCGGTTCTCGTCATCACCGATTACCGGAGCGCCGATCTCGCGGCGTTTCGGCAGGTGGCGACGATCGGTGTCCCCATCGTCGGCCGCGCCGAGATGGGGGTCGCCTCCATCAGGACCGATCCGGCCCGGGTCACCGCCGGAGACCCGGTGGACCTGACGATCCGGATAGAGAACACCGGGACGGCGGACGCCGAGTCGGTCCGGGCAACCATCGACGGTCTGCCACTCCCGGGGAGCAGGGAGGCCTTTCTTGGGACAATAGAGCCGGGGAACGACGGGCCTGCGGTATTCACCCTGCAGGCCGATCAGGAGGGAGAGTATCCCTATACCCTCACCATTCAGTATACCGATGATTACGGAGTGCACACCACCCGGCAGGACCTGAACCTGACCGTCGCGGCATCAAATACGATACCCACGATCGCCATCGCAGCAGCGGTTCTCATCATCGCCGTTGTGATCGCGGTCCTCTGGTACCGGAGACGGCAGGAGGGGTGACATTTCGTGTTTGAGGGCCTCAAGGTCTCTGCATTCCTCGCGTGGAAGGCCATCCAGCGCGGGAGCAAGGGGACGTTAATCCTCACCATCATGATCATCGCCCTCATCTTCGTGAACCTGGTCTTCCTCCCCTCCATCATCTCGGGGGTCGTCAAGACCTTCGATACACAGTCGATCGAGTTCGATCTGGGAAACCTGGTCATCGAGCCCCGGGAGGGCAGCCAGTACATCAACGATGCAACCGAACTACAGAAGAAGGTCGAGCGTATCCCGGGGGTTACCGGCACATCGCCCCGAATAGCCGCCGGGGTGACCTACTTCTACCGGGGCCGGAACGCCGCAAGCACGCTCTATGGCATAACCCCGGAGGATGAGCGGTCGGTGACCAGGATCGCCGAGTATATGATCGAAGGAGAGTTTCTCTCGGACGGGGATACCGGCGCAATCGTCATAGGCGCAACCCTCGCGGGGAGAGAGGGAGAAGAAGGGGGCGGTCTACCCACGCTCGAGGGGGTCACGGTCGGCGACTCGGTGGAGGTGGCCTACCCGAACGGGGAAACAAGAATCTACCGGGTGAAAGGGATCTTCGAGACACAGTCGTTCGGCGTCGACACGGCAGCCTTCGTTACCAGCCAGGAGATGAGCGATGTGCTCGGGCTACAGGATCAGGCATCCATGATCCTGGTCAAGACCGAGGAGAACGGCAGGGAGGATGAGTACAAGACCGAAATCCTCTCCTATGGCATCCAGGAGAACGTCTGGACGTTCAGGGAGAAGGCCGGGGGGTTCGTCGACCAGGCGATCCAGAGTTTCAACATCATCAACACCATCTCGACACTCGTCAGCCTGATCATCGCCATCGTGGTGATCTTCATCGTGATCTTCATCAACACCGTGAACAGGCGGCGACAGATCGGGATTCTCAAGGCGATCGGGATCGACCAGCAGATCATCATCAACTCATACGTCCTCCAGGTGCTCTTCATCACCGGCGTCGGAGCGCTCGTGGGGATTGCGCTCAACGCCGGCGTGACGACCTACCTGACTGCCTATCCGCTCGTCTTCCCCGGCGGCCCGGTCTATCCGGATGTGGAAGTGTCATCAATCCTCCAGAGCATCGCAAGCCTCTTTGCGGTCTCGATAGTGGCAGGGTACATCCCCGCCTGGCAGATCGCCCGGGAGGAGATCCTCTCCGCAATCAGGGGGTGAAGACGTGATCGTTGCAGAAGATCTCACGAAGGTCTACACCATGGGAAGGGTGGAGGTCCGCGCTCTTGGCGGCGTCTCGCTTGAGGTCGCAAAGGGCGAGTTTGTCGGGATTATGGGGGCGAGCGGAAGCGGCAAATCAACGCTCCTCCATATCCTCGGGCTCCTCGACCGGCCCACAACCGGCGCGGTCACGATCGACGGGACCGATGTTCTCTCCCTCTCCGACCACCGTCGGACTCTCTTTCGGCTGAACCGGCTTGGCTACGTCTTCCAGGACTACGCTCTCATCGGGGAGCTCACGGCGCTCGAGAATGTCTACCTGACGTCGCTTGTCCGGGGGGATCCAAAGGAGGAGTACCTCAAAAAGAGCACCGAGATCCTGGAGCGGGTCGGGCTTGGAGACCGAATCCACCACCGGCAGAGCGAACTCTCGGGCGGAGAGCAGCAGCGGGTGGCGATCGCCCGGGCTCTCGTGAACAGTCCGAGCATCCTGCTCGCCGACGAACCCTGCGCGAACCTGGACAGCCAGACATCAAAGAGCATCCTCGACCTCTTCGCCCGGCTAAACGAGGACCTGGACCAGACGATCGTGATGGTCTCGCACGAAGACTGGCACAAGGAGTACTTCTGCCGGGTGGTCACCCTGCGGGACGGGTTGATCGAGAGTGTGACGGAGTGCAGATAATCCGCGCAGGTTCTCAACCGGGCCTCGCCGGACCCTGTGTGTGAAAAAGCAGCGGCAATATTTTTATATTGAACCTGTTATACACCCCGCCGGGTGAGACGTATGCAGGAGCAAAAGACATTCAGGTGCAAGGACCTCGGTCTTGCGTGCGAGTTTGAGGAGAAGGCAGAGGACGAGAACGAGCTGATGAAGCGCATCGAGGGGCACATCCAGACCGCTCACCAGATGAACCCGGAACAGCCCGAAGTGCAGGAGAAAGTCCGCAAAGCGATGAAATGAGGGGGTTCCACCCCCACTGGCCTTTTTTTAGCAGGAAGAAAAACAGGTTCTCCTCCAGGAAACGCCGTCGCGGTCTATAGGGTGCATCGTATGCGTTGTGGAAGGCATACACCGGAGGACGAGGCCGCCCGCAGACGATGGCAGCACCCCGAGTCTATCCTTGCGGGGTTCGGGCTTGCACCCGGTAAGACGTTCATCGACGTCGGGTGCGGGGACGGATTCTTTGCCCTCCCGGCGGCGCGGATGGTCGGGCCGCACGGCCGGGTCTGCGGGATCGATATCGACGCCGAGGCGCTCGATATCCTGCAGGAGAAGGCTCTCCGCGAAGGGCTCGATAACGTCGTCCTCCATGAGGGGACTGCCGAGGAGACCGTCCTCTGCGACGGGTGCGCCGACTTCGTCTTCTTCGGGATCGCGCTCCACGACTTCGTTGACCCGGTCAGGGTGCTTCTAAACGCGAAGAAGATGGCAGCCCCCGGCGGCCTGATCGTTGATCTGGACTGGAAGAAGGAGCCGCTCCCTCTCGGTCCGCCGACGGAAAAGAAGTTCGACACGGAGTATGTGGTGTCGCTGATGGCAAAGGCAGGGATCCGGGTCACGGCGATCGCGGATTCGGGACCTTACCACTACATCGTCACCGCCGTGCCGGACAAAAAGAAGGGTTAGGGGTTACTTCAGGTTTGCAAGGCCGCCGTAGTTGACGGCGTTCACGAACGCATCGAGATCCTGCTTGGAGCCGCCTTCGACGCTGACGTAGACCATGAACCGGTCGTTCACGCCGACCCAGGTTCCGTAGGAGTCGGGTTTGCTGAAGGACTCCCAGGATGGATGGCCGGAGACCGTGCCCCGCCTGTAGTAGCCTTCGGTCGTCTCGATCGAGAAAAGCGAGTTCCAGATCTCCCAGTAACCCACGTCGTAGTAGGCTGAGTCCTGAATTACGACAGTCGCCCGGGCATCGTCCTTGCTGTAGTCACGGGACACCCAGGTCCACTGGGCGTCCTCTATTGTCGTCGATGCCCCAACTGGATCTTCTGCGGTCCATCCTGCCGGCGCATCCGGGAGGAACGGGATCAACGCCGTAAACGGAACTGCGGTCACGCTTCCCTTTGCAGCCCCGGAGACGCCGGTCGCGCCGGCGGTGGCCGTCGGAGTGGTTCCGGAGGATGTTTCGTCGGTCGTATCCGACGTACCCGTACAGCCCGTCGTCATGAGGCAGAGCGCGAGCAGCGCAAAGAGTCCCAGAATCACTGCTGAAGATATCATTCTCATAATGGTGCCCTCTGGACGACCAGAATGCCCAATGAATATTTATAGATTCCATTTTGGTTTGACAGCCGATCTGATCAGTCGAAAATCGATTTAGGCATGCATGAATCCTCAGCTAGATGACAGATTCTGGAATGATCAAATCCCCATACGCCCGGAGAACGAATATCATTTCCAGGGGTTTAAGAAAAGTATTTACCTATTCCAGGATACCTTTTCGCATGGTTCAGAAAAAGAACATCGTTGGTATCCTCCTAGCAGGATTCCTGGTATTTTGCATGCTCGGCGCCGGTTGCACGTCGCAGCCGGCAGAGCCGGCGACCCCGACCCCCACCCCAACCCCAACCCCGGTGGAGGGTTACTTCTTCAACGAGACGAACAACAACGAGACCGTCACGCTCCCGGCCGGAAGCGCGATCACGATCAGCCTCGTCGAGAACCCGTCGACGGGGTACGAGTGGAACGTCACCTCGTCCGCCGGACTCCAGCTCGTGAATGAGACGCACGATGCACCCCAGACCGAACTCTTGGGTGCTCCCGGAGTTCATATCTGGGAGTACACCGCGGCCGAGCCCGGTGCTGCCGAGTTCTCCGCGATCTACATGCGGCCCTGGGAGAACGTGACCGGAAACGAGACCACATTCTCGATGGCTTTCACCATCGAGTAACCAGATTCCTTTTTTAAAAGAAGCAGGCAAAAGGCCCCCGCTTCAGTGGGGTCCGGCACCCGGTGCGGGATGCACTCACCCTGCATCAATGATCCGATCTTTATCCAAAACGCCCCGGCGGCGTTTCAATACGCATATATATCGCGAAAACAAGGGTGGAACTATGACAGATGTGAGAATTAAAGCCTCGTGCACTCTTGTTCTTCTCGGGGTCCTTGCTCTGGCTCTCATCGTCCCGGCAGCCGCACAGGGAACCACCCCGCGGGTGGTACAACCAGGTGAGACCATCGAGGTTGGGAGCGAACCCCTTGTCCTCGACCTCGTCAATCTCCGGAACGCAGATACGCTCAACCCGATCACGGAACTCCGCCACTACCGCGAAGATAATCCCACGAAGCAGATCATCCGGACCATCGGCGTGCCGAAAGACGGTTACTTTACGATCAATGCGCACACACTCAACGGCAAATACGGGCGATACTTCGCGTTCAGCAAACAGGACGGCCTGATCCAGCATAGCAGCATAACGTTCGTCCCCGCTCCGACAGAAACCCCCACCGGACCGGTCGAGACCAGTACCACGGCGATGGAGACGCCAACCGGGACCGAGAGGGCGCAAGAGACGGCCACCGCGAACCCGACACAGGCACCACTCCCCGGAGTGATCGCGGTGATCGCGATCGGGATCCTGGGGCTGATCTTGGCGACCATACGACGAGAGTAGAGTCTTTGGGCCAGCAGAAGAACCTCACATTCTTTTGGATGGGACATATCATCCCAAAGGGCCATTCATTGAGACCCTCACGACCGCGGTCGGTATTATATACTACCGTGCATACTCCCCGGCCCGAGGAAGGAACACCCGTACGCCCTGCCCCCTCATGATCATCCATGTTCAACGGATTCGCTCTCTCGCGCTAGAGTTTGGTTACAGCAGAACTCTCCGGGATCCTTTCTCCAAACCACAGGATTTCAAGAAGGCACCTCCTGACGGAACGCCTTTTTGGAAACCACCTGGAGGGATAAACCATGAGTGGACGCAACCTCCGTGCACCCATACTCAGCTTGATCGTCCTTGCCCTCTTCGTCGGTGCCGCAACAGCGGCCGAGCATCAGATCACCAACGCCACGGTCGATCAGGTCTATGCAACGGTCCTCGATGATCGCATCCTCTGGTCCGACAACCGGACCGGGGACTACGACGTCTACCTCTACAACCTGACGGAAGCAAGCGAGCGTGTGCTCTCGCCGCCGGAGACCGACCAGTTCGCGACGGCGCTCCCTGCCGGCATGATGATGAGCGGCGACCGAATCGTCTGGGAGGACAACCGGAGCGGCAACCGGGACATCTATCTCTATGATCTTACCACCGGCGAGGAGACGAGAATCACGAACGGGTCCGGCCATGAGGTCAGTCCCGCCATTGCCGGGGACTGGATCGTCTGGCAGGACGACCGAAACGACAACTGGGACATCTACCTCTACGACATCGCCACGGGAGAGGAGACCCGGATCACCACAAACGAGAGCGCACAGATGAGCCCCGCCGTCACGGAGAGCATGATCGTCTGGAACGACTACCGGAACGGCAACTGGGATATCTACGCCTGGACGCCCGATGAGGCGGCGCCGTCCGCGCCGGGACCGGCCGAGCCTCCCGCTCCGCCCGCGCCGGGAGTGACTTCGGTGCCAGAGATACCATCTCCGACGAACGCAACGACGACCCTGCCGCCCGGCGAGACACCGACAGCCACCCAGACACCGGAAGAGGCAACACCTACGCCCGGATCAGACGACGGGACACCGAGGAGCGGTGGATTGACCCGGGTCACGCCAACGATTCCAGTAGTATCAAGACCCGGAGATATCAGCGATCCGTCGGTCTTCGTCATAACCCCGACGCCGTTCATTCCTCCCCTTCACTGATCAGCCCGTTTGGGTGGGTAAGGTAGCAGAGCGCACAGCGTCCGCTCGCCAGAACGGAGATCGAAAAATAGAGGGTATCGGGGGTGATTACTCCAGGTAGTCTTCCGGCCGGGGGATCTGTTCTTTCAGACCCTTGCGCCGGCGGATACCCTTGACCACTTCGTCGACCAGGCCACCAGGAACGAGTTCGAACCCGGCGAACTCCGTGCTCCACATCGCACGCCCTTCGGTAGCGGATCGGACATCCCCGGCAAACCCGAAGAGTTCGGCGACCGGGGCCTTGCCGATGATCGTCATCGTATCGCCGTCGCTCTGGATATCATAGACCTGGCCGCGCCGACCCTGGATCTGCGAGGTTGCCGCGCCCATCTGCTCGCTCGGGACCGTGATCTGGATCTTCTGGGTCGGCTCAAGGAGTGAGTCGCCGGCCATCAGCATGCCTGCCTTGACGGCACTCCGAACCGCCGGGATGACCTGAGCGGGACCACGGTGGATGGCGTCCTCGTGGAGTTTCACATCCACCAGCCGGACCTTCAGGTTCTGGACCTGTTCGTCGGCAAGCGGACCGCCGCGGAGCGCCTCACGCCAGCCCTCGAGGACCAGTTCCATCGTCTCGTTGAGGTACTGGATACCCTTCGTCATATCGATGAACATATTGGTCCCCTCGATCGCCTTGACGTTCTTGGCTTCTTCCTTGTCCATACCGGCTTCAGCGAGGATGTCACGCCGCTCGATTGCCTGCTGGTTCATCGAGACCTTACCCTCCTGAATCAGCTGCACGATAGCGGGGTCCATCGGTTCGAGCTCGATATAGAACCGGTTGTGGCGGTTCGGCGATTTGCCTTCAACCGGGCCGGCCCTGCCCGTGACCGTCTCGCGGTAGACGACAATCGGCGGGGAGGTGATGATATCGACACCCTTGTCACGCTTGATGCGCCCGGTGATGATCTCAAGGTGGAGTTCGCCCATGCCGCTGATCAGGTGCTCGCCGGTCTCCTCGTTGATCGAGACCTGCACAGTCGGGTCTTCCTTCGCCACCTGACGGAGGACCTCGACGAGTTTCGGGAGGTCCTTCATGTTCTTTGCCTCTACAGCGACGGTCATGACCGGCTCGGAGTAGTGCTTCAGCGACTCGAAGGGGGTCATCTCAAGGAGCGTCGTGACGGTCGAACCGACGATGGCATCCTTGAGGCCCGTCACGGCGGCGATGTTGCCGGCCGGGAGCGCATCCACCTCGATCCGCTCGGCACCCATGAAGATACCGACCTGGGCGATGCGGTTTACACGCTTTGCCGCACCCATGATGTAACACTCGGTGCCGCGGCGCAGCGTCCCCGAGAAGAGACGGCCTGTGGCGACCTCGCCAGCGTGCGGGTCAAACGAGATATCGGTGACCATCAGGCAGACCGGCCCGTTCGGGTCGCAGTTGATCATGGCCTTACCTTCGGAGGAGTTGTAGTCGCCGTGCCAGATGATGTGGATACGCCGGTCCTGGGCCTCGATGGGGTTCGGGAGATGCTTGACCACCATATCGAGGAGGACAGCGTGCAGCGGGCTGTTCTTTGCCAGCCACTTCATTTCGCCGGCGTTACATTTCTGGTAGACTTCCTTGAACGAGACACCGCTCTTCTTCATGAAGGGAACGGAGACGGCCCAGTTGTAGAGCGCGGAGCCGAAGGCAACGGTGCCCTTTGCGGCATCGAGTTTCCAGCCCTCGTTGTACATCTTCTCGTTCATGCCCTTGATCAACTTGTTGACCTTGTCGATCACCTTCCCGAGGCGGATCTGCATCTCCTGCTCGTCCACCTTCAGTTCGTTGATCAGCCGGTCGACTTTGTTGATGAAGAGGACCGGGCGGACACCCTCCTTGAGAGCCTGCCGGAGCACCGTCTCCGTCTGAGGCATGGTGCCCTCGACCGCGTCCACCACGACGACGGCCCCGTCGACCGCACGCATGGCACGGGTCACGTCACCGCCGAAGTCCACGTGGCCGGGGGTATCGATCATGTTGATCAGGTACTCCTTGCCATCGTACTCGTGGACCATCGAGACGTTGCTTGCATCGATGGTGATACCGCGCACCTGCTCCTCCTCGTCGGAATCCATGAAGAGCTGCTTACCCGCAAGCTCCTCGCTGATCATGCCTGCTCCTGCAAGCAGGTTGTCTGAGAGTGTAGTCTTTCCGTGATCAATGTGGGCAACGATACCGATGTTCCGGATCCGCTCCGGCTTGTCCATCAGCTCCGTTACCCGCTCAACCATCTTCTTTCGTCGGGTCATGCTTCACCAAAAAATAATAGGGTATCAACGGGCAGCCTTTGCAATACGCTCTCTCTCTTCTCTCTTTGAGACGGCGTATGAGCGGGTATCGCCGTTTGCGGCTGCAATCAGTTCTTCAGCGAGCGCCTCGCTCACGCTCTTCTTCTTCTTGTGGCTCGCCTGCAGGACACCGTCGGTGATGAACCGCAGGGCGACGTCGACACGCCGCTGGGGGGCGGTATCGACCGATTTCGGGACGTTGATGCCGCCGTACTTCAGCCGGACGGTCTCCTCACGGGGGCCTGCGTTGGCGACTGCGTCCACCAGCACCTGAACCGGGTTCTTCTTGGTCTTCTTGTTGATGATCTCGAAGGCCTCCCGGACGATGCGGATGGCGAGTTCCTTCTTGCCGGTGTTGTGCTCGGTCTGCATCAGTTTGTTGATCAGGCGCTCGACGATCAGCATGTTGCTCTTGTTGAACTGCTGGCCGGCGAGCTTGCCGCAGGAGTGCGGTACGATCATCGTATGCAGGTTCACGTAACGAGCAAGGCTTGGATCCTGGATCACCACCTCGCTCATGTCCCACCGGTTAAAGAGGAGCTGCGGCTGAGTCACTGCTTCTGCTTCTTCCATACAATTTACCTCCGCGGCTTCTCCTTGCGTCCGATGACCATCTCGTGTAAGCTGACGTTGTTGACCTTGGTCACGACGTACCGGACGCCGGGGATATCACCCATCGACCGACCCAGTCTGCCGCCGATACCCTCGATCACGACCTCGTCGTGCTCGTCGATGAAGTTGATAGCACCGTCGCCGACGGCAAATGCGCTCACCTGACGACCATTCTTGATCAACTGCACACGGACGCACTTCCGGATTGCAGAGTTCGGCTGCTTCGCCTCAACACCAATCTTCTCGAGTACGATCCCGCGCGCCTGCGGTGCCCCCTCAAGAGGGTCGGATTTTACATCGAGTCCGAGCTGGCGCCGGGCGTAGACTGGATCATGCCACCGGTCTTTCTTTGAGTCGCGCTTCAGCTTTCGGGCTGCAAATTTACCATTTCCCATCGAATACCCTCGTATAGGTTGAATTTGTGGATAGGAGTAACTCCTGGTGTGCTATAAAACAACGCGCGTTACGGATTTATATATTGTGGAAACCCGTCTGCACGCCGATCTTTCGCCCTAGTTATTTGATCCTGAGCTGATATATATTATATCCTGACAGGCAACCTTCAATGATGACAACCCGGATATACAAGGAGGTCTTTTTCGAGGCAACCCATCGCCTGATCCATTACCAGGGGAAGTGCTTCCGGTTGCACGGCCACCAGTGGCGGGTAGAGGTCTGGATCGAGGGAACACCAGACGAGCGCACCGGGATCGTCTTAGACTACAACACCATCAAGGAGGTCGTCGGCCGGTTCGATCACCAGGTGATCCTGAACGAGGCCGATCCGATGGCAGAATGCATCGAGAAGTTCCACCCGGTTATCACCACCTCCGGCGATCCAACGAGCGAACTCCTTGCCGGGCTGATAGCAGAGATGATCGATGCTATGGCTGCACAGCAGGGATCTGACGCCCGCGTGGCCAAGATCCGGGTCTGGGAGTCGGCATCCAGTTACGCAGAGCGCACCTATGTTCGTCAGTGAGATCTTTCGGAGCCTCCAGGGGGAGGGGAAAAACCAGGGGCGGCCCTGCACGTTTATCAGGCTTGCAGGGTGCAACCTCCGGTGTGCCTGGTGCGACACCTCCTATGCCCAGGAAGGGGGGCGCAATATGAGCGTCGGGGAGGTCCTCGACCGGGTCTGGCTGCAGAACGGGAAGCATATCTGTATCACCGGCGGGGAGCCGCTCCTGCAGCACGACGAGGTTCTCGAACTCTTAAAGAAACTCAGCCTTCATGGATATTCCGTCGAGATCGAGACAAACGGCACCCGCGACTTCCGCGAGATGCAACCCTATGCCTCCATCTGCATGGATGTGAAATGCCCCTCGTCCGGCGCAAGAAGCGATCTTCGGCTCCTCGCCCACATCACCCCCCGCGACTCCGTCAAGTTCGTGGTGGCCGACGAGGACGACCTCCTCTACGCCCGGGCAGTGATGAACCGGTGCGAGATTCGCGGCGAGGTCTTCATCTCCCCGGTGGAGGGGACCGACCGCCGCGCAATCGCAGAGCAGATTGTAAAAGAGAACCTCCCGGTGAGGTTCCAGGTCCAACTCCACAAGATCCTGGGGATAAAATGAAGAAAGCGGTATGCCTTCTCTCGGGCGGGATGGACTCATCCACCCTCGCCTACGTTGCAAAAGATATGGGCTACGATATCATCGCGCTCCACTTCACCTACGGCCAGCGGACAGAGGTAAAAGAACGCAAGTGCGCCAAAGAGATTGCTCGCCTGCTCGGTGCGGTGGAGTTCGTCGAGATCGGCCTTGAACACTTCAAGAAGATTGGGGCCTCGAGCCTGACCGACGAGAACATCCCGGTCGAGGAGTATGTCGGAGAAGAAGAGGGGATCCCAAACACTTACGTCCCGTTCCGGAACGCGAACCTCCTCGCCATCGCGACCAGTCTCGCGGAGGCCCGCCACGCGGAGGCGATCTTCATCGGCGTCCAGACCGGAGACTACCCCGGGTACCCCGACTGCCGGCCGGAGTTCATCGAGGCGTTCCAGCGGGCGATCGATCTTGGGACGGCAGCCAAACCGCGGATCAGACTGATGACGCCCTTCGTCCAGATGTCGAAAGTGGATATCATCGAGAAGGGGCTTCGCCTCGGCGTGCCCTACGAGCATACCTGGTCCTGCTACCAGGCCAACGACCGGGCATGCGGCATCTGCTCCTCCTGCCACTATCGGAGGGAGGCGTTTAGAGAGCTCGGACTCGAGGACCCGATCGAATACGAGGAGTAATGATGGAGATCTACAGGGGTAGCCGGCTCACGGTTGAGAAGAAAGAGGTAACCCTTCCAAGCGGAGAGAAGAAAGAGCGCGTGATCATCCACCCCGGCGGAGCGGTCGCAATCCTCCCGGTCGAGGGGGAGACCTGCTACCTGATCCGGCAGTATCGGTTCGCCATCGACGATTACATCTTCGAGGCACCGGCTGGAACCATCAACGAGGGTGAGGAGCCGCATGAGACCGCGTACCGGGAACTGATCGAGGAGACCGGGATGAAGGCGGAGAGATTCACCCCGAAAGGCTGGATTTATCCCTCTCCCGGCTACACCGACGAGCGGATCTGGCTCTACCTCGCAGAGGGGCTCTCACCCTGCAGTGACTACGAGAAAGACGATGATGAGGTGATCGAGGTCGTCCGCACCCCGATCGGAGATCTCCAGGAAATGATCACCGACGGCAGGATCGTCGATGCGAAGACGATCTGCCTCATCTGCCGGTGCCTGCAGTGAGGGGAGATGAAGAGAACCGGGGTGTGCACATATTTATGCTTTCTCCAGAGAAACACATAGTAGCTTCGAGATATGAACACTATTACTAAAATAGCTTGGTGAACTCCATGGAAGAGACGCAAGAGATGGATATGGCGCGAAAGCGCTATGAATTTAAAAAGACGCTTGAGAGACTTGCGGAGAAGGAAGGGAGCGGTACCGAGCTGATCACACTCTATATACCCCCGGACAAGCAGATATCCGACGTGACCGCCCAGCTCCGTGACGAGTTCGGGCAGTGCTCAAACATCAAAAGCAAGCAGACCCGGACAAACGTTCAGAGTGCCATATCCTCCATCCTCTCCCGTCTCAAATACTACAAGCGCCCGCCGGAGAACGGCATAGCCGTCTTCTGCGGCACGATCAACATCGGAGGCGACCGCACCGACCTTCAGTGCGAGATCATCGAACCGCCCGAACCGCTCAATACGTACATGTACCGGTGCAGTTCCTCCTTCGAACTCGAACCCCTCCAGCAGATGCTCGGTGAGAAGGAGGTCTACGGCCTCATCGTCATCGACCGGCGCGAAGCCTACGTCGGCTTTCTTAGGGGCAACCGGATCGAGCCGGTCCGCGGCGTCACCTCGACGGTTCCGGGCAAGCAGCGGAAAGGCGGGCAGTCGAGCGTCCGTTTCCAGCGGCTGCGGCTGATCGCCATCAACGAGTTCTACAAGAAGGTCGGGGATCTCGCAACCGAGGTCTTCCTCGCCGAGAAGGACTTCTATGAGCGGTTCAAGGGCGTGCTGATCGGCGGCCCGACCCCGACCAAAGAGGAGTTCGAGGCGGGCGGCTACCTCCACCACGAACTTCAGAAGCGGATCATCGGGCTCTTCGACGTCTCGTATACGAACGAGTCCGGGCTTGCCGAACTTGTTGAGAACGCTTCGGACGCCTTAAAAGGCCTTGATATCATCAAGGAGAAGAACGTGATGAACCGGTTTCTCCAGGAACTGGTCAAGGACGACGGGGCTGCAGCCTACGGCGAGGAGAGCGTCAGGAAGAACCTGGAGCTCGGCGCCGTCGACACGCTCCTCCTCTCCGAGCGGCTCCGGCGAGCACGGGTGAAACTTGCCTGTCCGAACAGCGACTACACCGAGGAGCGGACGATCAGCCTCGAGCCCGGCAAGCACATCAAGGATCTCGACTTCGGCACCTGTCCAAACGACGGCGGGCAGCTCTATGTGGCGGAGGAGAGCGACATCATCGACGAGTTGACCGCGCTCGCCGACCAGAGCAGCACAGATGTCAAGATCATCTCCGATGATTTCGAAGAAGGTTCGATGCTCTATAATGCATTCGGCGGGATTGCTGCAATCCTGCGTTACAGGACCGGATACTGATGATGTTTCAGGAGAAGTACCACCAGATTGAGCGCATGCTCCGCGCATGCACCGGTGAAGAGGATGTCCTCCTCACGACAGGCGGGGATCACGCCGACCTCGCCTCGACGATAGCGTTCAAACTTGCGAAGAAGGAGAAGCGCCCTCCCCAGAAGATCGCCGCCGATATCGTGGAGAAACTCTCCAAAGACCCAGAACTCGGCGACGTGCAGGTTGAGGCCGCCGGTCCCTACATCAACTTCCGGTTCGGCCCGTCACTCCTCGGAGAGGCGGTAAGAGAGGCGCTCGAGCCCGGCTACGGGAAACATTCCCGCCGCTCCGTCCGGGTCATACTCGAGCACACGAGCGCAAACCCGAATGGGCCCCTTCATGTCGGGCATATCCGAAACACGGTCATCGGCGACACCCTTGCCCGGGCATTCCGCAAAGCCGGGTATCCACTCGAGGTGCAGTATTACTTAAACGATATGGGCCGCCAGATCGCCATCGTCTCATGGGGATTTGACCGCCTCGATATCCCCCGGAGCGAGGGCGAGAAGGAGGACCATTACGTCGCCCGGGTCTACGTCGCGGCAAACCGTGAGATCGAGAAGAACCCGGAGATAACCAAGGAGATCGATCACCTCATGCAGAAGGTGGAGCAGGGCGACGCGGAGACCGTCGCGAAGTTCCGCAGAGTCGTCTCCCTCTGTGCCGAAGGGATCAAGGCGACCCTCGCCGCAATGAATGCCCACCACGACCGGTTCGTCTGGGAGAGCGATTTTGTCCGGATCGGGGATGTGGATCGGATCTTTGAGCGGATCCGGCGCCTGCCTCAGACCCATGAGGACGAGACCCTCTGGGTCGATCTCTCGGAGAGAGGCTTTGAGAAGAAGTACATCCTCCGGCGCAGCGACGGCACATCGGTCTACAGCGCCCGCGACCTCGCCTACCACACCTGGAAGGCCCGCAACTACGACCGGATGATCGACGTCCTCGGAGCAGATCACAAGTTGATCGGCGCCCAACTCCAGGCCACCCTGGAACTGCTCGGCGAGCGGCCGCCCGAGATCGTCTTCTTCGAGTTCGTCTCCCTCCCCGAGGGCTCCATGAGCACCCGGGCAGGCAAATTCGTCTCGGCAGACGAACTGATCGAGGAGGTGACCTCAAAGGCATACGAGGAGGTGACCGTCCGCCGGCCGGAACTCTCCGAAGAGGAACGGCGCTCGATCGCAAAGTCGGTCGCCATCGCCGCCATCCGCTACGACATCGTGAAGGTCTCCCCGGAGAAGAGCACGGTCTTCGACTGGAAGGAGGCTCTGGACTTCGAGCGGCAGAGCGGACCCTACATCCAGTACGCTCACGCCCGGGCCTGCAGCATCCTCGAGAAGGCCGGAGAGTTTACGCCGATGTTTACCTATGAGACCGAGCACGAGGTCGCGCTCGCCCGACACCTTGCCCGGTTCCCGGCCGTCATCGAGCAGACCGTGGAGGAACTTCGGCCGCATCTCCTCGCCAACTACGCCCGCGAACTCGCCGACCTCTTCAACGCCTTCTACCACTACGACCCGGTCTTGAAGAGCGAAGGCGAGACCCGCAACAGCCGTCTCACGCTTGTCGATGCAGTCAGAAACACCCTGCAGGAGTCGTTAGAGATACTCGGTATCGATGCACTCAGAAGCATGTAAGGCCTTAAAGAGGCAGGGCTACCAGTTCGTCAGCCCTGCCTCTTCGGCGGCCGTCAAGCCCTGCATGTGGAACAAACGGGCGCTCAAGGGCGGCGAGATGTGCTACAAGGCGCAGTTCTACGGGATCGAGAGCCACCGTTGCGTCCAGATGACCCCGACCCTCAAGTGCAACCAGCACTGTCTCTTCTGCTGGCGGTCTTTCGAGCACGAGGTTGTGGAGGATGAGGAGTGCCCGCCGGAAGCGATCATCGCGAACCTCCGCCGCCTCCAGAAGAAAGCCCTCTCGGGCTACAAGGTCTCGCCCTACGTCGCGCCGGAGCGGTTTGCCGAGGCCCTCGCTCCCACGATGGTCGCGATATCCCTCTCGGGAGAGCCGACCTGCTACTCGCGCCTTGCGGAACTCATCGATGGTCTCAACGCCGAAGGCTACACAACGTTCCTCGTCTCGAACGGGACCCGGCCGGACGTTCTCTCCCGGTGCCGGCCCTACCAGACCTACGTCTCGCTCGATGCCCCCGACCGGGAGACCTACCTCTCCCTCTGTCGCCCGAGAGAGGACTACTGGGACCATATCCTCGAGAGTCTCGCCGGGCTTGCCGGCCGGCGATCCGCCATCCGGACCACCGTGGTGCGCGGCTACAACGACTTCTCCCCCGAGCGGTATGCGGCGATCTACCAGGACTCCGGGGCCAGGTTCATCGAAGTAAAGGGTTATATGCATCTGGGGTACAGTAGGAATCGACTGGAGAGGGACCGAATGCCGGAACATCACGAAATTCGGGCGTTCGCCGAGAAAATAACGGAGCACTGCGACTATACCATCAAGGATGAGAGCCCGGCAAGCCGGGTCGTCTGTCTGGAGCGGAAGATATGAGATTCGATGTGGAAGAGTTCAAAAAGAGAGCGAGAGAAGACTTCGAACACGCCTGGCACGAAGGGCCGTCGGTCCTGACCCCGGCCGGGATTGAGGAGCGATACCCCCGGCTGAAGTACACCCGGGCTACGGCCCACCCGATCTTTGAGATCACGCAGCGGCTCCGCGAGACCTACCTCTCGATGGGGTTTGACGAGGCGATGAACCCCATCATCGTCGAGGAAGCCGATATCTATCGACAGTTCGGGCCTGAAGCCATGGCCGTCCTCGACCGGGTCTTCTACCTCGGCGGGCTGCCCCGTCCGAATGTCGGGATTGCACGTAAGCAGGTCGAGGAGATCGAGGCCATCCTTGGTCGCACAATCCCGAACGAGACCGAAGAGAGGCTCCGCGAGACTCTCCACGGCTACAAGAAGGGAACGATCGACGGAGACGAGCTGACGCACGAACTCGCCACCGTCCTTGGTGCGGACGATGCAACCGTGGTGCACATCCTCGATGCCGTCTTCCCCGAATTCAAGGCGCTCGCACCTGAGTCGTCGCGAAACACCCTCCGCAGCCACATGACGAGCGGCTGGTTCCTCACACTCTCCTCCCTCTGGGAGAAGCGCCGCCTCCCCATCCGGCTCTTCTCGGTTGACCGGTGTTTTAGGCGGGAGCAGGAGGAGGGGCCGACCCGCCTGATGGCCTACCACTCGGCATCCTGCGTCGTCGCGGGCGAAGACGTCACTCTCGAGGAGGGGAAAGCCGTCAGCGAGGCCCTCCTCTCGGCCTTCGGGTTTACCGAGTTCCGGTTCCAGCCCGACGAGAAGCGGTCGAAGTACTACATGCCCGGGACCCAGACGGAGGTCTACGCCCGCCACCCTGTCCTTGGGTGGGTCGAGGTCGCCACGTTCGGCATCTACTCCCCCTCGGCGCTCGCGGAGTACGGGATCGGCGTGCCGGTGATGAACCTCGGTCTTGGGGTGGAGAGGCTAGCGATGATCGTCTACCAGTCAAACGATATCCGCCAGCTCAGCTTCCCGCAATTCTTCCCGCAGGAGGTCTCGGACCGGGATATCGCCGGCGCCATCCACCTCCGCGAGGAGCCGAGATCCGTTCTTGGAAAGCAGATGGCCGAGGCAATCCGGGCTACGGCCGCCGAGCACGCGACGGCCCCCGGGCCGTGTGCGTTTACCGCGTGGAAGGGTGAGATTGCAGGAAGGGAGATCGAAGTCATCGTCGAGGAGCCCGAGTCCAACACGAAACTCTGCGGCCCTGCCTGTGCAAACGAGGTCTACGTCCACGACGGCTCGGTGCTCGGGGTCCCGGACACCGAGAAGTGGGCGAAGGTCAGGGCAGAGGGCGTCTCCACCGGCATCACGTATCTCGATGCCGTTGCAAACCTCGCCGCCGCCCGGATCGAGGAGGCCACACGGTGCGGAGAGGAGGCCCATATCCAGGTGAAGATGTCAAAACTCCCCTCGGACATCAACCTGCGCATCGAGGAGTACGCGATGCGGTATATCACCGACCACAACAGAAAGGTGGACCTCCGTGGACCGGTCTTTTTGACGGTCAGGTCCGTCATCCTGGGGCAACCGACTCAATAAGGCTCTTTTCCCGCCCCTGTCTCTTCTTTTTTGTGGTCACGCCGTCCCTGTCGCACTCGATGCACCTCCAGAGCAACGGCAGCACGTCCCGCTGCTCAACCAGGTTGAAGCGTGCCCTGCTCGGGGCGAGCCCGACCTTGATCGAGTAGGCTTCGGGCGGCAGCACCTCAAAGAGGTCTTCATCGGTCCGATCGTCGCCGATGGCGAGGATAAAGTCCCAGGCCCGCTGGGTGACCCAGTTCAGCGCCGCTCTCCCTTTGTTGACGACGTTGTTCTTGATCTCGATGACCTTGTTGCCTTCCATAACGCCGACATTCAGGTTGGAGGTCAGGTGCAGGAGATCGTCTTTGAGATCCTTTGCCCGCTGTGCACCGAGCAGCGGCTCCGTCCTCCGGTAGTGCCAGACGAGGGAGTAGTCCTTCTCCTCGATGAAGGCGCCGGGCGTGCGGTCCGTGTAGAGCTCAAGGAGCGGGTAAATCTCCGCCTTCCACTCATCCGAGAGCGCCTCAGACATCCGCCACTCTCCGGACCGCTCTTTTATCCAGACCCCGTGCTCGGCAATGAGCCCAATATCCATCGCCCCGAACCAGGCATCCAGGGTATACCGGTCTCTGCCGCTGATTACCACGACCTCGTTTCCCGGAGCCCGGGAGAGGGCCTCGAGTAACTTTCGGGTGGCATCGTCGGGGACCGCCTTCTGTGGTTTTGCGGCAAAAGGCACCAGGGTTCCGTCGTAGTCGAGGAGGAGGAGCCGGTCCTCTCCGGTAGCGTAATCTGCGACCAGTTCCTCCCTGATGTCGGGTGTGATGATCTGTTCGGAGCGCTCGACCTGGACAGCCCGGGCATCACCGAGGCGTGTGAGGAAGTCGCCGACCCAGTGCTCGATGTCGTAGCGCATCAGCCGCTTCTGCATCGTCCGGTTCCGCTCGATCTGCTCCTTCTCCGGCATGGCAAGTGCAGCCTCAATCGCCTCGATCACCGCGTCCTGGTCGTTTGGATTGACGATGATCGCCTCACCGAGTTCCTCGGCCGCTCCCGCCATCTCGGAGAGGATGAGCACCCCGGTGCCGTCGGTCCTCGTGGCGACGTACTCTTTCGCCATCAGGTTCATCCCGTCACGGAGCGGTGTCACCAACGCGACATCGGCAGCGCTGTAGAACGCCACCAGTGTATCAAACGGGAGGAAGTTGTAGAAGTAACTGACCGGAGTCCAGTCGGTCGTCCCGTACTTCCCGTTGATGCGCCCGACGAGTTCGTCGATCTGTTTCTTGAGCGCCTGGTAACTA
Source organism: Methanoculleus thermophilus (assembly GCF_001571405.1). Taxonomy (NCBI): domain Archaea; kingdom Methanobacteriati; phylum Methanobacteriota; class Methanomicrobia; order Methanomicrobiales; family Methanomicrobiaceae; genus Methanoculleus; species Methanoculleus thermophilus. Next base: position 167,159 of record NZ_BCNX01000006.1, on the reverse strand, counting down.
TCGACGCCCGTCCGGGACGGGACCGCGACGAGGACAAGGGAGACGGCACCCCGATACTCGGGTTTCTTCTCGAGGAGTGCGTCGAAGGCCTCAAGCCGGAGGGGGATCCCTTTCGTGTAGTCCAGGCGGTCGAACGAGAGGATTATTTTGCGTTTCCCGTACATCTGCCGTATCCGGGCGATCTCCTTCTGGACGGGGGTGCTGCCTGCAGCGTCGGCAAACCGCTGGTAGTCGATCCCCATGGGGAAGAGATCGGTCCGCACCACGCGGGTCCCGGTCCGAACCTCTCCGAACGAGTGCTCGTAGCCTAAAAGCCGCCGAACACTGGAGAGGAAGTGGCGGACGTAACCGTAGGTATGAAAGCCTATGAGGTCCGCCCCAAGAAGGCCGGAGAGGATCTCCTTCCTCCAGGGCAGGTGCCGAAAGACCTCATACGAGGGGAAGGGGATGTGATGGAAGTAGCCGATCTCCGCATCAGGGAGACGCTCGCGGAGCATCTGCGGCAGAAGCATCAGGTGGTAGTCATGGACCCAGATGATATCATCGGGCCGGACTACCTCCATCACGGCGTCGCAGAACTTCTCGTTCACCCGCTGGTAAACCTGCCATGTCTTTGGGTTGTACTCGGCAAAGTGGTTGAAGTAATGAAGGAGCGGCCAGAGGGTGTTGTTGCAGAACCCATCGTAGTAGTGCTTGATATCGTAGGGGGAAAGAAAGACCGGGTGGCACTGCTCCTTCTGGAGTACATCTACGATTCGGTCCCTCTCGTCATCCTGCTTCTTCTGGACGTTGATGCCGGGCCAGCCGATCCAGAGGCTCTCGTAGGATTTGTAGAATGAGCCAACACCGGTTGCAAGGCCGCCAACGCTCCTTTGCAGGTGAATATCGCCATTTTTCCGGGAGATGCTGATTGGAAGTCTGTTTGATACTATCAGTAATCGGTTCATGGTTTAACCCAATTTGGAGGGATTGATCAGCACCCAAAGATTCTCAACCAAAATTAAGTTTTTGGCGAAATACTGAATAATTATAGACATCGCCGCCTGGACGGACAGCACTTCTGCCCGGCCGTTTCACCGCCGGTAAGCACCGCACGACCTTGCGCTTGCCCAACCGCGGAGTTATTGTCGCGTTTTCTGCCAAAACAGCAGCCGATATGAGCAGATCCGGGAACAAGATGGCAGAACGAGAAGGGGGCTTTGACCATCCCGGAAGAACCGAATTAGTTATCTATTTCTAACACTATGTTAGATATACATAACAGGTGAACGAATGAAGCGACGATATGCGCTGCAGATTGGCGCAGGAGCGGTCATCGGGGCAGCAGGCCTCATTCTCCCGTTCCTTGGAGAAGGAACAGAGGCGCTCTCCTCGATCCTGGTGACGATCGGTATGGTGATCATTGCGGTGGCCGCCGTCCGGCACTGGAGGTTCCGGGACGAACTGGAGAGGGATGAGCGGACACAAAAGATCGGGGCGTACGGCATCTCCTACTCGTGGCTCGTCACGCTCATCTTCCTCGCACTCCTCTTCTGGGCAAACTACCTCGGGGTCCTCACCCTCACGGTCGAGGGAGTGCTGCTCTCAACCATCCTGTTGATGGGGCTCTCGGCCCGCCTCTTCCAGTGGTACCTCTTCCGGCAGGGAGATGTGGCGTGAGGCGAACGTGGGCAGGAGGCCAGCGCCAGATCTGGAAGGGGGATGCGGGATGAAGACCCGGATCCGGGAACTCCGGGCAAAGACCGGGCTCACCCAGGAGGAACTGGCACAGCAGGTAGGGGTCCGGCGCGAGACGATTGTCTTCCTTGAGAAAGGGAAGTACAACCCCTCCCTAAAACTCGCCTACAAGGTGGCCCGGGCGCTTGATTCCACCATCGAGGAGGTCTTCACCTTCGATGACGAGGATCTGGCGTGACCGGGAAGAAGGCGAGCAGAACGATCATCGCTCCCGGCGAGGTGCAATTGATAAAAGAGTTGCAACAGAAGAACGGTAGAGTCATAAAAAGATATTGGGGGCATTTCTAAGGTCGGAGTTTGAATTTAAAAACATTACGATTTTTTATTCGTTAGAATATCCTTTAAATAACCATATAATCCATAATTTAACGTTTTATTGAGGATATACAATTTTATGCACCGTAAAATATAATTTTTCGAGGCGATCCAAACGTTCGCAAAGAGCGCGGAGTGATGGAACGATTATTTCAGTTTCCCAGAGGGAGGTGTAGGTCATTTCCAAACCGGACCCGCTCTCTCGCCCGGCCCTCGACGGGCGCCGCACCCCCGGGGAACAGGTGGAGCCGTCACGATTCGACCGGGCCGCCTCCCCAGGCAAGAGCCCGACCGCCGAGCCCTTCGGAAGCAAGATGGAGACGACACCTCATGCAGAACTCCGGCCCTTTCCGATCGGTCTCGGCGACGGTGTTCGAGAAGAACATGACGCACCGGGATCGTTTGCAGTGAGCAAGCCCGAAGGTGTGTCCCAGCTCATGCACGGCCTCCACAACAGCCCGGCGGCGAAAGAGGTCCGGATCATCAGGAAGACCGTAAAACGACTCTCTGAGCCGGTGCAGGGATATTATTGCCCATCGCTCCCTTGCGATCCCGAAGACGAAGTTCATTCCGGGAAGGTAGAGATCGGCGTTCGTGACTCCCAGCACCCGATCGTGACGCTCCATCTCCACGGAGAGGGCAAGGGACTCAAGCACCATCTCCGCGTCATGCTGACTGCGGGGATCATTTCGTGCGGCTTTTGGGAGGGGCACCCCCTCGCCGATCACGACGTCCCGGGAGAAGACTGCTCGTAAGGGGTTCACAAGCATCCGCAACTCGGCCGGATCGACCGCCCCGATAGGGACCAGAACAATATTCATGACAGGCAGACCGGTGATCGCGTAATCGTTCTCAAGGAGACTTGAGAGTATCGGTCAGGCGTCCGGAGTGGAAGTACCCGTCGCAAGTCGTCGGGCGAGGTCGTCGAGGATAAGAATGGCCGCCTCTTTATCGAGGGGCTGGTTCTGGTTCCCGCACTGTGGCGAGTAGATGCATGCCGGACACCCTGCGGTGCACGAGCAGTCGCGGACCAGTTCGTGCGTCATCCCGGCGATCGCGGGGAGGAGAGTGGAGGCCTTCTCGGCAAGCCCGATCCCGCCCTCATAGCCGTCGTAGACGAAGATCGTCGGAGCACCGGTTGCAGGGTGAAGAGGGGTCGAAAGACCGCCGATATCGCGGCGGTCGCAGACGACATGGTAGGGCATGACTGCGATCAGGGCATGCTCCGCACCGTGCAGCCCACCGGCAACGTCCAACCCTTTAGCGGTGATCGTATCCAACGTCCGGTCCGGTATGGTGAGCCAGAAGGCCTTTGTCGCGAGGGAGAGCGGCGGGAGGTCCAGCCGGTGGTGGCTCACGACCCGATCATAGTGCCGCACCGTGTACCCGATGACCTGCCGACTGACTGTAACGTCCCCAAACGAGACTCCCACGCCGCCGATGTCGCGGCGCCGGAGTTCCTGCACGACCGCAACATCGGTGGTGACGAGGGGCTGGGTGTAGGTATCGGTATCGGTCTCCTCCACCTGAATCGTGCGCTGCTCAAGGTCCATCTCGGTCACCACGTAGGTCTCCCCGCGATGGAGGAGGATTGCACCCGGGTGAGCCTCCCGGAAGGCCTGCTCACGATCCATCGTCTCGAGCAGCCTGCCCTCATACATCACCCGGAAGGTATCGGAGGTAACGGAATCAAGCCCGACCATCTCCGCCGCCCGTCTCCGCCCGGCATAGATCCAGCCCCGCGAAGCCTTCCGGAGCAGGCAGACACGCTCGAGCGCAGCAAGCATCTCCGCGATATCGGGACCGAACCAGCGGGCATCGCGCTTTGGGTCGACCGGGAGTTCCGATGCCGCACAGAGGAGATGGCCCGAGAGGATGTAGGGGTTCTCCGTGTCCACGACGGCGTGCTCGCAGGGCCGGGAGAAGAACTCCTCCGGGTGGCGCATGAAATACTGGTCGAGAGGGTTCTCGAACCCGACCAGGACGGCAAAAGACTCCCCCAAACGGCGTCCAGCCCGTCCCGCCTGCTGCCGGAAGGAGATCATCGTCCCCGGATACCCCGATATGATGACACCGTCAAGCGACCCGATATCGATCCCGAGTTCGAGGGCGTTCGTCGTCACGACGCCGCGAAGGCTGCCGTCCTTCGCGGCGTCCTCGATCGCACGCCGGACGGTCGGGAGGTAGCCGGCCCGGTAGGCGCTTATCCCTGGAACCTCCCGGGACCGGGCCGCGATCACTTCGGCAAGCCTCCGGGTGAGGGTGAAACAGAGTGTCCGGCACCCGCTCTCCACCGAGGCGAGGAGGAGGTCCTTCGTCACAGAATGGACCGATCGTCCGCCGTCTCCAACAGAGGGGTTGTAGAGGATGAACGTCTTTTCACCCGCCGGCGATCCGTCATCCTCGATAAGGATCGCCTCCTCGCCGGTCAGGCGGGCGGCGAACTCGGTCGGGTTTGCAAGGGTGGCAGAGGAGAGGACGAACTGCGGCCGGGCACCGTAGTACTCCGCAATGCGGGCAAGGCGGCGGAGGAGCATGGCCATATGAGATCCCGCAACCCCGCGATAGCGATGCGCCTCGTCGACCACCACGAACCGGAGGTTTCGGAAAAAACGGCTCCACTTCATGTGCCAGGCGAGGACCTGGTGGAGTTCGTGGGGGTTTGATAGGATGATCCGGGACCGATCCCGGATCGCCGGCCGCTTTCCGGCGGGCGTATCGCCGTCGTAGATGGCCGCATCCACCCGTATTCCCGAAACGTCCTCTATCTCCCGGATGGTCTTTACCTGATCGTTTGCGAGCGCCTTTGTCGGGTAGAGGAAGAGGGCGGTCGCGGCGGGGTCGAGCGCCAGACGCTCGAAGACCGGGAGGAGGAAAGCGAGCGTCTTTCCGCTCGCGGTCGGCGTGGTGATGATGACGTTCTCTCCGGCGCGCAGATGCTCGATCGCCGCAGCCTGGTGGGTATAAAGCCGGATCCCTCTTCCCTCGCAGTAGGTACGGAGGCCTTCCGGGAGGGGACGGAAGAGGATTCCGTACCGGGCCGCCCGGGGCGGCGTGGTCCTGGTATGCACGACGTTTGGGTCCGCCGCGAGCAGGTCGAGGAATTCACGCACAGTCGTTGCCATCCCCCCGGAGAAGCGCAAAGAGCCGGACAAGCGAGACGAGATCCTGACGGTTATGCTCCACGATCGGGATGAGCGGACCGGGATTTCCGGTGCGCTGGTAGGTGTCGTAGAACTCCGGCACCAGCGCTCCCGGGAGATCATTCTCTCGGGCAAGACCGAGGATCTCCGCCTCGAGCGCAGAGAGCCGGCAGGAAGATAGCGTCTCACCCCAGCGGCGTCGTGCGAAGTGGAGGACGTCAACATGCGGCATATCAAGGTCAGCCAAGATGCCGTAGTATCCTAACCGCTCACGGATATAGGGGAGGTCGAACGCCCGGCCGTTGAAGGTGACGAGGACCGTGCTCTCCGTTTCCAGTTCGGGGAGGACGGAGGTGAGCGCCGCCTCCTCCTCGTCAACTGATCTAAGCAGGTACTGGCTGATGGTTATCGATCCTCCCCGGGCCCGGGCAAGACCGATGAGGATGATCGGGCGAGAGAAGAGCCCCAGCGTCTCGATATCCAGGAAGAGAAAGTCCTCCGGGGCATGGAACCGGCAGGCCTCAAGGAGGAGCGGGTCGCTTCGGCGGTGTCGCCGCCCGATCTGCTCCATGAGGTCACGGGTATTCCCCTCCGCCACGAGTTCCAGGACCTTTGAGGCTTCCTGGCGGTAGCAGGGGTGCCGGACGAGATCGGCGATCGTCTGATAACCCCGCCTCTTCAATCGCCGCTCGGTCACCCTGCCGATGCCGTGGACCAATGTGAGATCCGATAGGATTGCCTCAGTCGCCCGGTCCGGGTCGCGGGCATCGAGGTCCATGGTTCTGCGAGATTCGAGGAGACAGCACCTCCCGGCGGAGCAGACAACTTCCCGGCCGCGGAAAGCATCCTCAAATCTCCGCCCCCGGTACTCGGCAACAAGGGTGTTTTGAAGCCTTCGGGCATCATCGTAGTCGGAGCGGCGGATGAACGTCGACCATGGGCCGGGAAGGTGCTTTTCGCTCTCGTCGACGACCTCATACTCCCCGGCCCGGTCAATCCGGACACGCCACAACTTACCCGCCTGATCAAAGGGGTGAACCATTCTCCCGGCAGAGGGTTAGAGCCTCGCGGCATTCAAGGTAGCCGTTGCGGGGTGAAAGTGAATGACTCCCCGGATCATCTCACGCCAAAAGAGGGACGGGGCGTGAAAACCCCTGAGATTTTTGTAAGACTGCGGATGAAGTGTCGTGCCCGCACACACTGTATAAATATCCATCCGGACAACAGAGAGCAGTATGGTCAGTGCAGTCCTGATCGACATCGACGGCGTCCTCTACGTCGGCGACCGGGCCATCGACGGAGCAGACCAGGCGCTCCGGGAACTTGACCGGCGGGGCATACCCTATCGGTTCGTCTCAAACACCACTCGCCGCTCCCGCCGTTCGGTTGCCCGGCGGCTGCAGAACCTCGGTTACGCCATCCCGGAGTCCTGGATCATCACCGCCCCGGTGGCCGCCGCGGCGCACCTCAAGGAGAGCGATCGTGCCAGGTGCTTCCTCCTCACCACCCCGGATGCCCGGACGGACTTTGAGGAGGCCGGGATTGTGGCAGTAGAGGAGGGAGCGGATGCGGTCGTGGTCGCCGATGCGGCCGACGGGATCACCTACGCCTCGATGAACCGGGCGTTTCGCCTGCTCATGAACGGGGCGGACCTCGTCGCGCTCGAGAAAGACCGCTACTGGATGGGACCGGACGGGCTGATGCTCTCGGCGGGCCCCTTCGTCGTCGCGCTCGAGTATGCCACCGAAAAGAAGGCCGAGGTGATCGGAAAACCTTCCCCGGCGTTCTTCCTCCGGGCGCTCCGGGAGATCGGGGCGCGCCCGGACGAGGCGGCGATGGTCGGCGACGATATCGTCACCGATGTCGGCGGCGCCCAGGCCTGCGGGATGCAGGGCATCCTGACGAGGACCGGCAAATATCGAGAAGAGGCAGTCTTGCGGTCGGGGATCACGCCGGATCTTATCATCGACTCGCTTGCAAATCTCCCTGAATACCTCTGAATACCATGTGGAAACAGGCCCTCATCATACCCATCATCGTCGTCGCAGTTCTCGGGGCCGGATGCCTGGGAGGCTTCCTGCAGCCCCCGATCGTCCCGCCGGCAATCACGCCGATCGAGGGGGCGAGCCTCGATCGGGTGCCGGTCTACACATTCCCTTTCGAGGACGGAGAGGAGAGGATCGGAATAGATCCTGACCCTGCGGTCTATGCCGGCGCAAAAGAGGCCGACCGGAAACTCTACCTCTCAATAAATCTCTCAAAAGAGGAGTGGGTCCCCATCTACTACCGGGCGTTCATCGACGATCCCTGCCTGGAACCCTTCTATGCCGACCTCCTTGCCGCCTTCCGCGAGATCCGGGACCGCAAAGGGCTCGATGGCGACCGGTATCTCGAGCTCGTCACCGCCTTCGTGCAGTCCATACCCTACAGCACCGATACCTCCATCGTTGAGCCGAAGTTCCCGATCGAGACGTATGTCGACGGATTGGGCGACTGCGACGATAAAAGCCTCCTCCTTGCCGGGCTCCTGGCCAGGGAGGGGTATGCTGTTGCGCTCTTCTACTTTGAGGACGAGGCACACATGGCCGTCGGTGTAAAGAGCAACGGGAACCTCTACCGCGAGACCGGCTACGCCTACATCGAGACCACGAACGCAAGTTACGTCGGGATTCCACCCGACAAACTTGCGGACGGGACCATCCTCACCACAGACCCGCTGGTCATCCCGATCGGGGACGGTCAGAGGATCTATACGGCGTCAGGCGAGATCGAGATGATCGAGCGCGCTCTTGCCGCCTCACGCGACCGGGCAGAAGACCTCTCTTCAGAACTCGTGGAGTGCTTCTCCGATCTGGAGGTTCAGAGAGAGACCCTCAAGTCCCTCGACGCACGGCTGGCAGAACTCGCTCAGTCGGGGAAGTTTCAGGAGTACAACCGCCTCGTCTGGAGATACAACGAGAAGGCCCACGAGTACAATGATGCGGTAGAGAAGTACAACGCCCTGCTTGAGGAGTCGGAGGCTGTCATCAACCTCCACAATCATCTTGTCACCCACACCCACGACCGGCCCGGATCATACCTCCATGCCCGGGCATACCTCGAAGGGAACTCTGATGCGCATCCAGTTCAGGAGAGTCGGTCCCAGACGATGTAGCGAGGAGGAGCACGGGTGCCGTCCTTTGCCTCCTCCCCCAAGAGTCGGGCCATGGCGGTCTTGCAGTACTCCGGGGAGATATCGATCCCGATGAAGCGCCGGTTGAGCCGGTTGGCAACAAGCGTCGTCGTCCCCGCACCGTTGAAGGGGTCGAGCACCAGGTCTCCCCGGTAGGAGAAGAGTTTGATCAGCCTTCTCGGGAGTTCCTCCGGGAACATCGCCGGGTGCTGGTAGTCACGCATCCGGATCTCCGCCGGAAAGACCCACCGGGCAAAGACCCACTCCTTGAACTCGTCGCCGGTGATATCGATCATCTCTTTCTTCCCGGCCTTCTTCTGCGTCTCCTTCGCAAAGACCTCGATAAACTCCCAGGTATACTTCAGGTAGGGCATCGACGGCGACTTCCAGCTCCCCCACGCGGTGTACCGGGCATTGTAGTTGTTCTTCTCCCAGAGGATCTCCGCCTTCCAGAGAAACCCTAGACCCAGGAGTTGCGATGAGATGACATGGTGTGTCGGGACGTAGTCGGAGAAGAGCGGCTGGATATTGATCGCGATCCGACCTCCTGGCTTGAGTATGCGGTAACACTCGCTCCAGACCGCGCCGAGTTTCCGGAAGTAGTCGTTCCACTCGCGGGTGTCGCTCATGGAATCGTTTGCGTAGTGGTGGCCGAAGTTGTAGGGCGGGGATGTTATGATGAGGTCGATGCTCCGGTCCGGGATCGCCGGGAGCACCGCCATCGCGTCGCCGCAGATGACGCTGTTCGTGAACTGCCGGATGGCAGGAGGCTCAGGGGTCTGGACGGTATGCCTGGCGTTCCCCGTGCCCTGCCGGACCTTCCCTTTCTCATTCCGGTTCGGTATGCCTTTCCGCCGCATCCGGTCCGATCACCGGAAGGTGCCAATACCCCGGGAGATGTTAAGTATAGCCCCTCGCCTTGCAAGAAGGGTGCGACGGCAGGGTGGTCGCGGCGAGGAACACAGTCTTACGCATCTGGCTCCGCCGGATGATGGTCGGATACCGGGCAGCCCGCTCCGCGAGGCAGGCGAATGTGGAAAATGTCGATCGCTCCATACATGAGACGGGGTGAGGGCATTATTTAACCATAGGCCGTGCGCGGGGTGAAAGTGATGAGGCACGGCTGCCGTCGGGAATGCAGGCCCATCTTCAGACGCGGAAAGCGCAAAAAAAGACCGCTCCGCAGTCTGACACGGCGGCGGTTACCGGCCGGACCAGGGTCGATCAGCCGGGTGTCCGCCCGGCAAAAGCCGAAAAAGGGCGCCAATCCTCCACCAATCGTAAGGGTTGGTGTTGCATTGCAAGTGTTAATGTACCCCCAAGGAGAAACATAAACGGGGTGCCGTATGCTGGATATCAGTAATTTACACGTGAGCGTGGATGATACCGAAGTTCTCCACGATATCAACCTCCACATCGGGCAGGGGGAGACTCATGTCCTGATGGGTCCAAACGGCTCGGGAAAGAGCACACTGCTCAAAGCCATCATGGGGTTTGGCGGCTATACGATCACGGAAGGATCGATCGTCTTTAAAGGGAAGGATATCACCAGGATGCCGATTCACGAGCGGGCTCACCTCGGAATCGGCATGATGTTCCAGCATCCGCCTGCAATATCCGGACTGAAACTCGGAAAACTGCTCGCCGCGACATCAACCCTCGGAGGGGAGGCAATAGAGGCACTCGCGCAGTCGGTCAACATGGAGCATTTCCTCAACCGGGACATCAATGTCGGGTTCTCCGGCGGCGAGATAAAGAGGAGCGAAGTGTTGCAATTAAAGGCCCAGCAGCCCGACTTCATCATGCTGGACGAACCGGAGAGCGGCGTCGACCTTGAGAATATGAACCTGATGGGGAGAGAGATCGCAACCTTGCTCGAGAAGGATGTCCGCATCGTCAACAGACGTCGAAGCGGTCTCATCATCACCCACACCGGGTATATCCTCGATTACCTCGATGCCGATCAGGGCCATGTCTTAATCGACGGCCAGATCCGGTGTCACGGGAATCCCCGCGAGATTCTGCGTGTAGTCAAAGATAAAGGATACGGAGAGTGTCTGCGTTGCAAACAGATATAACCGACATGGAGCATCTCTCGGAGGAAGACAAAAAACGCCTCGCCCTGACCGGACTTGAGGTAGGGATGCAGAACAGGTGCGGGAGTTTCTTCCAGATCGACCAGAACGTTGTCCAGACCACCTGCGGGGCCGAAGGGATCGAGATGCTCCCCATCAAGGCCGCCCTCGAGAAGTACGACTGGTTGAAGGACTACTACTGGAACGCCGTCCCGAAGGAAAAGGACAAGTTCACTAAATTCGTGGCAAGGCAGGAGAGCCCGCAGGGTCTCGTCGTCATCGCCCATCCTGGTGCGAAGGTCGAGATGCCCCTCCAGGCCTGCCTCTTTCTACGAGAAGAGCCGGCGCAGCATGTGCACAACATATTCATCGCACAGGAAGGCTCCGAGATCCACATCATCTCCGGCTGTGCGAGTTCCTGGCAGAAGAAGCACGGCGCTCATATCGGGGTGACCGAGATCTACGTCGGCAAAGGCGCCAAAGTCACGTCCACGATGATCCACAACTGGAACCCGGGGATCAGCGTCTTCCCCCGGAGCGCCACTATCATCGAGGAGAATGGTACGTTCCTCTCAAACTACGTCTGCATGCAGCCGGTCCACCGGATCAACATGTACCCGACAGCGCGCCTTATCGGGAAGAACGCCGTAGCCCGGTTCTCAAGCATCGTCGTCGCGACGCCCGGCTCAACCCTCGACCTCGGTTCCCGGGCCATCCTCGCCGCCGAGCATACAAGCGCCGAACTCGTCACCCGTGCCATCACCACCGGCGGCAAGGTCATCTCCCGGGGCCATGTCCTCGGCGAGAAGGACAACACCCGGGGCCACATCGAGTGCAAGGGCCTGATCTTAAAGGATGGTGTCATCCACGCCATCCCCGAGATTGAGGGGACGCTGACCGGCACGGAACTCTCCCACGAGGCCGCGGTCGGTAAGATCGCCCGCCACGAGATCGAGTACCTCATGGCCCGTGGTCTCTCGGAAGAGGAGGCCACCGCAACCATTATACGCGGGTTTTTGGATGTAAAGATCAGCGGTCTGCCTGCAGTCCTGCAGGCCCAGATCGATGCCGCGATCGATAAAGCAGAATCAGGCTTCTGATTCGGGAGAAGATGTGATGGAGGCCGACCCGTACGCGCGTGAGCGCGAAGAGATGGTGGAATACCAGATCCGGGGTCGGGGAATCAGGGATCCGCGGGTACTCGCCGCGATGAGAAAGATCCCGCGTCACCTTTTTGTGCCGAAAGGCTTTGAGCGCTCTGCCTACGAGGACCGGCCGCTCCCCATCGGGGAGGGGCAGACAATCTCTCAGCCCTACATCGTCGCCCTCATGACCGAGCAACTCGAACTGGCGCCCGGGGATCGGGTGCTCGAGATCGGGACCGGCAGCGGCTACCAGGCCGCACTCCTCGCCGAGATCGCCGGAAGCGTCATATCAGTCGAGCGCCTCTCAAACCTTGCCGACCAGGCCAGAGAGAACCTTGCACGCGCTCGCGTTTCCGGGGTTACGGTGATCGTCGGCGACGGTTCACAGGGTTATCCGCCGGGAGCACCGTATGATGCCATCATCATCACGGCAGCAACGCCCTCGATCCCAAAACCCCTGATCGAGCAACTTGCCGAGGGCGGGCGCCTGATCTCTCCCGTCGGACCGCGGGACTGTCAGGACCTCGTCAAACTCGTCAAACGCGAAGGCAGGATCGAGGAGATCTCACTCGGGGGCGTCTGCTTCGTACCGCTGATCGGGCAGTTCGGGTGGCGGGGTGAAGGATCTCTGTGACGGTCTACGATGTTACCCTGGATCTCTCCGAGGAGATCGTCATATACCCCGGGGATATCCCGCCCCGATTCACCAAGATCGACAACGGGCAGTACCGGGTGACCGAGATGGTCATCGGGAGCCACACGGGAACGCACATCGACGCCCCCTCCCACTATCTGGAAGGAGGGATGACGGTCGATGAGATTCCGCCCGGAATACTTATGGGGCGTGCACGGGTCCTCGACTGCAGGGACGCGGGAGAGGTCATCGGTCCTGCAAACCTCGCCGGCCGCATCGACGGCGCGAAAAGGCTCCTTCTCCGGACCGCCTTCTCCGGGAGGCGGGAGTTCGATCCCGGGTATCCGGCACTCTCGCGGGAAGCGGCAGACCTCATCGTCGATGCCGGGATCACATGTCTTGGTATCGATACGCCGTCGATCGAGGAGTATGGCGGCGACGGTTCGGTCCACCGCCGTCTGCTCGGGAGCGGGATGGCCATCCTCGAACTGCTCGATCTCTCTTGCGTTCCCGAGGGAGAATATTTCATGGCGGCAATGCCACTACGGCTCAAAGGTGCCGACGGGTCGCCAGTGCGGGTGGTCCTGTGGGACAGTCTGGAGGAAGTATGAGTTTTTGGCATGAAGCAATCGAAAGACTTGAGAAGATTCTTGCCGGCAGCGGGCTAGAGGACGGCGTTGTGACGCTCGATGTAAATTACGGCGCTGACGTCTGTCAGTACCCGAAAGGGGTCTGTATGGAGGGCAACTTTGGTGGGCAGAGCGGGCAGTTCATCACAAGCGAGCCGATCCGGGCCAAGACCCGGATCTCCTTTATGTTCGGTGCGCCGCTTGCAACTCAGAAGCAGAGAGCGGCGGCAGGCGTGATCACGAACACCGTCTCATCGTTTCTCAATCTAACACGGAAACTCCATCCCTGCACCCCCGATTGCTACGCCCCCTGCCTTGCAGAACTCTCGCAGAAGATCGCCGGAAAGAAGGTCTACCTCGTCGGCCCGATGCCGGTGCTTGAGAGAGCACTCAAAGACCAGGTGGTCGGATCGCCGGAAGCGGCGGACCTCTTCCTGGTCGCCGGAGACGGGATGACGAGAGATGAGGATGTCGCCGCCATCGACGAGTACCGGGGGAAGAAGCAGATGATCTTTCTTGGCCCATCGACCGCCGGGGTCAGCGGGCTCCTGAAACTCGAGCACTGGTGCCCCTACGGGAGATGAATACCTTTTTTTAGGAAAGGAAGGATTATACACAGTATGCTTTTTGGTTCTTCCGGGATCCGGCAAGAATTCGGCCCTGAACTCGTGAGCCTCGCGCTCCGGGTAGGAGCAGCCATCGCAGACAACGCATCCGAAGTCGTCATTGGCAGGGACACCCGCACGACCAGCGAACTGCTGGAACATGCCGCCGTTGCCGGGATGCTCTCGGCCGGTGCAACCGTCTATTCCTGCGGCATCGCACCCACACCGACGGTCGCTCACGCAACGGGGCGGGTGGATGCAGGGTGCATGATCACCGCGTCTCATAACCCCGAGTCCTACAACGGTCTGAAACTGCTCAACCCAGACGGATCGTCCTTCACCCTCCGGCAGCAGGCGGAGATCGAGGATGCACTCAAAGGATCGCACTGGGCAGGATGGGATGAGCAGGGGCATACCTCTCCTATCGATGCGGTGGATGCGCACCGGGAGGCAATCCTTGATAGGGTCAGTCTATGTCGCCCCATCACGGCCGTCCTCGACTGCGGCAACGGTGCAGGGAGCGTCATCACCCCCGATCTCCTCGCCAGCATGGGAGTTAAAGTCATCGGCTTGAACTGCAACGTCGCAGGACGGTTCGCCCGTCCATCCGAGCCGCTTGCAGCAAACTTACCTTACATACCCGAGATCGTCCGAAAGCGGGAGGCCACATGTGCCGTGATCCACGACGGCGACGCCGACCGGATGATGGCGTTCGATGAACGCGGCCGCTACATCGAGGGAGACCAGCTCCTCATGCTCTTTGCGAAGTATCTCGACCGGAAGCGCGTGGTCACCACCGTCGATGCCTCGATGGCGATCGAGGAGGTTGCGGAGGTCCGCCGCACGCCGGTCGGCGACAGTTTCGTCTCCGAAGAACTCCTCGCCTGGGGCGACTTCGGCGGTGAGGCATCGGGAAGCTGGATCTTCCCGGAGTATTCCTACTGTCCGGACGGGGTCTACGCCGCAGCCCTGCTCTGCGAGATCGCATCAGAGTGGTCGATCGCCGAGGAACTTGATAAGATGCCCCGGTATACGCTCCTCCGGGAGTCCTACCGCATCGATGCTCCCCGAGAGATCATGACGGCGCTCGGGGCGGACGAGCCGACCCACGGAGTCCGGTTTGAGGACGAGGAGGGCTGGTACCTGATCCGTGCAAGCGGGACCGAACCGAAGATCAGAATAACCGCCGAAGGAAAGACACCGGCCAAAGCAAAAGAGATGCTTGATGCGGGACACGCCGCGTTAGAGCGGGCAAAACGCAGTCTGGAGTGAGTATATGCAGTGTGTTGTACTTGCAGCAGGAGAAGGGAAACGGATGCGACCCCTTACCGCACAGCGTCCGAAGGTGATGCTCCCTATCGCCAACCGCCCGATGATGGAGCACCTGGTTCTTGCGGCACGCGACGCCGGGATCACTGAGTTCATATTCGTCGTCGGATACTATGAGCGCGAGATCCGAAACCACTTCGGGGACGGGAGCGCTCTCGGGGTGAAGATCACCTACGTCACCCAGCGCCACCAGCTCGGGACCGCAGATGCGCTCCGGTCGACCGCAGGACTGGTCAACGGCAAATTCCTTCTCTTGAACGGAGATATGGTCCTCCAGAGCGATGACATCAGGGAACTCTGCAATGAGAAGGCACCGTGCGTCGGAATCCACCAGACCGACCACCCCAAGGATTACGGTGTGGTGACCATAGAGGGAGACCGCATCACGGGCCTTGAAGAGAAGTCCGAAGAACCAAAGAGCAACCTGGTCAACGCGGGCGCCTACCTCTTCGAGCCGGATATCTTCGACCTCCTCTCGGAGATCAAGATATCCGGGCGGGGCGAGTTCGAGCTGACCGATGCTCTCGAGGTGTATATCCGGGAAGGAACGCTCACCGCACACCCGCTGAACTACTGGCTCGATGTCGGGCAGCCCTGGGATCTCCTTGATGCAAACGAGGCGCTCATTGCCTCAATGCACCACGAGCAGCACGGCATCATCGAGGACGGATGCACAATCCCCGAGACGGTCAGTATCGGGAAAGGAACCATTATCCGGGCCGGAACCTATATCGAGGGATCCTGCGTCATCGGCGAGAACTGTATCATCGGCCCGCATGCCTACATCCGGGGCTCGACCGCCATCGGCGACGGCTGCCATATCGGGCACGCGACCGAGATCAAGAACTCCATCATCATGCCGGGGACGAAGATCCCCCACTTCAACTACATCGGCGACAGCGTCATCGGGAGCAACTGCAACTTCGGCGCCGGAACCAAGATCGCGAACCTCCGCCACGACAACGCAACCGTGAAAGTCTGCGGGAGGACGACCGGCAGGCGAAAGTTCGGTGCCATCATCGGCGACAACGTCCTCTTCGGGATCAACTGCTCGATCAACGTCGGGAGCCTCGTCGGCAGCAACGCGAGAATCGCGCCCCACTCTCTGGTGGAAGGGTGCATCGAGGAAGGATCGGTCATCAGGTGATGCGATGCAGGCAGTCATCTTAGCAGCGGGAGAGGGGAGCAGGCTGCGGCCGCTCACCCGGAGCAAGCCCAAAGCCATGCTCCCGGTCGCGAACCGGCCGATCATCGAGTACGTCATCAACGCCCTCCTTGAGAACGGGATCCGCGACATCATCGTGGTGGTCGGCTACCGTAAAGAAGACGTCATCAGACATCTGAATCGGCTCGACGCACCGGTCCAGGTCGTCGTGCAGGAACGCCAGCTCGGAACCGCAGATGCCCTCCTGGCGGCTGAGTCCGAGATCACCGAGGACTTCCTTCTTCTGCCCGGCGACAACTACATCAATGCCGAATCGATCGCCCGGATAAAGAAGGAGAAGAACGCCATGCTCGTCGCCGAGCACCCGAACCCCTCGAACTTCGGGGTTGTGGTGATCCGAAACGGCTTCGTCCGGGAGATCATCGAGAAACCCGAAGAAGCCCCGACGTTCACCGTAGCGACCGGGATCTACTCATTCACACCCGACGTCTTCTCCTATATTCAGACGAACGAGATCCCCGACGCTCTCGCCGCCATGATCGAGTCCGGCCGCCGGATACGGGCGATCCCGGCGGACGACTGGCAGGACGCCGTCTATCCCTGGGACCTCCTGAAACTGAACAGCCGGATGCTCAGGGGAATCTCACCCGAGATCGGCGGGACGGTCGATGCATCCGTCACCCGCCGGGGTGCGGTGCGTATCGGCAGTGGGACGACGATCGGTCCAAATACGGTGATATACGGCCCCGTCACCATCGGGAGCAACTGCAACATCGGGCCGAACTGTGTCATCATGCCCGATACGAGCATCGGGGACCGGGTGGTACTTGAACCGTTCACCTACGTCGCCGACTCGCTCATCATGAACGATACTACCATCGATTCTCACTCAAGGATCGTCTCGGCGGTCTTCGGCCAGGGGTGCATCCTTGCCGACCATACCACAACATACCCGTCTGAGAGTTTCATAGAGGTCGGAGACCGGATCCAGAAGGAGAAATTCGGCGCAGTCCTCGGCGACGGGGTCCGTGCGGCACCATTCACAACATTTAAAAACTGCATTGTAGGTAACGGTGTCAGGATCGAAAGAGGGAAGACCGTGATCGGCGTCATTGAGGATTGCACCCGGGTGATGTAGGTGTGCGGGATTGTCGGCTACATCGGCAGACGGGAAGCAACTCCTGTGCTGATCCAGGGCCTCAAAAGGCTGGAATACAGGGGTTACGACTCGTTCGGGATCGCGACGGTCGGAAGCGCGATCGAGGTCTACAAGAGGACCGGTCGGATATCCGATGGTGAGGCAGGGGCTGTCGGTCTGCACGGATGCATCGGGATCGGGCACACCCGGTGGGCCACTCACGGTGAACCGAGCGATGTCAACGCTCATCCGCACACGGACTGTGCAGAAAAGATCGCCGTGGTGCATAACGGGGTTATCGAGAACTACAGCGAACTGAAACGGCAGCTCGAAGAGCGCGGCCACACATTCCGGTCGGAGACCGACACCGAGGTGATCGCCCATCTCATCGAGGAGCAGTACGACGGGGATCTCCTCGCCGCGGTCAAGGCGATCCTCCCCAAACTCATAGGATCCTACGCAATCCTCGCGATCGCAGAGGATTCCCAGAAGATCGTCGCCGCACGGGAGGCAAGCCCGCTCGTCCTCGGTATCGGTGATGCCGAGGTCTTTGCCGCCTCCGATATGACGCCACTCCTTGAATACACCGAGCGCGTTATCTACCTTGAGGATGGCGATATCGCCGAGATCACACCAGATCGTCTTGAGATCTACCACGGCGGCGAGAGAGTGGAGCGCCCGATCGAACTGATCAGCTGGTGCGTCGAGGATACCCGGAAAGGCGGGTTCACCCACTACATGCTCAAAGAGATCTACGAGCAGCCCCAGTCCTTCTACGAGACCATCCGGGCGGGGATCAGCGAGCGTGTGCGCAAGATGGTCATGGAGGCGGACGAGATCACCCTCGTCGCCTGCGGAACGTCGTATCATACCGCCCTGATCTTCAAGTACCTGGCAGAATCCCTCTGCAGTATCCCTGTACGGGTCGAGATGGGATCGGAGTTCAAGTACTTCACGCCACCCCTCCGCGGCCTTGTGATCGCGGTATCGCAGTCGGGAGAGACCGCAGACACGATCGCCGCTCTAAAGATGGCAAAAGCCCGCAACTGCCCGACACTTGCCATCACCAATATGCAGGGGAGCACCGTCACCCGGATTGCCGACCAGACCCTCCTGATGCGGGCCGGGCCTGAGATCAGCGTCGCCGCAACCAAGTCCTACATAGCACAACTTGCAGCGCTGATGGAGATCATCAACGTGCGGTGCGAGGGGGCGTTTGACGATGTCCTCTCACATGCGCACCTGGCCATCGAGGACGTCCTTCTCCAGGAGATCAAGGAGGCGGTCGACCTCTGTGCAAAAGCCGAGCATATCTTCTTCGTGGGCAGGGGACCGTTCTACCCGGTCTCGATGGAAGGCGCCTTAAAGATGAAGGAGATCAGTTACGTCCATGCCGAAGGGTATGCAGCCGGAGAACTCAAGCACGGGCCGTTCGCCCTGCTCACCTCAGAGACGCCGGTGGTCGCCATCTGCACTCCCTGCCCGACCTACGGCGTGATGGCCTCGAATATCAAGGAGATGAAGGCGAGGCGAGCTCCGATCATCGCCATCGGCGTCTTCGGCGATACGGAGCTTGCCGAGATCGTGGATATCTTCATCCCCATCCCGAAGACGCACCTGCTGGTGCAGGTGCTGACCGCGTCGGTCGTCCTCCAGCTGCTCGCCTATCACACGGCCTGCGCCCTGCAGCGGGATGTCGACAAACCGAGAAACCTGGCAAAGAGCGTGACGGTCGAATGATTGAGTACGGACGTAATACCCTCGGCGAGGGGGCGGTGATATTCGAGCCGGTGACCATCGGGTTTCCCTCCCGTGACCGGATGGGCGAGAAGGACTATCCCGGTGCCACCATCGGGAGGAACGCTATCCTCCGGTCGGGCACCATCATCTACTGCGACGTGACGATCGGCGACGACTTCCAGTCGGGCCATAACGTTCTGATCCGAGAAAAGACGACCATCGGCGACCGCGTGGCAATCGGGACGGCGGCGGTTATCGAGGGAGACTGCACGATCGGCGACGACGTCCGCCTCCAGAGCCTGGTCTACATCCCCACGGGTGCCCGGATCGGGGACCGGGTCTTTATAGGCCCGAACGCTGTGCTGACAAACGACCGCTACCCGCCCGGTCCCCACGAATCTCTCCGTGGCCCGGTGCTCGGGGACGACGCCGTCATCGGTGCGAACGCGACGATCCTTCCCGGTGTCACGGTCGGGAGGGGAGCATTCGTCGCCGCCGGTGCGGTGGTGACGAAAGATGTCCCGCCGGAGATGCTCGCGGTGGGCGCACCGGCACGGTTCCGCCCGCTCCCACCCGAGGCGAGACGGTGCCGATGAAGATTCCCATCGCCCAGCCGCTCGTCGGCGAAGAGGAGGCCCGGGCCGTCGCCGACGTGCTGAGGTCGGGGATGCTCGCCCAGGGGTCCGTCGTTACCGAGTTTGAGGACCGGTTCGCCGAATACTGCGGGGTCTCCCACGCGGTCGGAGTCAACTCGGGAACCGCGGCGCTCCATGCTGCCCTGCTTGCCGCGGGCATCGGCCCGGGAGACTCGGTGATCGTCCCGGCGTTCACGTTCTTTGCGACGGCCTCGTGCGTCTCGATGTGCGGGGCGACCCCGCTCTTTGCGGACGTTGACCCGCGGACGTTCAATATCGATCCTGACTCGGTCTCGAGCCTCATCGGGCCAAAGACCCGGGCGATCATCGCCGTCGATCTCTTCGGACAGCCGTTCGACCTCAGGGCACTCCGTGCGCTCTGCGACGACCACGACCTCGTTCTCATCGAGGACGCTGCCCAGGCGCACGGTGCTGAGTATCATGGGAGACGGGCCGGGAGCCTGGGTGATCTCTCCTGCTTCTCGTTCTACCCCACCAAGAACATGACCACCGGCGAGGGGGGCATGGTCACGACCGACGACGATACCCTTGCGGAGCGCGTCCGGCTCCTCATCAACCACGGCCAGAGCCAGAAGTACCTCCACTCGGTCGTCGGCTACAACTACCGGATGACGAACATCGCCGCCGCCATCGGCCTCGTGCAGCTTGGGCGGGTCGAAGAGTTCAACGAACGCCGGATCAAGAACGCTCGGTACCTCGACAGCCACCTTGCGGGGACGGGGCTTGCGACACCCTACACGGCACCGGGCGTCCGGCACGTCTACCACCAGTATGTCGTGAAGGTCCCGGGCGATTACCCACTCTCACGGGACGCGCTCATGAGCGCTCTTGCCGATGCGGGGGTCGGGACCGCCGTCCACTACCCCATCCCCATCAACCGGCAGCCGGTCTATGAGAGTGCAAGCAACCGTGCCTCCTGTCCGGTATCGGACGACCTTGCAGCATCGGTCTTGAGCCTGCCGGTCCATCCGGCGGTAAGCGACGAGGACCTCGAGTTTATCTGTGATACGGTGAGGGGGCTGGGGTGATGGCGAAAAGAACATATAGCAAATTGCCTCTGATGAGAGACAATCGCGGCTGTTTGAAACGCGAAATGGGAAAATAGAGGGATAACTTTCAGCATCCCTAAACAATAAATACGAGCCCCATCGATTAAATTTATGCTTCTCTGGATAGGCCCGGGGCTTATTGCGGCCGCGATCGTTCCCTATGTCATATTCCTCGCGGGAATCAATATCGGAAAGAAACTTGACGAGCCGCCGGCACTCACGGAGTATCCTAAAATAAGCATCGTCATATCAGCCTACAATGAAGAGGCCGTTATCCAGGAGCGGGTCAAGAACATCCTTGAATCCTCATACCCATCAGACCGGTATGAGGTCATCTTTGTAGACGACTGCTCCTCCGACAACACAAAAGCGCTTGTCAGAGAGGCCTTCGAGCGGGCCGGCATCACCTACCGGATCATTGCAAATACCGAGCGCCTGGGCACGACCCGGTCGTACAATAGAGCAATCGAGGCGGCGCAGTATCCGATCGTCGTTACTACGGACGCGGACGTCTTCTTTGAGCGTCATGCGCTTGAGCGCCTCATCGCACGGCTTTTGAGCGACGAGCGCATCGTTGCGGTCTGCGGGGACCTCCACCCCCTTCCGGAAGAAGGATCGCATCCGGCACAGATGGAGAGCGCCTACCGCAACTACTACGGGCGGATGTGCACCTGGGAGAGTGCCGTTGACTCCACCTATGCTTTCAACGGTGCGCTCGTCGCTTTCAAGCGCGATCTCGTGACCCGGATCGATGACAGACAGGGAGCGGACGATGCAAACACGGCATTTGAAGCAATCCGACGCGGGTTTAGAGCAGTCTACGAACCCACCGCCCTGGTCTACGAGGACGTGCCCGAGGAGATTCGAAGGCAGTACCGGCAGAAGATCCGGCGGGCAACACAGCTGATCGAGGCGACGATTGCAAACCTCGACCTCTTAAGGCAGCGGCGCCCGTTCTCGCGCTTCTTCTACCCGCTGCGGATCTACATGTACCTCATCACACCGCCTCTCTTCCTTCTCGGCAGCGTGCTCTTTGTAGCAGGACTCGCTCTTACCTCACCCCTCCTCGCCCTCGGGGTCCTCGTTCTCGCCGTCCTCGCCGGCTACCTCTGGAGCAGCAACACCGCAGTCTCCTTTGCCATGAACCAGGTGTACCTCGTGAGGGGGCTGCTCAACCTCGGGACCGATACGAGGGTCTGGGAGAGTACCTCAAAGAAGATACGAAGAGTGTAACCGATCTACCCAATACGAGAGAGCAGGCTGTTCGTCTGCGTCGCCGGGATCGCGCAGACGAGCGCTTTTTTTCCAGGTCCACGAAATACACCAAGGTTATAACGGTTCGAAAGAAAACAGGTCTGTAATAAGGAGGGTCCGATGGTTCACGTGGATCTGAATAAATATCGACCATACATCATCATTGGTTGCATCGTCCTGTTTGCCCTGCTCACGCTCTGGACGCGGGGCATCCCTTCAGAAGGTCTGGTGACCGCTGAAGGTGTCAATCTCCTGGGTAACGATCCCTGGTACAGTCTCCGCCAGGTTGAGCAGACCGTCGCCAACTTCCCCAACTACGCCTGGTTCGACCACATGACGCTCTACCCGACCGGCGATGCTATCCACTGGGGACCGCTCTTTGCCGAGATCATAGCGGCGCTCTGCATTCTTGTCGGGGCGTCGACGCGGCCTGAGATCATGGTGGTGGCCTGCTGGGTCCCGCCGCTGATGGCCGTGGCGATGGTGCCCGTCACCTACCTGCTCGCGAAAAAGATCGCCGACTGGAAGACAGGCCTCATTGCAGCAGGCCTGATTGCCGTCATCAGCGGAAACTACGCCTATCGCTCCCTCTTTGGGTTTGTAGACCACCACATCGCAGAGACCCTCTTCTCGGCGCTCTTTGCTCTCGCCTACATCGTGGCGCTGCAGACTGCACGCAGTAGCCCGCTCTCCCCAAAGAATCTCGATACCCTGAAGATCCCGGTGATAACGTCAGCGCTCGCCGGCATCGCCTACCTTCTCGGGTTCTACAACATGCCGACGATGATCCTCTTTGCGCTCATCGTGGCTGCGTTCACCCTGGTCCAGTTCATTCTGGACTTCCTCCAGGGCAGGTCGAGCGAGTACCTCGCCCTCGTGAACACCGTCACCTTCGCTGTAGCGATCGTCGGGGTCGCAGCCACCGGCTTCCCGCACCCCGGGATCAGCCTGATCTTCTACACCGTCGGGCACGTCATCGCGTATGCCGGCCTCATCGCAGGGACGCTTGCGCTGTATGGGCTCTCGGTTTACCTCCAGGGGCGGCCGAAGTACTATTACCCGGGCGCACTCCTGGCTGTGGCGGCAATCACCGTCGCAGTCCTCTATGTCGCTCTCCCGGATATCTACAACCTCCTGATCTGGAACCTTATCTACTTCTTCACCGCGAGTGCCACGACCACGACCGTCCAGGAAGCCATGCCCTGGTCGTTTGCTGCCGCGTGGATGACGTTCCACTGGGGCTTGGTGCTCGCCGCCGGCGGAGCTGCAGTCCTGATCTGGCAGTGCCGCGAGAGAGCAAACCCGGCCCACATCTTTGTCCTGATCTGGTCAGGGATCATCCTTGCCTCAACCGCCGCACACGTGCGCTATGAGTACTACCTCGCTTCAAACATTGCCCTGCTCGCGGCGGTCTTTGCGGGTGCCGTCCTGAATATGGGGTGGAAAGATGTCACCCGCCTCATTGGTACAGGGAGCAGTGCTTCCGCCGCCCCAAATGCCCCCGAGAAGCAGGAAGAGCCGGCGCGGAAGGGGAAGAAGGGTGAAAGAACCGCGGAATCACGGAAAGCAAAGGCTCCTTCGAAGAATCAGCCGGATTACCTCAAGGTCGGCGCTTTCGCCCTGGTCGCCATCGTCACGCTCTTCTTTGCAGGGGCATCCCTTCAGGGGAACATAGCGCTTGCCACCAGCGCGAAGTACGGCGGCATGAACTCTCAATGGATGGAGGCTCTCGAATGGATGGGTTCAAACACCCCTGATCCCGGTGTCGACTACTATGCTATTGTCAATCCCGAGACCTTCACCTACCCGGAGGAGTCTTACGGCGTCATGTCCTGGTGGGACTACGGCCACTGGATCACCTTCATCTCGAAACGGATTCCGAACAACAACCCCTTCCAGCACGGTGTCTCCGGGCCGAACGGCTCGGCAGCCTACCTTGTCTCGACCTCCGAAGAGGCCGCAAACCAGATCCTCGACAACATCGGCACCCGCTACGTCATCACCGATATCGACCTCGTCACCGCAAAGTTCCATGCCCCGGCGACCTGGGCCGACCCCGACGTGGCTCAGGAGCGGTTCCAGCCGCACTACCTCCTCCCGGTGAGCGCGGGCTCGACGAGTTACCAGGCGGTGCCGTTCAACAACCAGAGTTACTACCTGACGATGGCCGTCCGGCTCCATAACTTCGACGGGTCCATGACCGACCCGACGGCGCCGGTGATCTATGCCGAGTACCTCGAACCGGCCACGGCAAACACCTCGTATCCCGTCATCATCCGCACGGAGCAGATGAATGCAACCGCCGGTGCAGCCGCGGTGGAGGAGTACAACAAGAACGCACCGGCGGGCGCAGGCGCGACGCTGCTGAACATGTACTATCAGTTCCAGGGCAACTCGATCCTCCAGCCGCTCGAACGCGTCCCGGCGCTCCGACACTACCGGCTCGTCCACGAGAGCCCTCAGAACATCTTTGGCAACGCCGGGGAGGACGGACCCGATCTCAAGGCGGTCAAGATCTTCGAGTATGTCCCCGGAGCCACGATCAAGGGCGAAGGAATCATTGAGGTGCCGGTCGTCACCAACACCGGCCGGGAGTTCACCTACCGCCAGGAGAGCATAAACGGCACGTTCGTCGTCCCGTACGCGACGTCCGGGTGGTCGGGCGAGGTGAAGACGACCGGGCCTTACCGGATCGTGGGCACCGGCCAGACGTTCGATGTCACCGAAGAGGATATCCAGCAGGGGCGCACCATCAACTAACGAGGATGCGCTCGTCGGTCATCTACGGTGACATATTTACCCGGCACGACATGGAGACCCACCCGGAGTCGGGCTCCCGGCTCCGGGCGGCCCTCTCCGGGATCCCTGAGAATGTACGGTGGCGTCCCCCGGTCCGGGCAACCGAGGAAGACCTGGCACGGGTCCATCGCCCCCAGTACATCCGTTGGGTGCAGGAGGTCGCCCGGGGAACCTGTTTTTTAGACCCGAACACCTACGTCACCTGTCACTCGTTCGAAGCAGCATCATATGCTGCCGGATCGACGTTTGCCGCAGTGGAGCGAGCACTTGATGGCGAGCACTGCTTCGCCATGGTCCGCCCGCCGGGGCACCATGCCGAACCCGATCGGGCGATGGGGTTCTGTATCTTCAATAACGCCGCCGTCGCGGCCGCGAAAGCGCTCCTTTCGGTTGATCGGGTGGCGATCCTCGACTGGGACCTGCACCACGGCAACGGCACCCAGAAGGCCTTTTACGGGAGCGACCGGGTGCTCTACTGCTCCGTGCACGAGGAGAACAGTTTCCCAAAGACCGGTTGGATCGACGAGATCGGGACCGGCGCCGGCCGGGGCTACACCCTCAACGCCCCGCTTGCGGCAGGGTCCACCATCACCGATTACCGCTACATCTTCGATGAAGTCTTCATCCCGGCGATCGTCCGGTTCCGCCCTGATGTCCTGATCGTCTCGGCCGGGCAGGACGCCCTCGCCGACGACGAACACGGGCGGATGAACCTGGTGCCCGAAGACTACGGCGTGCTTACCGGGATGCTGAACGACGGCACGGACCTACCCCTCGCGCTGACCCTCGAGGGGGGTTACGGGCCGTCGCTCGGGGAGGCGATTGCTGCAATATTCCGTGCCCTGCGGGGGGAGCGGCATACCCCTGCAGAAAGGCCCCTGCGCCGGCATACCCAAAGGGTTGCCGAGATCCTAAAGAAAGTCTGGTTCTGTTGAGAGAGGCCCGTTGAGCCGGCAATATAATCGCGGTTGCCCCTTTGCGGCTCTAACGTGCCTCAACCCTGTTCCGAGCGCTTCCGGTCGGGATCCATATACGAGACCTCAAACCCGGGGAGGACGACCCGCACCACCGGAACCGGGGTCCTTGAAAGATCGCAGACGCAGACCCGGTCCGTATGAGGCTCGACCTCTTTGAGCACCTTCTGGATATCGAGGTCGAATCGATCGGTGCTTCTGTCGGGAACGTTGGTGATATCGACGGAATCCGCGTCGGCAAACCAGATCCGGTTGATCCTTTTTAACCGCTCGTAGCCTGCCTTCCTGATGACCTCCTCCCGCCTGGGGTCGTTTCGACCGCCCTGCAGATAACTTCCCCGGCTCTGGGCGACCTCGGTCAGGGCCTGGAGGGCCGCGATCTCCGGCGAGAGGTGCGTCCCAGACCCGACAACAAGCATCGCCGGGTCTTTTGTGACGGTATCGTCTGCGGCGGCCGCGACCGTGGGGATGCCGGTCCTCCCCTCGATCAGCCAGAGGTGGATCTCGATCCCGTTCTCTTCGAACCGGTCGAGGATCTTGCGGGCGGCGCAGTCCTTCTCGATGGTGAGGCGATATCCAAGGTCGCGCTCCGCACTGGCGATGCTGAGCGCGTCCCGTTCGATCACCTCAAAGAGGGCATGCAGGATCGCCTCTTCCATGACGTTGCCGGACGCAAGCCCGTTAGAGTCGCTTCGAAAGAGCGGCATCGTCATCCCGAGCGAGTCGTAGGGATGGAAGACTGCGTTGCTCGGGAGATAGACCTCCTCATCGTTCAGGATATCCCATCCCGGCGTCCAGTGGAGCATCTCTCCCTGCTCAAGTCCTCGTGGGAGGATCAGGTCTTCGGGGTGCACCGCTCGCCCCGGACCGATCTCTTCGTAGGTTGCATACTCCATCCGGTCACCCCGGTACTCGGCGGAGTAGCGCTCGATTGCCCCCATCATCGCCGAGACCCGGGCCTGGACGGGCTCTTTCCCCTTTCCGATGAGGACGCGAAGAGCACCCCGAGCGGCTTTCGGCCGAGTCGCCGCAAAGACGGGGATTCCGAGACGGTCGAGAGAAGTAAGATCGATGATCTCGGCGACACCAATCTCTCCCATCAGCGGCTCGATGATCGCCCGGGTCTCCTCGGGAGGCCGGGATCGGTGGGTTCCGTCAAAGTACAGTTTCTCTACGGGGTGAATCGTGATTGCCATCTCATGATACCTAGGAGGTGATACCTTAATAGCATGGCAGGTATACTCTCCCTGTATGAGCACGGATGACATAGCAGTGGGCGCAGTCGTCCGATACCCCCGCACCGGCACGACCGGGAAGGTCGTGCGGATCGAGGAGATCGATGGCCGGAGGTACGCCGAACTCGAGAGCACCGGACTCTACTACCGGGTGGACGAACTCGTCAGCACCGAGCGCACGGCCGTAAACGCGGAGAGGACGGAGCGCTCCCTTGAGGATTACCTCAAAGAGCATAAGGAGATCCAGAAGCAGCTCGAAGAGGTATGGGAGAGGGGGATCGACCAGAGTTGTGAGGGCGGCGGTTAACTGTCTATCGGTATTGTGGTGAGTTTCACCGACTCAACCCCTTTCTGCGCCATCAGCCGCTCGGTAACATCCTTCAGCACAGCACCGTCTCCCCGGATGAGGATCACCTCAAGGCACTTGTTGTGAGTCACGTGTGAGTGAAGGGATGCCTGAATGATCTGAGCGTATTGATGCTGAATCTCGGTGAGCGTCTGGAGCAGCCCACGCTGGTCGTGGTCATACACCATGGTGATGACGCCCTGGCGTTCTCCTTTTACATCGGAGATCCACTGGTAGTGTGTGATATAATTGCGTATCGAATCCCGTATTCCCTCGGAACGTGAGGAGTATCCTCGGAGACTCAGGATCTCGTCGAATTTATCAAGAAGATTCTTGGGTAGAGAGATCCCGATACGTGAAAGTTCGGTATCACCTGACATACTACAATCAGTTCCATATCTCGCTGCTAGGGGATAAATTTTCGCTAAGAATAGAGGTGTTCTTCATACTTCGTATGTCACATGAATAATGATTAACGGGAGAACACCGCCTGCGCCATGAAGATAGAAGCGGGAGCGGTACACACCACCGATTATGTATAAGTAGTGTCACTATATATTGGATAAGGAGGTTCGAAAACTTTTGCGCGATGTATTCATCCCTAGTGTCAATATTGGGCTTGTAGGTCATGTCGATCACGGCAAGACCACCCTGGTCAGCGCGCTAACCGGCACCTGGACGGACAGACACAGTGAGGAGATCAAGCGCGGCATCTCCATCCGGCTTGGCTACGCAGATACAACTTTTTACAAATGCGAAGAGTGCGAAGGGGCTGAGGCCTATACTACAAAACCGGAATGCCCTATCTGCGGGAAGAAGGCGGTTCCGTTCCGGACGGTCTCATTCGTCGATGCCCCGGGTCACGAGACGCTGATGGCGACGATGCTCTCGGGTTCGGCCCTGATGGACGGCGCGATGCTTGTCATTGCCGCCAACGAGGCCTGCCCGCAGCCCCAGACCAAAGAACATCTGATGGCGCTTGAGCTGATCGGTATCAAGAAGATCGTCATCGTCCAGAACAAGATCGACGTGGTCACCCAGGCCGAGGCGCTTGAGCACTATAAGCAGATAAAGCGGTTCATCAAGGGCACCATTGCCGAGGACGCACCCATCATCCCCGTCTCTGCACAGAAAGGAATCAATATCGGTGCCCTGATCCAGGCACTCAACGAGGTTATCCCGGAACCGGAACGCGATCCGGAGGTTAACCCGCTGATGCTCATCGCACGGTCGTTTGATATCAACAAACCCGGCTGCAGCTGGCGGGAGATTAAGGGCGGCGTCATCGGAGGCTCGCTTATTAGGGGAGTTCTGCACGAGGGCGACGATATCGAGATCAGACCCGGCCGGCAGGTTCAGATCGAGAACCGGACAAAGTGGGAGCCTATCGAGACAAAGATCACATCCATCCACGCCGGTAAGACCAAGGTGACCGAGGCAGCGCCCGGCGGCCTCCTTGGTGTTGGTACGAAACTTGATCCGGCACTGACAAAGAGTGACGCTCTCGCCGGACAGGTAGCGGGGCTTGTAGGGAAACTGCCGCCGATCTGGGAGCGGATGACCTTCGAGGTCACGCTCATGGATCGGGTGGTCGGTGCGGACAGCGAACTGCTCATCGAACCGTTGAAGCATAAAGAGCCGCTGATGCTCTCTGTCGGGACCGCGGTCACCGTCGGCGTGATCACGAACACCAAGAAGAATCTGGTCGAGGTCATGCTGAAGCGTGCGGTCTGCGCTGAAGTCGGCGCACGGATTGCTATCAGCAGACAGGTCGGCGGACGATGGCGGCTGATCGGGATGGGTGTTCTGGTCGAGTGAGGGTTCTTCTCGACACAAACGCCCTCTTGATGCCAGCCCAGTTCGGGATTGACCTCTATGGAGAACTTCTGGCCCTTCTCGGGGATTATGAGCCGATCGTCCTTGAAGAAGTGGTTGGCGAGCTCTCGGGACTTGCCCGGGGTCACGGCCGCGATGCGGCTGCCGCCCGTGTGGGTCTCGCGATGGCCCGGCGCTCGACCGTCCTGCCAAGCGGAAGCAGCGCGGACCATGTGGACGACCGGGTTATCGAGTATGCTCGCAGGGAAGGATGCGTTGTGGTGACGAACGACCGAGAACTCCGAAATGCTCTCCTTCGCGAGGGAATAGACGTCATCTCGATGCGAAGAGAGAGAACGCTGGAGCTGATAAGAGGATAGATTATGTACTATAAAATGACACTGGAGGATAAGGTGCGGGTTCCGCCCCACCGGCTCGGGGAAGACCTTGGGAAGGTCGTCCTCAACGTACTGCAGGAACAACTGGAAGGCAGCATATCAAAGGAGATCGGGATCTTCATCGCAGTCACGAAGATTCTCGATATCGGTGAGGGGGAGTTGATCCCCGGGGACGGGGCCGTCTACTACGATGTCAGGTTCGAAGCGGTGGTGCTCCGTCTCGCGCTCCAGGAAGTGATCGAAGGCGTCGTGGTCGAGACGACGAGTTTCGGTGCGTTCGTCAGCCTCGGGCCCATCGATGCCATGCTTCACGTAAGCCAGATATCGGATGAATATATCAACTACGACGAGAAGAACAGCAGGCTGATCTGCCAGGATTCGAAGCGGTTTATCGCTGTCGGCGACGGCGTCCGGGCGCGGATTGTTGCTCTATCGCTCAACGAACGCGAGCCCCGGGAGAGCAAGATTGGTCTTACCATGCGGCAGTCGGGCCTCGGGACCACGACCTGGCTCGAAGAGGAACTTGAGCAAGAGAAAGGGAAAGGAGCAGCCTAATGGCCGTGCGAAACAAGAAGGTGATCAAGGTCTGCCGCGAGTGTCACCGCGTCGTCGAGGGCGAATCCTGCGTGATCTGCGGCACGGCCAACCTGAGCGAGGATTGGGCGGGCTACGTCGTGATCATCGATCCCGAGCATTCGGAGATCGCAAAGAAGATGAACATCACCATGCCCGGCCGATACGCACTGAAGGTCCGCTGATGCTCCGGCTCCTCCGGCTCCCCGAAGAACACCGCGGTCTCTTCAAGAAACCGTTCGGCACCCTCGCCCGGAATATCGGCGAACACCTCCCAGAGCTCCGGGGCCGGGCGGTCTACGCGGTCGGGGATGTGGTGACGCACAACCTCCTTGGTGCAGGCATCGTCCCGGATATCGCGATCATCGACGGCTATACCATGCGATCGCCCTGCACCCAGTCACCCCTGCTGCAGACGAGAAGACTCGCGGCAAAGAACCCGGCCGGCACGATCACCGACGAACTCGTGGAGGCGATCGAGGAGGCGGTCGGGAACCCTCCAGCAGTGATCTTTGTCGACGGCGAGGAGGATCTTGCGGTCATTCCGCTCATCATCGCCGCGCCGGTCGGGGCCGCCATCCTCTACGGCCAGCCGGGGGAGGGGGTCGTCCTCCGGCTTGTTGACGAGTCGGCAAAAGAGGAAGCCGCGTCCATGCTGAACTGTTTCGTGCGTGAGTGAGGGGAGCGGGTCTCGCCTGTCCCGGTGCCCCATCCCCAAGGGTATAAATAAATCTCCTAACAACATTTTAGGGATATCGATGGACTTCGAAATTACCCGTGATGTGAGGAACGAGTTGTTAAACCGGAGGGAGCTTACATTTACTCTCACGTTTGACGGCCCGACACCCTCGCGGAAGAGTATTCAGGAGAAGCTCGCTGCGATGCTGAATATGAGCGAGAACCTCGTCGTGCTGGACCTCGACCGAACCCGGTTCGGGAAGATGGAACTTACCGGCCGTGCCCGGATCTACGACGACGAGGAGAGCAGGAACTCGACCGAGCGGGATTACCTGCTTAAGCGCGGCGAACCGAAAGCAGAGAGCGAGGCGTAAGCCATGGCAGTCAAGAGATACGAGTGTTACGAGATCAAGGGTGATGCGGCGGTTCTGCAGAAGCGGCACTGCCCACGCTGTGGTCCCGGCTTCCTGATGGCCGAGCACAAGGATCGGGTAGCCTGCGGCAAGTGCGGCTACACTGAGTTCCGAAAGTAGGTCCTCACACCCGGATACATATACGGATCAGGCCGCACTCTGCCTTGCAGGCACCGGCCGCGACCGATCTTTTTCATGATGGAGCGATACCTGTTTTATGTCTCATGATGGGCTGGTGCTGGGACTTGAAGGGACGGCGTGGAACCTCAGTGCCGCCCTCTTCGGCGACGATCTGGTTGCCCTCCATTCTTCACCCTATGTCCCGCCGAAAGGAGGGATTCATCCGCGGGAGGCGGCGCAGCACCACGCTTCGGTGATGAAGGAGGTCGTCTCCCGGGTGCTCACGGAGCCGGAGCGGATCAAGGCCGTCGCCTTCTCCCAGGGGCCGGGTCTCGGCCCCTCCCTCCGGACGGTGGCGACCGCGGCACGGGCTCTCTCGATAGCCCTTGGCGTTCCGCTCGTCGGCGTCAACCACTGCGTCGCGCACGTCGAGATCGGGAGGTGGGCGACCGGGTTTCGCGATCCGATCGTTCTCTACGCGAGCGGGGCGAATACGCAGGTACTCGGCTACTTGAACGGCCGCTACCGGATATTCGGAGAGACGCTGGATATCGGGCTAGGGAACGCGCTTGACAAGTTCGCCCGGAGCCACGACCTCCCGCACCCGGGCGGCCCGATCATCGAGAAACTCGCCCAGAAGGGAAGTTATATCGAACTCCCGTATACCGTGAAGGGGATGGACCTCGCCTTCTCGGGGCTCGTCAGTGCCGCCCAGGAGAGTTCGGCGGCGCTTGAGGATGTCTGCTTCAGCCTCCAGGAGACCGCATTTGCTATGTGCGTCGAGGTGACCGAACGGGCGCTCGCCCATGCGGGGAAGGACGAGGTGCTGCTCGTCGGGGGGGTCGGCGCGAACAGGCGACTGCAGGAGATGCTGCAGGTCATGTGCGAGGAGCGGGGAGCGGCGTTCGCCGTCCCGGAGCGGACGTTCCTTGGCGATAACGGGGCAATGATCGCCTACACGGGCAAGGTCATGCTGGAGCACGGCGTGACCCTCCCCCTCGAGAAGTCGCAGATCCGGCCGGGTTTCCGGTCGGATGAGGTGGAGGTCACCTGGCGCGAGGACGAGCCCGGCGAGATCTTCGCCACCGGGCCGCATGAGGGCGGCACCGCCCGGGGTGCGGAGGCGGTCGTCGAGATCCGGGAGGAGGACGTGGTCAAGCGCAGGGTGAGCAAGCGCTACCGCAGCCCGGCGCTTGATAAGCGGCTGATCACCGAACGGACCCGGGCCGAAGCCCGGCTGATCGCAGCAGCACGGCGGGCGGGTGTCCCCACCCCGGTGATCCACGACATCACCGCAGATACCATCGTCATGGAGCGGGTCGAGGGCGATCTGCTGAAGTACGTTGCCACGCCCGAGACGATCCGGCTTGCCGGGGAGGCCGTCGGGAGGCTCCATGGAGCGGGGATCGTGCACGGGGACCTGACGACGAGCAATATGATCGTTCGCAACGGCCAATGCGTCTTAATCGACTTCGGGCTTGCATCCACATCCGCTGAGATCGAGGACCGGGGCGTCGATATCCACGTCTTCTTCGAGACGCTCGAGAGCACCACCGAGAACTTCGAGGAGTTGAAGCAGGCCTTTATCGAGGGGTATGCGGAGACTTTTGAGGGGGCGGACGAGGTCATCGCCCGTGAACATGAAGTGGAACTGCGGGGGCGATACCTGTGAAACTTGCGGTGGTGACGAGTAACCCGAACAAGGCCCGTGAGGTGGCCGCGTACTTTGCCGGGATCCTGGAGGTCGAGCACGTCCCCCTGGAATGCCCGGAGTTCCGCCACACCGAGATCGCCGAGATTGCACGCGGCAAGGCGGAGTTCGCCTACCGCGCACTCTCCCGCCCGCTGATCGTCGACGATACCGGGTTTTTCATCGACGCCCTTGGCGGGTTCCCGGGCCCGTGCGCCGCCTACGTCCAGGATACCATCGGCAACGAGGGGATCTTACGCCTCATGGAGGGTGTGGCCGACCGGAGCGCCCACTTCGAGACGGTGATCGCGTTCGCCGATGAGGACGGCATCCGGACATTCCAGGGGGTCCTCCACGGGGCGATCGTGGAGCCCCGGGGAGAAAAGGGGTTTGGCTACGATCCGATCTTTGCCTGCGCCGGTCGGACGCTCGCCGAGATGCCGCTCTCCGAGAAGAACCGGATCTCCCACAGGGCACGGGCCCTCGAGGCGTTCCGCACCTGGATCAGAGAGGAGCGCGCATCCTGACAGAACTGTTAATAGGACCAAGAACGAATAGTACCTATCTGATAAGTGGTGTTTTCAACATGGCGAGATTTCCCGAAGCTGAAGCACGTCTGCTCAACGTACAGGTCTGCATGAAATGCAACGCCCGGAACGCAATCCGTGCGACCCGGTGCCGCAAGTGCGGCTCGGATGAACTCCGGCCCAAGTCCAAGGAACGGAAGGCGTAACGTAACTAACGGCGGATCCCGGGTCACGGCGGGACAGGGGTCCGGTATATTCTTTTTGTCGAGAATTACAAGGTGCAGGGCAGTCTGCCGCCCTTCAAGCGGTATAATAGGTGACTTTTCTGCCCTCTTTGCTGTACTCGCCCTTGTATGTCTCGATGTTTCGCTTGTAGCCGATCCGCTCAATAAATCCGAGGTCGCGGAGCCTCTCGCGGACCCGCATCACGTCCGCAGCGTCGGCCCAGTCTTTTGTGTAGACATAGATGACCGTCCGCTCGTCGCGTGAGTCTGGATTGGGCTTGGCAGTGCTGACCTTTGCCGATATCCCGAGTTCTCCCCTCACCGTCCCGTCCCGGACCTTCCGCCACGCCTCATCAGCCTCGCTTGGGGGCACAAAGATGAGCCACTTTCCCACCTGCTCGTCATCGAGGCCTCGCTCGCCGGGTTCCGGGGCATCCTGGACGATCCAGTACATCCGGACCGTCTTAGAGGGGAGGGTCCCTTCCCCATCCCGGAGCGAGGCATAGATGGCATCGATCCCGCCGGATTGGGATCGGAGTGCATCGGCAAGAGGTGGATAATCCTCGCTGAACTTTTCGAAGATCTCGATAAGATCTGATTTAAAATCGATTCTTTGCTCGACGAGCTCAAAGAGGTACGGACCCCGGGCATGGAGCTCGCGGTTGAGGTAGACCTCAAAGATCCCATATGCGACGTCGGCCAGGGTCTCTGGATCAATCTCTTCCATACCTATTTGGTACTGTCAGGGCGGTAAAAAGAGTTTGGAAGCAGACTACCGCTCCAGACTCTCTGCAACAAGTTCTGCGGCCCGCTCTCCGGATAGAAGCATCCCGCCGAAGATCGGCCCCATGCGGCACTCTCCGGCAACGGCGTTGGCCGCCATCCCGGCGACGAAGAGGCCGGGGAATACCTCTTTTGTGTGATCGAGGATCCTTGACTCGGCACGCTCGGCCCACATGAAACTCTCGCCCTTCACCTGGAGTCTGCCGCCTTTCCGCTCGATCATACGGGCGACCACGGCGTCGTGACCGCTCGCATCGACGGTGCAGGTGCAGGCCACGGTGAGCGGGTCGACATGCAGCCCGGCCATATCGACCGGCGTCCAGTTGATGACGAGGCCGCCGACCCTGCCGTCACCCCTGATCATGACGTCTTCGACGGTGGTGAGGTTGAAGAACTCGACACCGGCGTCGCAAGCCGCCGCGGTGAGCTTCGCGACCGCTTCTACCGATTTTGCGACGTAGTAGCCCGGCTCGAACTCTTTGTAGGCGATGCCGAACCGGTCCAGAAGCCGGCGGGCCTCCTCCTGGACGACGATCCGGGGGAACATCATCCCGCCGCCCCACATTCCACCGCCGATACTGAGCTTCTTCTCGATGAGTGCACACGAGAGGCCCTTTTCACCGAGGAGCGCGGCGCAGGCAAGCCCCGAGGGGCCGCCCCCGACGACGGCGACGTCCATCTCGAGATGCTCGATGAGCGCCCGGTGGGACTCCTCAAGGATGGCCCTGCTGATGGTCACTTCGTTTAACGTCATCGTACTGTGGATCTATATCATCTCTGCTCCATAAGAACAGCGGAGTTGGGTGCCGGTTGTACTCAATATCAGTACTGGTACGGATCCCCGGAAAATCGGCGCATACCTTAAGTCATCACCGGTACAATATATCCCATCATGCAGTGGACGCGCGACTTAGGTCTCACGATGAGGATGTTCCTTACATCGTTTCTGCTCCTCATAGTCTACCTGATCTTTCTGGGCGTCCTTTCAGCCCTTGGGTTCTCCTTCGGGTTCCTCCTGCTCGTGGCTGCCTTAATGGCATTCGGGCAGTACTTCTTCTCCGACAAACTGGTGCTCTGGAGCACCAACACCCGGATCATAGAGGAAGACGAGTACCCGGAGCTGCACCGGATGGTTGAGAGCCTCGCCACGAGAGCCGGTCTCCCGAAGCCAAAAGTCGGGATCATGGCCTCTCCGGTGCCGAACGCGTTCGCGACCGGACGCAGTCCGAGCCACGCCGTCGTGGCGGTCACCGACTCGATCATGCGGACGCTCAATCGCGAGGAACTGGAGGCAGTGCTCGCCCACGAGATTGCCCACGTGAAGAACCGGGATATGCTGACTCTGACGATGGCGAGTTTCATCTCGATGCTCGCCTTCCTGATCATGCGCAACTGGATCTTCATCGGGCTCTTCAACAACCGCGATAACAACATGGGCGCGCTGATCCTGGTCTACGTCGTCTCGATCATCGTCTGGCTGGTAAGCACGCTCCTCACCCGGGCGCTCTCCCGCTACCGGGAGTTCGCCGCGGACCGGGGCAGCGCTACCCTGACGAACAATCCCCGGGCGCTGATATCAGCGCTTCAAAAGATCAGCGGGCGGATGGACTACGTCCCCGCCGAGAAGAAACAGGAAGTTGAGGGCGCAAACGCCTTCTTCATCATTCCGGCCCTCTCAGGCAACACCCTGATGGAGCTCTTCTCGACGCACCCCTCGCTTGAGAAGCGGGTGGCCGCCCTCGAGGAGCTGATGACACAGCAGCGGGGATACTGAACCCACCCCGGGTTCTCCCACCCAATATTTATTATTCAGTACAGTCAATCTATGTAGGCACAACGTGCAGTGCATCGATGGTCTAGTGGTATGACATTGGCCTTCCAAGCCAATAGCCCGGGTTCAATTCCCGGTCGATGCATGGGGCTCGTGGTCTAGTTGGCTATGACGTCGCCTTCACACGGCGGAGGTCTCGAGTTCGAATCTCGACGAGCCCATGATTTCTCCTTCTTCTCGAATTAAGCCCGGACAGCACGGCATCAAAGATCAAAAGTAAGAGTAACGTTTTTATACATTAGGCTGGTCCCGTCCCCCTATGAGACCCCAGGCCCCAGATAACAGCACTTCAAAACGGTCGCCATTCCTCTTCTTCGTGCTGGTCTACGCTCTATCCATTCCGCTCTGGGTTCTCAATGCCATCTACCCGGTAAAACTCCCCGTGGATAACCTTCCCGTGACGGATATTGTCGCTACGTTCACCCCGGCAATAGCGGCATCCATCCTTGTCTACCGGGAGGAGAGGCTCTCGGGGGTAAAGAGCCTCTTGAAAAGAGCCTTCGACTACAGGAGGATCACAAAGAAAGTCTGGTATATTCCCATCCTCTTCCTGATGCCGTTCATCTACGTGCTGACCTACGGGATAATGCGCCTCTTCGGGCTGCCGGTCCCGACGGCCTGGAGCCCGCCCCTTACTACACCTCTCCTCTTTATTGCGTTCTTCCTTGCCGCTGCAGGTGAAGAACTCGGCTATACGGGGTACGTCACCGATCCCATGCAGGCCCGGTACACCGCACTGACAGCCAGCCTCATCATTGGATTTATCCATGCCGTGTGGCACATCCCGTCGGCGGTCTCAATCGGCTACACCCCGGGGTTGTATATCTGGGGAGTGATAGTGCTCGGCGTTACGTTCCGAATTCTGACGGTCTGGATCTATAACAACGCCGGAAAAAGCGTCTTTGCAGCCATACTCTTTCATGCCGTGACCAATACGGGAAGGAGCATATTCCCGGGCAGCCGTTCGGCCTTCGAACTCTACGACGGGGCTATCGGCTACGGGCTCATCGCCATCGCGACCGTGATCGTGGTGTACTTATGGGGATATAAGACGCTGACACGATTCAGGTATGCCCGGGAAGCGGCTTAGACCCCAGGGCATACCCTCGCGCAGGGCCAGGCCCCTCAACGACATGGCGGTGCTCATTCGGGTTGAAGCGATTGAAGGGATTCCGACGCCGAGCGGAAGCCCGCATCACGCCATCTCGATTAACACTCTCGACAAATCAAGAAGTTTCCATAACCATTTCAAAACTCCTTTCATGTGGAGATGAGAACTTTGTACCGCGTATGAATAACAGAACGACACCCTACTCCGATCGCGAGATCATCAACAGGTGGGCAATCGCAGAGATCGGTCCCGGCATCTCCCGCATCCTCTCCGAAAAGGGGCTGATGCACCCGGATGCCACAAAGTGCATCGGCTTCTTCTACGTCGACCACGAAGAGGGGATCACCTTCCGCATCCACTCCCTCTGCCGAACCGAGCCCGGAAGGCCGCCCGAGATCATCGCAAACTTCGAGAACCACGGCGAGGGGCTCATACTCCCCTCCGAGGAGGTAGGTACGTACACCCTCCTCTCAAACGACGAAGCAAACAGCCTCTCGCTGCTCGAAGAACAGCGATGGCTCATCTACCACGAACCGGAGCGGCTTCGTGCGGTCCGAAACAGAGCGGACCTCGATCGGTTCAGGGCTCCGATGTACTTCGACGATGTATCGGTGATCCTTGTCTCAAAAGATCGGGAGTTACTCCCCGAAGGGGTCTGGGTCCGCCTGGAAGAGCAGTCGGACGACGGGACATCATTCCAGGGGATACTCCTGAACGAACCCTACTCGGACTTCGGCGTGCACGAAGGTGATATGGTCACGGTGCGCTTCGTCGAGGACGAGGAAGGGAGGTTCCTGGTTGCCGAGGTGGGATCGTAATCCCCCCGAATGGCCGAGGTCAGGACACCGGCCGAAAGAGGATCTCTCCTGCCGGGATGGCTCTGCTGTACAAAAGACGAAGGAAAGCAAAGAAATCCATCTATTTTTCGCACTAGGTTTACCAATCCAAGAGCCTGTAGCCGATGCACCCCACAAGAGCCTCTAGCAGCCCGCCGAACAGAAATCCAGTAACCTCACTTACTTCCTCAATTTCAATAGATAGCCTCGCCTCGAAGCGATCTCGTCGAGGATCCGGTGAAGAACCTTCGACCTCGCCCTGATATCAAGCCCCCCGGACTCTTCTTTTGCCCGGGAGAGCGCTTCCTCAAGTTCTCCAGGTTCCAGAACGGTTGCAGCGATGCAGTAGTAACTCTTCGAGCGGCCTTCGTTGAAGTTGTTCAGCATCTCCTCAAGCAACAACCCCCGCCGCTCCTGAATCTTCTGGAATTCGGATACCCCGTGCCGGGAGATGAACGAGATATCCGCCTCGAGCGTCTGGTAGCACTTGAAAGAGTCGCGTACTTTACCGGCTTCCCTGTGGTTTTTCCACTTCTCGCACGTCTCGCTCTCGTCGCACTCCCAGCAGAACTCGATCCCCCTCCTCTTCACGGCGCATCTGATGAACGGGCAGCCGACGGCCATCCTGGTCGGACTCTTGCACCCGAAACACCTGCTCTCCGCTTCAGTGTTGTACATGGGGCAGAGCCGGCAGGAGAGCCCGCAGACGCCGATCTCGGGATACTCGATATGCATGATCGTTGTTACCTGCGATATCTCGCCGGATATCTCGTACGGTAGCGCCGCGTGGGTTCTGTAACCTTCGACCACGGCACTAAGCCCGGGCTCGAAGGGGGTATCCGGCATCCCCGGATCTCACAGCGCCTCGAGCACGCTTTCAAGAACGGACTCAAGATCCCGGCCCGAACACGGGGCGGTGAGGTCGGCATACCTCTCATAGAGCGGGACACGCTCTTCGTACATCTCGCGGAGGCTCTGGCCCGGAAGGAGCAGGATCCCCCGTGTTGTGATGTTCCTGAGCCGTTTTACCATCTCGTCGTATCCGATCTTGAGGTACACGACCACCCCTATCGATTTTAAGTGCGCCATCGCAGCCTCGCTGCAGACCACGCTCCCGCCGGTCGCGATCACCGCACGGCGAGGGTGGAGGGAGAGAATCGTCTCCTCCTCGATCCGCTTGAATGCATCCGGCCCGTCCTGATCGAGGATCTCCTGGAGTTTCCTCCCGGTCCGCTCCTGGATCAGGATATCCGTATCGATGAACTGCATGCCGATGGTTTTTGCAAGGACGACGCCCACGGTGCTCTTCCCCGCACCGGGCATCCCGATGAGGACGATGTTCTTCCGATGATCCATGCTGCTCCCGGGACCCTTTATTGATATCCTTGTGGGATTTCAGGAGAGATGAAGGTTGTTTGACAAATTGTGCAGCCGTCCGACATGCCTACCGCACCCATAGCCCAGAATGTGCGTCGGGCTGTATCACAACCCTGCAAGGGAGAAGGTATTTTATCGAATATCGATGAACGGCGCTCGATCGAGCATGAGTGCAAGACAGATTGCAGGGACAATTATCGGCGCATTTATGGCTTTTCTCGGCCTGCTGTGGTTCCTGCAGGGCACAGGAATCCTCCGGATCCGTCCGATCCTCTGCATCGCAAACTGCGAGGAGATCGTCGGCCCATCCCCGTCCTGGGCAGCTTCCGGAGCGATTGTTTTCGTTGTCGGGACCATCCTCGTTGCCGTAAGCGCGAGGCGGGCCTGAACACCAGAGGCAGGCAGCTCGAAATACCTGGGCGCAACAGGAAACCCCTGATCGAAAAGACGTCATGAACTGCTCGTCCGTCCGGCCACCGGGTTCCTGACGGAGCCTTAGCGATGCGAGGGTGCGCTGGCCGGACAGGATTCAGGCGCACCTGAACCGTCGGCCCGAAGAGGGTGATCGCCTTCCCGGGCGAGGTTGAACGAAGTGAGGTATCGGGCGGGGTCGGCAGTGGCTAGTGCCCGGCGCTGTTCTTCTCTGCCTATACATAGCTTTATCATAACCTTTGCCATATGCGAAGTCGTTGTATCCAGAGCGATACAGAGGAGAGGGCTATGGGAAAAAAGGCTCAGCCGTATAAATGTGTTGTGTGCGGGTACATCTATGACCCCGAGCGGGGAGAACCGCACCAGAGTATCGTACCAGGGACTGCGTTTACGGACCTTCCTGCTGACTATGCCTGCCCGGTATGTGGAGCCGGAAAGACCGCCTTTGAAGCCCTTGCTGCGAGGTCAGGGAGGTATCTGTGCGTCGTCTGCGGTTACATATACGATCCCGAACGGGGAGAACCCAAGAACGGCATCGCACCCGGCACTGCGTTCCAGGATTTGCCGGATGATTATATCTGCCCGGTCTGCGGGGTCTATGCCAAGGTTGGCAAATCTGCCTTCGTTGCAATGGAATGATCCATCAGTTTAACTATTTTTAGAATTCATCAGCTGGATGCGGCGAAAAATCCTGTCAAAAATGCCTCTTTTGTAAAAAATGTAGATATCATCGCTGAACCGCTCGATGGCCGCTCTCGGGTTCCCGTTGCTGTCGTAAGTGTTCGTCCTGAAATTCACAACGATAGGGAGGCGCTCCCGGAGACGGGTGCCGGGCCGCCAGAGCAAATTCCAGAGGCGGCCGGCACACCAAAAAATTATTTCCCGAATCGCTCCGGGAACTGCTGCACAATCCCATCTGATAGCGTATCCGAGAGATCGAGAATTTGATCGTAGATCTCATCGTAGGCTTCGATATCAGCGGTGTAGTTTCCATTTACGCGTGCAACGACTTCATCGTTCGTCATCGCCAGGTGCATGTATAGCGCTTCCCTTATGGCCGATTCTTCGAAGTATGGATTCAGATCAGCAAGGAATACAGCGATCTCATCTGCATTCTGGTTCCACCGCGCCGAATCGGCTTCCACCTGTGATGTGTTCTCCGCCTTCACAGCCTCAATGATATCAACCGCAATCAGGATATGCTCCTTTAGCAATGCGGTCAGGTTATCCCCGGCCTCCTCTCCGTAAAAGGGCTTGATGGCATCGCCAATATCCTCCTGATTCGAGAGGAGCCGTGCTGCGGTGGCATTGGTATCCGGAGCGTCCTCAAGCGATGATATGATGTACATACGTGTCCAGACAACATGCTCGGTCCATAGCTTGTCCATGGCTGTCCTGAGTTCGAACTCCTCCTGGGAATAGACCAATGGGGCGGTAGTATTATTCATTACAGAAGGTTGTGTCTGCTGCGCCGCCACACCGGATGTAACAGCCAGCAGGGCAAGACAAACGCAGACAAACCCTCTCAAAATAACTCTTTTCCTCACAGCGTGATCCCCTCCTTTGAGAGCGTGCCCATAACACGCCGGATATTTATGCCTATCTGAGGCGGTGCCGTGTTGCATAAATCCAGTCCTCTGACCCAAACATAGAGGATGCCGGATACGTTCGCACGCTTTGGAGCCGGGTATCGCCCTCTGCTCGACAGGGTGGCGCCTGGAATGTTCGAACAGGCGATTATCGATGCCGGGACCTCGTTCGAGCTGGAAGTGCAGGCACTGCTGGAATGGAGGTTTGGCGAGGCTGAGGCAGAGCGCATCACACAACCGGCTCTCGCCGTCATCGGCAGCAAAACGAGATGCGTTTAGGGGGAGGGACACCAGCGGCGTTCGGCCCCGGCACGGCCGCACACGCGTTCGCCGCAGACGAGCTGGTCAACTCAAAGAGCAGGAGCCCGCGTTCGGCTAAGTTTGCAGCCCGGGTTGCTGTCAGTTCCGGAGGCTCTCAGGAGGGCCCTATAAGGATCCGGTAAATAACCAGCGCAATCACGAAGGCTCCCCACGAGAGATAGAGCCGCCGGACCTGCATACGGCCCTCTTCGATTGAACGGTCCGTGAGAAGACGGACGGTGCACCGGATCATCCAGAGATCCAGGATGACGGCAAGGAGCAGGTACCCGTACCCGAACCAGCCGGTGAAGAAAGGAACCAGGGTCAGCAGAAAGAACGTTGCAAAAAGGATGCCTGCGGTCCGGAGCGCGAACTTCCTGCCCCTTGTCTTCGCAAGGCTCTGCGAGGCTTGCAGGCTATCTCCTTCAAGATCCATGGCATCGGACGCGATCTCCTCGCCGAGGTCGAAGATGAATGCCAGGACCCCAAAGAGCAGCACGGGGCCGCTCACCGCCCCTACCGTTATCCCCCCGGTAACGATGGTCATGCCGACGCAGAATGCGACGACAAGGTTGCCTGCGAGGCCGTAATCCTTTATTTTGACATTGTAGAGTAGCGAAACAAACCAGAGGAGAATGACAAGAGCCAGCACTGAAAGACCGAAGAATGCAGTGGCAACAAGCCCAAAGAGGGTGGAGATAGAGAACAGGCCCCAGAGTTCGTGTGTGGTCACCCTCCCCGAGGGAAGAGGGCGGTCTCGCCGATTGATCCGGTCGACTTCCCGGTCGAAATAATCGTTTGAGATATTTGCTGCCCCTGAAATGCAAAAGAGCATGATAAAACCGGCAAGGGCCATCTCCGGCGGGGGCATCATTCCAAGGGCAAGGACCAGTCCGGCCACGAGGAAGAAACCGGCACCAAAGGCCAGGTCAAGCCGTATCAGTTCGGCAAATGCCCGCGCCTTTATTCCGATGCCGGATACCATACGAGATACTGATCCGCTGCAAACGTATTTGGACTATTCTCCGGGGATCGGGGGGCCCAAAATGGCAACTGCAATCCCAGGCGGTCAGGTGATGATCTCGGATGCGAGGAGTGGTCGGCCCAAAGGAGTAACCATACCTCCTCAGTTTCAGGGAGGGCCGACCAGTTCCTTCCATATTGTTAGAACTGGATTAATCCCTGGGGAGAGCCAATACCATAACAGGGCAAGAGCATGAGTAAGACTATCATTACTGTCGTCGGAAAGGACGCCATCGGGATCATCGCGAAGGTCTGCACCTACCTCGCCGATAACCAGGTCAATGTCGAAGATATTTCGCAGACGATCGTCCAGGGCTACTTCAATATGATGATGATCGTCGATACAAGCAGGTCGTCAAAACCGTACGCCGAGATGGTGACCGAACTCGAAGAACTCGGCGATGCGATCGGGGTCAAGATCCGGTGCCAGCGGGAAGAGATCTTTACGAAAATGCACCGAATCTGAGGTATCGCCATGGTCACGTTCTTTGAGGTGAACGAGACAAATCAGATGATCGAGCAGGAGAAGCTCGATGTCCGGACGATCACGCTCGGCATCAGCCTCCTCGACTGCTGCGACGCCGATCTCGACACCCTAAACCAGAATATATACGAAAAGATCACCCGGCTGGCAAGAGACCTCGTCTCGACCGGGAGGGAGATCGAGATCGAGTACGGGATCCCGATCGTGAACAAGCGGATCGCCGTGACCCCCATCGCACTGGTCTGCGGGCGGGCCTGCGAGACTCAGGAAGACTTTGTAGAGGTCGCAAAGACGCTCGATCGGGCTGCACGGGACACAGGGGTGAACTTCATAGGGGGTTACTCGGCGATCGTCTCGAAGGGCATGACCCCGATCGATGAAGCCCTCATCCGCTCGATCCCGGCAGCCCTCGCCTCGACCGAGAGGGTCTGCAGCTCGGTCAACGTCGGCTCGACAAAGACCGGGATCAACATGGACGCCGTGAAACTGATGGGGGAGATCGTGCGGGAGACGGCCGAGGCGACGAAGGAGCAGAACTCCATCGGCTGCACGAAACTGGTCGTCTTCTGCAACGCCCCCGACGACAACCCGTTCATGGCGGGAGCGTTTCACGGGGTCTCCGAGGCGGACGCGGTCATCAACGTCGGCGTGAGCGGCCCGGGGGTCATCAAGCACGCGCTCGAGAGCGTCCGGGGAGAAAACTTCGAGGTCCTCTGCGAGACTGTCAAGAAGACGGCCTTCAAGGTCACCCGCGCCGGGCAGCTCGTCGCCCTGGAGGCCTCGAGGCGGCTCGGGATCCCGTTCGGGATCGTCGACCTCTCCCTCGCTCCGACACCCTCCGTCGGGGACAGCGTCGCCGGGATCCTCGAGGAGATGGGGCTTGAATCGGCCGGTGCACCGGGGACGACGGCCGCGCTTGCCCTCCTGACCGACCAGGTGAAGAAGGGCGGGATCATGGCAAGTTCCTTTGTCGGCGGACTCTCGGGTGCGTTCATCCCGGTCAGCGAGG
This sequence comes from Methanoculleus thermophilus, assembly GCF_001571405.1. NCBI lineage: Archaea > Methanobacteriati > Methanobacteriota > Methanomicrobia > Methanomicrobiales > Methanomicrobiaceae > Methanoculleus > Methanoculleus thermophilus. The sequence continues at coordinate 122,806 of NZ_BCNX01000006.1, read as the reverse complement.
ACCAGGGGATGATCGATGCGGTGAACCGAGGCGCCCTCACGCTCGAGAAACTCGAGGCGATGACCTGCGTATGCTCGGTCGGCCTCGATATGATCGCGATCCCGGGCGACACACCTGCCTCGACGATATCCGGGATCATCGCGGACGAGGCCGCGATCGGGATGATCAACAATAAAACCACTGCTGTCAGGCTGATCCCGGTGATCGGGAAGAATGTCGGCGATATCGTCGAGTTCGGGGGGCTTCTCGGCCGCGCACCGATCCAGCCGGTGAACAGGTTCGGCTGCGCCGACTTCATCAACCGCGGCGGACGGATCCCCGCACCGGTTCATAGCTTCAGGAACTGAGTGGCGGGGAGAGTCAATCTCTTTTTCTCCAATTTGGTGACGGCATACGCAGACGGATGCCGAACCCATGGTTTTAAGGCGTATGCACTCAAGGGAGGTCACCCCGGGGTGGCAAAAATGGTCCGGCAGACCGACCTGTACACATCAATTCACAAAGCCCACCGCTATGCTCTCTACACGATGGCAATTCAAGCCGGGAGGACCGATTATAGCGAGGAGAGTTCATTGGAGAGGCTCAACGACCTCCTTGCGGCGTTTCGAGAGCAACTCCGGATCCATATAGAGGCTGAAGAGACGTTCATCCACCCCCTTTTGTCGAGGCGGATTCCAGGAGGGGCGAGAGATCTGGAGGAAGAGCACCGCCTGCATTCCGAGCAGTTCGAGAACCTGATAAATCATTTAGAGGAGATCAGGGCCCTGCCTGAAGACTTCGAGAGGCTTGGGGAGATAGGTCTAGAGCACTACCGGGCCTTGAACAGGTTCATCGCAGGGTATCTCGCCCACCTCGATAGAGAGGAAGAGGATATTCAGCCCGCGTTGTGGAGGCTGGCCACCGAGGACGAACTGCTGGGAGCTCTCGGTGGCTACCTGAGCGGCATGCGGGATATCACTCCAGAAGATGCCGGATATCTGCTCAAGATCATGGTCCCGGCATACGATCCTGACGAGCTCCGCACAGTCTTTGAACGAGCGGAGGGCGCCCCGAAAGAAGCGAGGGAAATGCTCTATGCACTTACAGAGAGCATGCTGAGCACCAAGGAGCTGGCGGCCGTTAAAAAGCGTTTCGAGGAGAGATAGCACCCCGTTCAACCCTAGACCCATCCCGCCAGGCGCAATGCCGAGAAGGCGAGGTAACCGATTCCGGGTGCCGGTGGATATTACTTACTCCACGGGTCAGCTCAGCCATACCAATAACGGGCCAGGGTCTCTGGACCCCACAGGAAGACCACAACCGCGGCCATGAGAGCCAGGATGGGGCCGACCAGGACGGGATCATACCGGAAGCCGTAGTCGGGAACCGAACCCATGTTGATCATGGCATGGAAGAGGATCATGCCAAAGACGCTTCCCCCGGTGTTATTGTAGATCCAGACCATGAGGACGCGTGCCATCACCGTCGCAAGGCACTGGCCCGCCACCCAGAGGGGCGGATGCAGGAGGGCGTAGGGTACGAGGTGCCACAGGGCCCAGACCGCCCCGAGGATGACGCCCGCAGGGAGAGCACCCCACCGCTCCTGCAGCGGATCGAGGGCGTATCCCGACCAGCCCACCTCTTCACCGATCGCGAGGATGAAGAAGGCCACAAAATAGACGGGTATCATCAGGAGCGGAAACTGCAGACGGGGGATGGATTCGCCCATCAGTCTCATCAACCCATACTGCAGGGCCATCGCTGCCGGCATCAGGAGAAGGATGGGGATGTACCAGACCTTTCGCCGGATCCTTCTGTAATCAAAGGTTCTCTTCCACAGGCGCCGCACACCGCTCAACCCCTCCTCCCGGCTGGTGAGGATCGAGGCCGCGATGAAGGGATTAAAGACCATGAGAAGGCTGTACGGAGGAACGAGACGGAGCAGGTATACGGGAAGGGAGAGCAGAAAGACCAGCAGGAAGAAGAGCTCCACAGACCTCGTTCTTCTGGCAGTCTTCATCGGCACCACTGTCCTGCAAGGAGCGGTTCACCCTACATAAGGCTACTCCCGCCAGGATGATCGGCCGGCATCAGCCCGGTACGGGGGCTGCTCTGTGGCCAGAGAGGGACAGATCCCGAGTGTTTATGCCGCTCCGGGGAGAGTGAACATTCATGCATCGGATCATCGACTGGAACGAGCTCTGGAAGGCAATATACTCAAGCTCGCCCGAACGCGTCGAGAAAGGGCGCGATCCCGCAGCCCACTGGGACAGGCGCGCCGCATCCTACCAAAGGGTCAGCCGCGACGAGAAAGAGGCGACCAAGCAGGAACTCGCGATCCTTCGGGTGCGGCCGGGCGAGACCGTACTCGATGTGGGCGCAGGAACCGGGAGGCTTGCCGTGCCGATCGCCCGGACCGCCGCCCATGTTACGGCACTCGACCCCTCGGAGGGGATGCTCTCCATCCTCCGGGAGCGGATGGCGGCGGAGGGGCTTACAAACTACTCCACGGTCACGATGCGCTGGGAGGAGACCGTGATCGGGAGGGACGTCGAGCCGCACGACGTCGTCATTGCGGCGTTCTCACTCGGGTTCTACGATCTTGCAGCAGCTCTGGAAAAACTCGACGCTGCGGCCCGCCGGGCGGTCTACCTCTTCTGGCACGCAGGCGAGTGGCGGGGCCCCGAGGAGATGGCGCTCTATCGAGCGGTCTTTGGGGAGGAGGCGGCTGCCGGACGGGGCTACCCGGACTATATCTACCTCGTCAACATCCTCCACGACGCCGGGATCTACCCGAACGTCCGGATCTATCACGCCGTCTGGGATGCGGTCTACGACTCCGTCGAAGAGGCCGCCCGGACCTGGGCGGCGATGCACAACCCAGGGATGGAGGACCTCTCGGTGGTCGTGGACCACTTTGGCCGAACGCTTCGCCGGACCGAGTCCGGGAAGTACGTCGAGAGGACCGTCCGGCCGACCGCGGCGGTCTGGTGGGAGAAAGAGGTGGGGTGACCGGGCGCACTTCATCTCCTATATATGCCATAAAAGAGATCTTCACACGATGCAGGACCAGCCCCCCGTCAATCTCAAGGGCATCGCGTGGACGGCGATGCAGCAGTACGGCTTTGCCCCGGCATTCCCGCCGGCTGTCCTCCGGGAAGTTTCCGCTCTTAGCGAAAAAGCGCCTTTTGACCCGGGCGGCAATCTCCGGGATCTCCGCTCGCTCCTCTGGTCCTCGATCGACAACCACGACTCCATGGACCTTGACCAGATCGAGGTCTGCGAGGAGGGGCAGGGTGGGGAGATCCACGTCCGGGTCGCGATCGCCGACGTCGACTCCCGCGTCCCGAAAGACTCGGCGACCGACCGGCACGCCGCCCACAACGGGACATCGGTCTACACCGGTGTGACGACGTTCCCCATGCTCCCCGACCGGTTCTCGGCCGACCTCACCTCGCTCCTCCCCGGCCGGGAGAGACTGGCGATCGTCATCGAGTATACCGTCCTCCCCGACGGGAGCACGAGACCCGGCGAGATCTACCGGGCGATCGTCGCAAACCACGCAAAGCTCGTCTACGAAGAGGTCGGCGACTGGCTGGAAGGGAAGGGGCCCGTCCCCAGCACAGTCGCAGAGACGCCGGGCCTCGAAGAGCAGATCCTCCTCCAGCACGAGGCTGCGGTACGGATGAGGAGGCGCCGGACGGAGAGGGGGGCGCTCGCCCTCGAGACAATCGAGGCAGAACCGCTCGTGGTGGACGGCCAGGTCCGGGGGCTTGTCGTCCAGGAGCAGAACCTTGCCCGGTGCCTCATCGAGGAGTTCATGGTCGCGGCAAACGGCACCATAACCGCATTCCTGAACGGTGCCGGTCTACCCATGATCCACCGGGTCGTCCGCACACCGAAGAACTGGGACGGGATCGTCCGGGAAGCGGCGGATCGCGGTGAGGCCCTGCCGGCTGAGCCGGACGCTCGAGCGCTCACCAGGTTCCTTCTCCGGCAGAAAACAGCCGACCCCGACCGCTTTCCGGACCTCTCTCTTACGGTCGTGAAACTTATGGGGGCAGGGGAGTACGTCGCGTTCCGGCCCGGCGACCAACCGATCGGCCACTTCGCCCTCGCCGTCACCGACTACACCCACGGCACCGCCCCGAACCGGCGCTACGTCGACATCATCATCCAGCGGCTGATCAAATCGGTCATCGAGGGGGATGAATGCCCGTATACCGGTGAAGAACTCGACGACCTCGCCCTCCACCTCACCGACCGGGATAAGGCATCGCAGAAGGTCGAACGCTTCGTCCGGAAGGCTGCGGCCGCAGTCCTCCTCCGGGAGAGGATCGGGGAGACGTTTGAGGCGTTCGTCACCGGGGCTTCGGAGAAAGGAACCTACGTTCGGCTGATCGACCCGCCGGCCGAGGGAAAAGTGGTCCTCGGCGAGCAGGGGCTCAGGGTCGGGCAGAGGATCCTGGTCCGCCTGCTTTCGACCGACCCCTACAACGGTTTCATCGACTTCGCACGCACCCGGTGAGGGGGAAAGGAGGGCCTATTCTGCCCCCGTCAGGTGAACGTCCAGTTGCGGGAAGGGGATCTCGATGCCGGCCTCTCGAAACGCCCGGAGGATACCGCGGTTTAAGTCCCCCTGCACGCCCCCCACATCGGACGTCTTCGTCCACGCCCGCAGAGCAAGGACCACCGAAGAGTCGCCGAGTTCTGTGACGACGACCGCAGGTTTCGGCGACGGGAGCACCTTCTCGTGGGCCGCCGCGAGATCGGTGGCGACCCGGATTGCCGTATCGAGATCGCTGTCATAGGCAACCCCGACCTTGACCTCGACGCGGCGGGTCTCCATCCTGGAGGAGTTGATCACAGGGTTTCCCCAGACAAGGGAGTTCGGGATGGTGATGTAGGTGTTGTCGGGCTTGAGCAGTTCGGTCGCCAAGATGCCGACCGAGACTACTTTGCCGGATATGCCTTTGACCTCGACGAACTCATCCTTATCGATGGGGCGGAATGCCGCAAGCCAGACCCCGGCAGCGAGGTTGTTGATTGAATCCTGGAGGCCGAAACCGAGGATCAGCCCGATCACCGCCGAGAGCCCGAGCACCATGGAGGAGATGTCAACCCCTAACGCCGCAAGGACGATGAGGGCGAGAATTACATAGAGCAGGACCGAGAAGAACCTGGCCAGGAACTCGACGACCAGGCCGGGGAGGTTTGACGCCCGCGAGAGCGCTGTTGTGAAGGTGGACGTGAGCACCTTCACCACAATCCATCCGATGATCGCGACGAGTATGGCAAGAACAACCCTCTCAAGCGTGATACTGGAGAGCGGAACAGTGAAGTCGAGGATCTCTGCGATCTCCATGATCAAACTGGCACGCGTGTTTTGATATACCAAACCCGAAAAGATGAAAAAGATCCGCCGCTCATCGGGTCCAGCGTGACCGGGATGAGGGATGGGCCACCTCCGTTCACCACGATGCCGCCGCTCAAAGCCGTCCGCCATCTCCGGTGAGGGCGTAGGGAGTTTGGGAGTAAACGGCGGCTGGAAGTTTCACCGCTCGGCTCCAGAGTCCCGGCGCGCCTCAATCTTCTCTCGCGAAGATCTGCAGGACCACGAGGAGAGGGAGGGATGCGGTTGACCCAAAAAAGGGTGGTCGGGCAAACGCCTGTCATGAGGACGTCGATCCTCTCCCCTGGCAGGACGGCCGGATTTCAGTACCCGAGCGGCTGGCGGATCAGGATGAGCGTGACTCTCCCGTCGGTCTCCTCACGGTCGAGGATGACGTACTTGCCGATATAACTCCCGATCCCGTAGGCACGCTGCGCACGCTGGTTCTCAAGCGGCAGGCAGTACTCCCGGCACCGCCGGAGGGCGTCCTCAAGGGTCGGCACGATCTTATTTGCCCCCGAGACGAGGACGAGGTGTGCCGCCGCGTGAGGCCAGGCCCCCGTCCGGCTCCCGGTCTTGTCGCACGCGACGAATTCCCCGGTCTCTGCGATCGCCTGGACGCCGGAGAGGAAGTACTCGGCCGCGACGCTCTTTCGGCGGAGTGCGTGCCGCTTCTCGGTGTCGTTCTCGGCCGTGATGACCGCATGGTAGTCCCGCCACCCTTTCGGGTTCTCCTCAAGGACCCGGTCAAAACCCATCTCGATCAGGGTCGTCGAGTAGCCGTTCATGACCTCGGCCCCTCCGGGGATCAGGTCAATGACCGCTTGAAGCGCCTCATCTGCCGTATCAACAATAATCACCCTGATGTTTCGTGCTTCAATCGCTTCGACCGTCCTTTTGATCGTCGCCTCATCCGGGATCCGGTTCCACCGTTCGGCGTCCACCCCGGCATCCTTCAGCAGGTTGACTGCGCTGTACTCCGTGGGTCTTTCCATCTGCTGCCCAGCAACATTCACCATCCGATCACCTGCGGAACGGGGGACGTCATCCCACATATACCTCTCGATGGCGCGGGCAGCCTTGTGAACTCTCCGGCCGTCTCGATACCTGGAGTGGAACTGCTGTCCGCATCTACCTTGCGGGATATCCCGGACGAAGCCGGGAGGGGCGGCACCCATCCGTACTGGAGGGTTCAATAGACAGGTCACGTTCGCGATCATCGGGGTCTCCATGGTCGGGGTGGTCTCCATGCTCCTCAACGCCAGGAGACTCTGAGGATGACGCGCCGTCCTCTCAGGGCATCCTCGGGTCCACGGCAGGGTCAAAAGCGCTACCGTCGAGCCTGCGTACTTAAGAGATCCAGACAGCGCACCTAAAAATGGTCAGGGAGTCGGTGCGGCCTTGACAGCCGCCTCTTTCTCTTCCATCGGCTCGCTGTCCCAGATTATGGGGCTCTTCATCTCGGTCATGATCACCCGTGAGCCGGGAGGTACCCGGATCGCATCACCTATATCCTCCGGGGCCCGGGCCCAGACGATCTGATGCCTGACATCCCCATCGGGCAGCAGCACAACGACGCTATAGGTGTTCATACCTTCCTCGGGAACCTCTTCTTCCCCGGGGGTGATGCGGTAGCAGGTAAACGTGACCGGTCCCGCCTCTCCTGCCATACTCTCTTCTGCTCCACCTCGCATACGCGTTCCTCCATCGCCCGGGCGTGCGCGGACCACCGCGGTTTCGCACGACCTCAACGGCATCGGCCGGGGATCCCGCTCACTCCCGGGAGTCACCCTCTCTGGATTCCCCCGTAATAATAACTTGCCCGTGCCGAACCATCGGTCAAAAGAGAGAATACTCCCCCGGAGAGGAGCCCGTATTCTGCTGATTAAAAAGTATATCGAGAGTCGGCTCTCCGTCTCTCATGCCACATGGAGGTACTGGTTGACCAGTTCCCGGATGGCTTCGTTGTTGCCGTAGAGCCTCTCGCTCAGCCCGCGGTCATTGTAGGCCTTCAAGTTGGCGATCCGGCTGTCGATCATCCCTGCCGGGAAGACACCGTCCTTCTCAAAGATCGCACGCTTTGCCTCGAGCGCCTCGGCGGACTCGACACAGGAGGCCGGGAGCTGCTTGAGCTCCGCGAGGCGTTCACGGAACTCGGGCCGGAAGATGTTGCCGCTGACGTAGAGCCGCTCAGCCATCTCGAGCGCATTGGGCATCTCGATCCCGTGCAGCGACGCCACGATGAGGCCGGCGACGGTCAGGTAGGGATCGGCCGAACCGTCGGCGACCCGGTACTCGAACGTCTGCTTCGACGGCCGCTTCTCCTGCCACGCTTCCTCGCAGGGATTGGCATCGTGGGCCATGTCTTCGGCACCGATCCAGCCGAGGGGCACGCGGACAACGACCGAGCGGTTGCGGTCGCCCCAGCAGATCGTCGTCGGGGCTTCCTGGTGGGGGACGAGACGGAGATAGGAGGTCGGGATGGTGTTTCCGAAGGCCGTCAGGGCATCGGAAACGTCAAGGATGCCGGCGATCATCTTCCGGGCGAGCGGACTCAACTTGCCGCCCTCGACGGTCAGGTTCTGGCCGTCCTTCTCGACGAGCATATGGAAGTGCATGCCGCTCCCTGCCTTGCCGACGGTGATCTTCGGGGCGAAGCTGATATCGACGCCGTACTGGTAGCCGAGCATCCGCAGGATCCACTTGGCGACGATCAACTGCTCGACCGCCTGCTCCGCCGGCATCGGCAGGAACTCGATCTCGTGCTGCTCGTAGTAGAGGTCGTCGGCATAGAAACAGCCGACCTCCGAGTGGCCGTACTTGATCTTTCCGCCGGCACGGGCGATAAGGCGCATCGCCTCATCCCGCAGATCCGCGAACTTGACGAAGGGTTCGGCCGAGTGGTAGCCTTTCTGGTCGCGGCCCGGGTAGAGGTCCTCGCGGGGAGCGATGACGTAGTATTCGAGCTCGCCAAGGGTCTTGAAGGTGTACCCGGTCCGGCGGGTGAACTCCTCGTTGGCCTTGCGGAGCACGTACTCGGGGGAGCTCTCAAGCGGCTTCCCATCGGCACCGTAGAACGAGCAGAGGAGCTCCAGTGTCGGCACCTCGGCAAAGGGATTGACAAAGGCCGTCCGGTAGCGGGGAATCACGTACAGGTCGCTGCTCCCGGCCTCAATGAATGAAAAGAGGTTGCTGCCGTCGACGCGTTCGCCGTCCGAGAGGATGGCGTCAAGGTGGTCCTTTGAGGAGATGACGAAGTTAAGGGTCTTGAGCTTGCCGTCCTCGGCTGCGTAGCGGAAGTTGACCATCTCAATCCCGTTCGCCTCGCAGAACCGGATGATATCCTCCTTGGTAAACTCCGCGGGATCCTTCTTGAGAAAACGGACCAGATCGTTGGGGTTCATCAGGATCTCAGAATCTTTCATAACTGTCTTACGTTGGTCATGACGCTATAAAAAGCGTGTTCTTATCCCCGCATCCGGTGTGGCGAAAGATCCAAATTCAGGCTCCGGGAAGGCATTTCACCGGCATTACGAGCAGCCACAGAGTTCAGTTGGATTGATCGAGAGTTGAAGGGACGTAAGAGAGCATCTATTCCCTTCTGCGCGATTGTTAGCGCCCCAGTTTGGCATCATAGGCCAGGAAACCCCGGGATCGCTTCCACCCTCCGGGGGTGGGGAGACGAGACCCTCCATCCTTGCGACCCTCGCAAGGACCGAGAGCCCCAGCCGGGCGTTTCTCTCGGCAAACTCAAACGACGCCTGATCGATGGTATCGTCCGGCGTATGGGCCGGCCACTGCGGTAGAGCATGCGCCATGAGTGCCGGATAGCCCCGGGACCAGAACGAGATGTGGTCCGAGATGAACGGGGCTGCACTCCGGGTCAGGGTGAAGTTGGTCCCGTAGAGGGTGTTGTGGTGCACCACGAGCTCTGCCGCGCTCCGGGCCCCCTGGTCGTAGAGGAGGTTGAGGCGCGGTCGGTCCCCTTCCCCGCGGCAGGTTGAGTCGTAATTGAGATAGAGCGCGATCGGGGCCGGCGGGTTCTCGACGTACCTGCGGCTGCCGTGCCTCCCGTTCTCCTCAGCATTCCAGAATGCGAACTCGACCGTCCGGTCGAACGAGTGGCCGCTCATCACCCGGGCAAGTTCCAGGACGACCGCGACCCCGCAGCCGTTATCGGTAACCCCGGGGGCACGGGCAGGATCAGACGATCGGCTGTCGTAGTGCGCTCCGACAACCACAATCTCAGCCGACGACGCGTTGGTTCCGGGGAGCCGTGCGATGACATTGTGCACCTCTCCGCCCTGGAACTCGACCTCAAGCCCTGGGATGGCGGATAGCCTCTGGTAGATATACTCGCCCGCCTCCCGGTTCCCATCGGACCCGTAAGCCCGGGTCGAGAAGTTCTGCAGGTCATACGCGGTCTTTCGGATCTCACTCCCGTCCACCTCATCAAGCAACGCCGCAATCCCGGGATCGTATCCCGGAGCGTCTGAGGGCGCAGCCGCGGCCGGGGCAAGGATGAAAACGATCCCATAGGCCGCAAGGAACGCAACCTGCAGGCAGCTGCGGGACGGCATGGATGCTCACCCTGCAGGCCGGGCCTTCTGGACAAAGAGGTCGCTTCCGTCTTCCCTAATTCCAGCCACCTTTGCGATGAGCGAGAGGCCAAGCCCCGCGTTTCTCTTTGCGTATTCAAACGAGACGTGCTCGGGGGTGTCGTCCGGGGTATGCGCCGGACCGTGCCCATCGCTATGGGTCGCCACGGCCGGATACCCCCGGGCCTGGAAGGGGATATGGTCGGAGGAGCAGGTCTGATAGTTGTTCAGGGTCAGGCTGAAGTTTGTGCCATAGAGGACGTTATAACCCGCAAGAAGCGCCGCAGCCTCCCGGGAGCGATTGTCGTAGATGATATCGAGGACGGACCAGTTTTCAGGGTCGTAGCAGGCCGAGTCGTAGTTGAAGTAGAGCGCGACCGGAGCGGTGGCATTCTCGACGTAGGCGGAGCTGCCGTAGCTCCCGTCCTCTTCCGCGTTCCAGAACGCGAACTCGACGGTCCGGTCAAACGAGTGGCCGCTCATCACCCGGGCGAGTTCCAGGACGATCGCGACCCCGCACCCGTTATCGGTAGCACCGGGCGCACGGGCAGGATCGGACGACAGGCTGTCGTAGTGCGCCCCGACGACCACGACCTCGTTCAACGACGTGTTGGCTCCGGGGAGCCGTGCGATGACGTTGTTCACCTCTCCGCCCTGGAACTCGACCTCAAGCCCCGGGATGGCGGATAGCCTCTGGAAGATATACTCGCCCGCCACCCGGTTCCCATCGGACCCGTAGGCACGTGTCGGGATGCTCGAAAGATCGGACGTCGTGTTGCGAAGTTCGGACTCATCGATCTCCGCAATCATCGAGGCGATGGCGGGGTCGTAGTCCATCCCAAACGTCTCGGCGGCGCCCGCCGGGATGATCATAAGGAGGACTGCAACGCCGACAAGGAGCAGGAGAGCGTAGTGAACCAAGAAGCGTCGGCAGCCATACCGGGTCGAGTTGCATTCAAATGGTTGCATAGGGAACGCCTGATATGGAGTAAGAATACATATACCTTCTCCCGCTCCAATGGAGCCCACGAGCAAGACAGAGAGCACATTCCCTCTGGATCTCCCGGATGTTGCCGGGGCGATCATGGGGGCCAGATATATATTACATGGCAGAGACTGGTCTATGTACCCAGCAAAGGATCACTACAGATATGTCCAACCGACCATCAGCAAGCGACGAGTCGACCCTCCTGCGATGGATGCGGCTTGAGATCGGCAGGATCAATGACGGCGTTGTCGAAGAGCGTAAGCGCCTCTCACGGCTTCTCACAGAGGAGCACCCCTCGTCCGTCACGAAGGGTGGAGACCGCTACGACTTTAACCGTGATGTCCTCCTCCGGATGCAGGAAGCCCTGCCGAGGGACCTGCAGCGCCGACTCCGGCTTCCGATCCTCTTCTACTTCGACTCGACAGTCCCGGGCAGTTTCTTCCTCGCGGACGAGGCCGCAGTCCAGGCTCTCCAGATCCTAAAGGAGATCAGCCCTCTCCGGAGGATGCAGAACGGTCGGCTCTGGATATCAAAGCCCCTCGCATACACCATCATGAACCGCTATCCGACGGCCGTGCAGATCATGATGGGGTGAAAAGAGAGAGGGTGTTCCTCCCCACCCAGAGTTCTCATCACCAAAGGATCCGGCCGATTTGCGACGATCGCGTATGCAGCCGGTGAGGCGCTCTCGGGCAGGTCAACGACACGCGATGCGTCATGGCCTGGCGAGACGGAAGACGGCCGATCCGATGTTCCAACGACTATGCAGGCTACCAGCCCGCCAACGACCAGAGCCTGAATGGCAAGGGTCAGTACGGTGGCCGTTTTCTGCTGATGGATTCTATCACCTCGGATGCCTGGAGGTGAAGATCACATATAAAATTTGTTATCGGGTAGTATATTCGTAATATATATTACTACCCACCTGGCTTGAGCGTAATGCGTTCCCGGAGAGAACCCTACCAGTCACCCGGAACGGCCGGCCGACCGACCGGACACGTCACCCCGCCCGAGGGTTCGCCGGACCCGCTCGAAGACCGGGAGCGTGACCTCGTCCATCCGGCGATCGAAGTAATCCACCCACTCTGCCACGACCGCAAGCTCCCTCTGCTGTGCATCCAGCCGCTCCTGGAGTTTGGCGGCCTCTTCTCGCCTCTCTTCCCGCTCCTGCTCGAGTTCAGCCACCAGACGAGCAATCTGGCGTTCCTGCCGGGCCAGGGTCTCCTGCATCGCTCTGATCTCGAACACCACCTCCGGCGGGAGCGGGGCGGCGGCTCTCTCGATCGCCTCCGCAGGCTCCCCCTGTGGCTCAGGTTTTTTGCCGGAGCGGATCTCTTCAGCGACCTCTTCGGGCGTGAGATCTTTCCCAGAGAGTTCTATGAGTTCCCTGACTATATCGACCGCCTTCGGCGGGAAGAGTTTCACCGGGCCGACGGTCCGGTAGGTGAAGAGGCTGTCATAGGTCTGGACGAGTCTCCGGACATCTCGTTCGGAGATCCCGGTGAGGCTTGCGATATCGCCGATCTTGAGCTCTTTATCCTTCATGGGACCACCACTGCACCCGGGGAGACCCCCAAAGAGGAGCCTTGCCGTACTTCTCTGTTGCCATCGGGTATAGGTTCGTGCCGGATCATGTAATTTTTCTCTCCGTCACCCTAGTAAATAGTATAGATGGACCAGGGAGAGACAAGCAGGCTCCTGGCCGAAACGACCGTCATCCGCAAGGCCGTTCGTTCCGCCAGGCTCCAGGTGAGGCCGGACGGGACTCTGCGGGTGGTCGCCCCGCCGTCCTTCGATGTCAGGGGGTTCCTGCAGCGCAACGCAGCCTGGATCGAGAAGCGGCGCAGGGTCCTCGATAGCCTCGCCGCCGAAGGGCGCGGAAAAGAAGAGATGCTCCTCCTGCACGGTAACTTCTACCGGAGGGTTCCCGGCACCCGGTTTACGGTTGATGAGGCGCGCAAAACCGTCGCCTATCCATCCGCCCCGGCTCTTCGGAGAAACCTCTCCCAGCTGCTCAAGGAGGAGATCAGAGACCGCCTGGAAGCATACCCGGACCTTGCCCGTAATTGGTCCGGGCGGACTACGGTGAGACTGCAGAGGACCAGGTGGGGAAGCTGCTCTGTGCGCGGGAACCTGAACTTCAACCTGCGCATCGTGGCCCTCCCAAAACCCCTGCGGGAGTACGTCATCGTCCACGAGGCCGCTCATCTCCAGGAATTGAACCACTCGGAGCGGTTCTGGCGCCTCGTGAGCAGATCGTATCCCGAACACCGGGCGGCGGAGGCCGAACTCCGACGCTACTGGGTCATCATCGAGCGAAACCGGGTCTGGAGCGAACTTGCGAAGGTATAATCACGAGTACTTCCGCCAGAACATCGAGAGTTTCCTCGATTCCGCCCACCGCTCATCGAGCTGGTCGATGATCGCGTTGATCCGCTGCACCTGCTGGCGGATCTTCTCGGTCGTCTCGGCATCGTCGAGCAACTCCGCACGCCCCATGATCGCCTGGAGAGGGTTTCTGATATGGTCGGCGAGCAGGGCAAACTGTTCCATATTCCGCTCGATCTGACCGTACGCCTTTGATTTGAGTTCTTCGACCTCCTTCTGAGCGGTAATGTCCCTTGTGATCGTGATGACCATAGCGACCTCGCCCTCCTCGAAGATCGGGATCCGCATCTCCCGGAGGACCACAACCTGGCCGTTGAGGGTGAGAGACCGTTCCGACGTCAGCGGTCGCCCGGTCCGTATAACCCGCTCGTATTGCTGCCTTGCGGAGGGAGGGAGGAACGGCAGGACATCAAAGAGGTTTCTACCGACGACATCCGTCGAGAGACCGAGATCCTCGCACCAGGCGATGAAAGCCTCGTTTGCAAGGAGAAGAGTAAGCCCGGTATCGACGACGGTGACGGTATCGGTGATGGAGTCCAGGACAATCTGGTAGAGACCCTCCGACTCACGGAACGTGTACTCCGACTGTTTTCGGTCAAGCGCGCTCGCGATCAGATGGGCGGCCGCAGTGAGGAGCAGGATCTCATCGTCGGTAAACCTGACATTCTCAGTGTTCCGGTCGAACCCGACAAAGCCGACGACCGCCTCTCTCAGCAGGATCGGGATCATCAGTATCTCCGTCGCACCGCTCCGTTTCAGGAGATCCCGCTCATCCCTTCCCGACCGCCTCCTTCCGGCCGCCTCACCCAGGTGCACGGTCTCGCCGTCCAGAATCTGCTCGACCCACCAGGGGAGATCGGTTGAGAGGAACTTCTGGAACTCTCCGCGCCGGGACCTCTGTTCGGGTGTACGCCACTCGTGCGTCGTGCCAAGCAGTGTCCTCGAACTGTTGAAGAGGGAGAGGTAGGCCCTGCATGCCCCGCACCCGCGGCCAAGGTCCTCGAGTGACTGCTCTATGGCCCTATCCATCTCTTTGAGGTCAAGGAAACGCTCGGGCATCGCCGCAAGGGCCTCCTCAAGGCTCCGCTGACGGTGCGGAACCCGTCGCGCGGAGACGTCAAGGCATGAGATGATAAGCCAGGGAGCGGCTGTCCCTGGATCCTGGAAGGTGCTGATCGAGATCCGGGCATCAAAGACGGTTGAGTCTCTTCGTCGGGCTGTAATCCGCCCGCTCCACTGCCCGGCTGAGAGGGCGCGGCCGATGCAGTCGAGACCTTCGCCCGGGGTGGACCAGAGGTGGTCGAGAGGCCTTCCGATCATCTCCTGCCGGCCATATCCCCACATGCCAAGCAGCGAAGCGTTGACGAATACGATACGTCCCTCCCCGTCGGCAATGCAGATCCCGGAGAGCGAGGTCTTGATCACCTCCCATAGCATCGTAGCAGTCAGACCCGGGAGGACGGATCCAGTCGCGCTGGTGAGAGCATCCGCTCCTCTCTCGCAGTCCCGACGGCCGCCAGGCTGCTGTGCAGGCGCATCCTTTGGCGAACCGTTTGCTGTATGCGGATCCATATCTTCTGGCCCACCCCGGGCAAGCAGAGTCACCAAACACTCATCCAGATCCATGATGACCCGATCGGTTGGTTGATCAATCCCCGGGTTCCGATATTACCTTTTCCATTTGGACTGCAGCGGTGCCGGACCCGCGTGCATCAACCGTCCCGTCCCGGGCCTCAGAATAGGGGATTGGGAAAGAGATCAGGCATTCGACTCCTTTCTCCAGGAATGGGCCCGGTACGCCACAGCGAGAGCGGTGCCGATCACGAGGAGAATTATGACCGAGATCCAGAGCCCGGCCTCAGCCGGGATGAGGTGGGTGACGTAGTCGATGCCGAGAGCGATCGAGAAACTGCCGATGATGCCGCCGATGGTGATGCAGGAGAGGACCTCGGCCTTTGTCATCCCGAGCATTCTTCCGATGATGGAACCGACGATGCTCCCCGACCCGTCAAAGGGGAGGGCCACAAAAGCAATGAGGCCGACGAAGTAGAGCCGCTCAAGCCACGGCCGCCGGTCGAGGAAGGTCCTGCCGGCCTCCATGAACCGCCGGACCCAGGGACCTAGACGGGGGATCCGCAGGAGCAGCGGGAAGTTCCAGGCCATAAATAGCCCGCCGGCGAAATCGAGGAACGCCAGGGTGAACGCAGTCAGCCACCAGGGAATCCCGAGAAGGATGCAGGCCGGGATGATCGTCTCCCGGCCAAGCGGCGGGACGATGTAGGCGACCATCGCCCCGAAGAGGAGGAGCCACTGTTCCGGGGGCAGGACGAACCATACAGCAGCAAGATAAAACCCGCAGAGCAGGAACGGGAACGAGACCTTCAGCCAGCTGCTGGTTCCGTCGCCGCCCCATTCATCCGTCTGCTGCATGAACCGCCGTCACCCGCGGATGCGTCCCCGGGATCACTCCCCCTCTCCGGCACGGCCAACGAGACGGTGGGGACCCCGGGTCTTCAAGATATGCTCGACGATCTTCGATGAACTGGCAAGCGGGCCGGGATATCCGGGGATCCTGACGACGTCAATATCAAGCCCGCGATCGCGGAGTTTTTGGCGGAGGTCCTCCTCGTTGAAGTGCTGGTTGAACCCGAGCGTGATGATATCGGGCCGGATCTCCTCGATCGGCCTGAACATATCATCCAGGTCGCCGAGAAGCGCGTGGTCGACCGGACGCAGAGCCCGGACCATCCGGAGCCTCTGCTCCTCCGGGAGGATGGGCCTTGGTTTGTGCTTCACGTTCACGTCCCGGGCCACGATCACATAGAGTTCGTCACCGAGGTTCCGGGACTCTTCCAGGTAGTAGAGGTGCCCGGGGTGGAGGATATCGAACGTTCCCGTCGCGACCACGCGGGTCATTCGACCACCTCAAGGTGCACCGGGCTGCCGTCCGCCCGGTAGCATCGCCAGTCCCGCTCCCCGTAGGGATAACCGATGATGATGTGGTAGCGGCCCACGCCGGGGAAGAACCGCAGATCCGCTGAAGACGGCGAGAGGACGCCGTTCGGGTGGCTATGGGCGCTGCCGGCCTGGTGGATATCCAGCGGGAGCATATCGACGAAGAATGAGGCGCTCTCTTCCCCGACGACGGTGCCCGGCACCAGGTCGAGGTCCTGGATGATGCCGTCTCTCTCGCGCAATACGGCAACAAACTCGTTTGGATGATGCTCCCGCCCGAGTTCAAAGAGCATCGTAAGTAGATCCCTGCTGATCCCGCGTATGGCCATTCTCCTGAATAGTAGGAGAGGAGGGGACATAAGCCCTCGCGTCCGGCATGTATGCCGGACCTCCGAGATCCCGCAACGGAAAAAAATGGGGTCTTCAGGGGATGACCCGTGCTTCCAGTGCCTCTCCGGACGTCTCGTTCCCCTCGACGGTGATATTCACCGTATCAAAGACGAGCGGAATGAGCGGTGTGTGGTCGTTGTTGACCACCTGGACCGAGAGGTTGTGCTCGCCCGCCGTCACGTTCCCCCAGGTGTGGGTGAGGTTTGTGGAGACGACGTAACCGCCGGTCGGCGGGATGGCCGGAACGCTCTCATTCGTCGGTATCGGGGCGTCCAGGTAGTAGTGCAGATGTCCCTCGCCCGGCGCGTTCGGCTGCCCGGTCGGTTCGACCAGCGTGAAGTTTGTCACATTCACGCTCACCGTGACGTTCCCGGCGGGGACGCCGGCGCCCTCCATGGGCTCAATGATCGTGACGTTCACCTCACCGGCCGGCGGGGCAAGACCCGGCGGGAGAAGGACCACATCGATGATATGGATGACGCCGTTCTCGGCTACCAGATCGGATACCGCGATGGTGGCGTTCTCCACCGCGAGGCTGCCGTCGGCCGCCTCAACCGTGAGGTTCTCCCCGGAGAGCGTCTCAAGAGCCGTCTCGTTTCCGGCAGCATTCAGGTCTTCCACGGTATAATTCCCTCTCACCACATGGTGCATCAGGAGAGCGTCAAGCATCTCGGTATCATTTGAAACCAGATTAAAGAGGCCTTCGTCAAGGCCCTCAAAGGCAGCATCGCTGGGAGCAAAGACCGTATACGGCCCACCGGTGGAGAGCACCGTCTCCGTAAGCCCGGCCGTCTCGACAAGCCCCGCGAAGGTGGTCAGATTCTCATTCTCTCCGACCAGATCGGCGAGCGTCATGTTCCCGGTCACATTCTCCCCGGGTTCGACGGCCATACCCTCCGGGACGACGATGACGACGCCCTGCATGGGTGTCCGTTGCGTTGAAGCATTGATCGTGCACCCGTACGGGTACGTCCCCGGATCGATGAAGGTGTAGTCGAACGTCTCGTTCTGCTCTATCGGCCCGGAGTCAAAGAGCCCTCCCGCGCTGGTGACGGAATGGCTCACCCCGTCATAATTTGTCCAGGTTACCGTCGTGTTGCTCTCGACCGTGAGCGCGGCGGGATGGTACGCCCCACCACGTATCTCAACTTCGGCGGTCGCCGCGAGGGCCGGCAAGGCGACCAGACCGACGGCCAGGATCACGGCAAACCCGATGATTGGATTCATCCTCATGCAGTCTCACCACAATTTGCGTCCAGGCAGGGAGAGGAGTCAAAATTCCAAACAGCCTTCCAGTTTCCAGCAGTCCATGGTATCGGGATACTCACCAGGAGGGTCAGGCACTACTCGCCGCTGCCACGGGCATGAGAAATAATATTATGAATATATAAATATTATTATAATTTGTGAGGAGTGAAGTTCCAGACGGGAGCCGCCCCCCGTGAGCATGACGATCTACCAAAACAGACCGCTCAGAATGGCCCGTCCTGCTCAAAACTTCTCTTATGCCGGATGGCGAGTTCCGCCTTGAAGAGTTCTTTGCCGAGGTATGCGGCGTGGTCGAGCCGGGAGAGACTCCCGTTTGAGAGAAGCGTATAAAAGACGTCTTCCCAGGATCTTCCCCGCACGGCCCGGCCCCGGTGAACCGCGACGATCCAGTCGTCCTCGATCCCGATACGGATGCACCCGAGAGGATCGTAGACGATCTCGTCGGGGGCGGGGTGCGCATCAACGATACTCTCATACGCGAGCGGGGGTTCGCGTCGCCGCCGCTTCTCTTTGAGGATCAGGAGGTCGAGCCCCAGATCTTTCGGATACGGCCGACCGGTCATGAGGGCCACCATCTCGGTCGCACGCCGCATCTCCGCCACCGATCCTCTGGTCTTATCACTGTGCTCGCTCGTGAAGACGACGGCGGCACCGACCTCGTGGGCCATCCCCGCAAGCAGGGCGTTCGCCCCGGGCGAATCGGCGTCCATCAGTTCCACGACGTTTCCCGCCCCAAAAAAGAGGGGGTGTGGAGCCGCCTTGAAATTGGCAAGCGAATCGACGAGCCCCGATCCCACCGGCTGGAGGAGAGGGTCGGCGATGAGGCGGGAGATCCCGGCCTCTCTTGCGGCGGCGATATTCTCTTCAAGCGTCCGCTCGCGGGGCACAACGACCGCGGCCGCCCCGGCATCGGCGACCGCCTTCCCGACGGCCGGGATGTTTTCCTCATGCAGGGAGAGGACCAGATCGGCGCGAAAGAGCGCCGCAGCGATGAGACGGGGATCCTGTGTATCGACCGCGAGAGGGCCATCAATCCCCTCGAGAACCGAAAAAACCCTTTTGACATCATCAGGGGTCGCATCGAACCCGAATCCCAGGTCCACGATATCGGCCCCGTCGGCAAAGAACCGTTCGACCTCAAAGACCAGATCGTCGCGCCTGTGCGCATCCATGATCTCCGCAAGCACCTTCATCCTCGAGTTCCCGCCGATCTTTACACCCCGTATGACGAAATCGGCGTCTGCCTCCACCTCCCGGAGCGCCACCTGCCGGCAGGCCTCCTCACGCCGGGTCTCTGCAAGGAACTCATCGGCGGGGACGGTCTTTGAGAGGGTAACATGGTCGAGCACCGAGAGGACAATCGGGAGGTCAGCCGCATGCCGCGGGCCACGGTAGACCGGGACACCGGTTTCGCGCTCGACATCCGCGAAAGATGCCGTGCACATCCCAGAGACGATCGCCATATCGTAGTTGCCGCCGGCTAGAAGCCTTCGGAGAACCCCGGGGGTAAGAAACGAGGCGATCTCGCCGGTGACGACCACATCTATCGTGTAGCGGTCGCGGAACCGCTCAGCAACGGCTTTGACGATCTCCACCGTTGCCGATCCCGTCGGGAGAAGAATGCGCATACACTTCACTTATTAGGCAGAGGATGACAAATAATCTGATCTCATGTTACGGTGCGATCTGCACGTCCACACCAGATTCTCCAAAGACGGGGAGAGCAGCGTGGAGGAAATTCTCCGGCGGGCGGAGTCCGTCGGCCTCGACGCCGTGGCAATCACCGACCACGACACGGTCGAAGGGGCCCGCTACGCCCTGGAGTGCGACTCCTCCGTGACCGTGATCCCCGGGATTGAGATATCGACAAAGCAGGGTCACCTGCTCGCTCTCGGGGTCACCGAGCCCATTCCGGCCGGTCGGGACTTCTTTGAGACCGTCGCGTTAGCCAGGGATCTGGGTGCCCTGCTGATCCTCCCGCACCCCTACCACCGCTGGCGCCACGGCGTCGGGAGACGGCTTGCCGCGGGTATCGAAGCGGTGGACGCTGTGGAGGTCTTCAACAGCCGCTACATCACCGGGTCGGCGAACCGGAAGGCCGCAGTCATTGCGCGAAAGTTCGGAAAACCCGGTGTTGCCGGGAGCGACGCTCATAACGCCCGGTATGTCGGGTTCGGAGTCACCTACGTCACGGCCGAGCCGGATGTAGACTCGATCCTCTCCGCGATCCGGGAGGGACGAACGATGGCGGGGGGCAGGATGACGCCGCTGCACACCTACACGCGCCAGTCAATCAAAGGTGCTCTGCGCAGGATACGGCGAACGATGCACCGGCCAATCTTCCCGCCTGGACGGGGTCTATGAACCTAGCAATCCGTTTCTCGTACTTTGGAGACCGTTTCTACGGCTCACAGATGCAGCCGGGGCTTCGGACCGTGGAAGGCGAATTCATTGAGGCCTGCAGACGCCTCCAGGTCTTCGACGACTGGCGGGAGGCGCATTTTGTCACCGCCGGCCGCACCGACCGCGGGGTGCACGCCCGAAACCAGGTCTGCTCGTTTCGAACCGAGGCACCCGACCGGGCAGTCTCTGCACTGAACCATCTCCTCCCGGCCGACATCTGGTGTACCGGGTGGGCGAGCGTGCCGGACGAGTTCAATCCCCGGTATGGAGCGCTATCAAGGACCTACCGCTACTACTTCTTCCCCGCTCCGGAGGATGTTCCCTCCATGCATGATGCTGCACAGGAGTTCATCGGGGAGCACAACTTCTCGGCGTTTTCCCGCCCTAGCGACCGAAGCCCGGTGCGGAGGATTCTTGCGGCACGAGTCTTTGAGGACGGACCGTTCGCCGTCTTTGAGGTGACAGGAGAGAGTTTCCTCTGGAATATGGTACGGTGCATGGCGACAGCACTCGAGCGTGTGGGGAGAGGAGAGGCAGGATCCGGAGATATCGCCCGTCTCCTTGCGAAGCCAGCGGGCCAGAGGGTCCCCGCCGCTCCTCCAGAGGGGCTTGTCCTCTGGGACATTGATTATGGAATTACCTTCACGCCGGTCCAGATCGATGAAAAAAGCCGCCGATACATTGCAGATCGCCACCGCCGCCACGCCATCATGGCAGAGATCTCTGCACGCCTTACGCCAGGAGAGATATAAGCGGTTCCTGTCCCCCATCAGGCAAAGCCAGGGGATAGACGGAACATAGATATAAATATACCTTATGCGGCAATCGGGTAAAGATATGATCGGAAAAACAGGTCTCTCATATTATCGCCGATTTAAAAGGATCCGACCACGAGCAATAGATCTGCCAAAGATGGTGCGGCAAGAAAAATCAGCCATATTGCTCATCTGTCAAGAACACAACATATAATCATTTCGGACAACGATCCCCGAGGGGATCAAGTCCTGGACAAATCCGGATATTCAGACAATCCTGCCATCTATTTGGGGAATTAGTACGCTTCTACCCTTCAACCGAAATGCTTAATTAGCCAGATACTATTTTAAGGTCACCAAAATCAACATATTAACATTAACAGATTGTATTTGTTAAATCATTATCATTAATAATAACTTATTAATATATGCCAGAACAGTCCCGTTTCAGTACGTCAAGGGGGGAAAGTGGATGTACAACAAGGATCCAGTTCAGGTGGGTCCACCCGCTCACCTGGAGGGGTGGTTCACCGAAGCAACAACGGTACCATCGCCGCAGTACACAGATACGCAGAATAAGAGATTGTTGGAAGAACATACACCCCGGTTTGTCGGGCAAGAGAGCCAGATCGAGATCCCTGCCCTCCACTGCGAGGTCCAGGAGCAGATTACCCCATTGAGAACGCCGACAGCCAGGGAGCATTGGCGGATAGTGAGCGAGACCACAGAGACTGCAGTCCTCCCCTCCAAAAGATCGGGCCGGATAAGAACGCTTGTCGCTATCCCCTGTTTTAATGAGGAGATTGCAATCGGCTCGGTTGTTCTGACGGCCCGATTGTATGCAGACGAAGTTCTGGTGATCGATGATGGGTGTACGGACAGCACCGCAAAGGTCGCCCGGGAAGCCGGTGCGACCGTCATCTCGCATGGCCGCCGGATGGGGAAAGGACGGGGCATCAAGAACGCTCTCAGATACGCAATCGAACACGGTTACGACTGTCTGGTCTTCATGGATGGAGACGGTCAGCATAACCCGAGGGAGATACCTCTCCTGACCGAACCGATCCTCGCCGATACTGCTGACATCGTCATAGGGTTTCGAACCTTCGGCCAGATGCCCCTGTATCGGAGGCTTGGGCGGGCTGTGCTCGATCTGGCCACCAGCAACGGGAGTTCGATCACCGACTCGCAGTGCGGATTTCGGGCGCTGAACCGGAAGACAATGGAGTCGATGCTTGATACGTTACGAAAAGATGATTTCTCAACCGAATCAGAGATGCTCCGGATCGCGCAGGAAAAGCACCTGCGGGTTGGAGAGACACCGATCAACTGTAAGTATGGTGACGACCTTCACACATCCACGAAAAACCCCCTATCCCATGGAATAGAGGTACTTGGGTCGATATTCTGGCTCACAATCGAGAGAAAACCTCTCCTGTGTATTGGTCTTCCCGGGCTCGTCGCGATCTTCGCAGGCGTCTTCGTCCTGCTCCAGTTCTTTTGGGACTTCAGTGCGACGGGTCTTGTCCCGGTCGAGCTGGGTATGCTCGCGTCGCTCTTCCTGATCCCGGGGACAATTGCACTCATACTGGGTCTAGCCCTCGCTCTTATTGCAAGAATGCAGGAGTGAGAGGGATGAGGGGCACAACAACGAGATGGAGCGTAGAATGATTGGAATCATACTTGGTACGCGGCCGGAGATCATCAAGATGTCTCCCGTCATCCGGGAATGTGAACGCAGAGGTCTGGACTATTTCATCCTCCATACCGGGCAGCATTATTCCCCCGAGATGGACCGGGTCTTCTTTGAGGAACTTGAACTGCCAGATCCGGACTACAACCTCGACGTGGGTCCCGGGACCCATGCCAGCCAGACAGCGAAGATCATGACCGGCGTCGAGGACGTCCTGATGAAGGAGTCTCCCGAGATCGTTCTGGTGCAAGGGGATACAAACACTGCTATGGCCGGGGCTCTCGCAGCATCGAAACTCCATGTGCGGGTGGGCCATATCGAGGCTGGCCTTCGGAGTTTCAATCGACAGATGCCGGAGGAGATCAACAGGGTGCTCATCGACCATATCTCAGACTACCTCTTTGCCCCGACGGAGAATGCCAGAAAGAACCTCATATCCGAGGGGATTGAAGGCTCTAAGATCTGCACGACCGGCAACACCATCGTCGATGCGGTGTACCAGAATCTCGAGATCTCGAAGAGGAAAGTCAACGTCTTAAAAGATCTCGACCTCAAGCCCCGGGAATACTTCCTCGTCACCGCTCACCGTCAGGAGAACGTGGACAACCGGGGACGGCTCAAAGAAATCCTCAAGGGTCTTGAGAGCGTCCAGAAGGAGTTCTCCATGCCGGTCGTCTTCCCGGTTCATCCGAGGACTGAAAAGAGGATCAAGGAACTGGGCATCGGGGTCAACGGACTGAATCTCACCAAACCATTCGGATTTTTAGAGTTCCTGCAGCTGGAGTCCCAGGCAAGACTCGTGCTGACCGACTCCGGCGGTGTTCAGGAGGAGACATGTATTCTCGGCGTTCCGTGCGCCACGATGCGGTATGACACGGAGCGCCCGGAGACGCTGGATGTCGGCTCGAACATTCTGGTCGGTGCCGACTCGACGAGTATCCTTGCCGGGGTTCGCGCCGCAGCAACCAGGGAATCCGGCTGGATGAACCCTTACGGCGATGGAATCGCCGGAAAGATGATCGTGATGGTCTGCGCCGCCGCACGGTCCCGATAACCCTACGAGGAGAATGCGCATGAAGATCTGTGTACTGGGATTAGGATATATTGGACTGCCGACCGCGCTGCTCTTTGCCGCCCATGGAGCAGATGTCGTGGGTGTCGATGTGAAGCAGGATGTGGTAGACTGCTTAAACCATGGGAACCTCCCGTTCAAGGAGCCCGGGATCGAGGATCTGTATCGCGAGGCGAAAGACCGATTTACCGCAAGCATTGAGCCTGAACCCGCAGATGTATTTCTGATGGCCGTCCCGACGCCCCTGGATCCGGCAACCAAGGTCTCGAACCTCACATACGTCAAATCGGCCGCCGACGCGATCGTTCCCCACCTTCGCAAAGGAAATCTTGTCATTCTTGAATCGACCGTCCCGCCCGGAACGAGCGAACGGGTCGTCATCCCAAGACTCGAGAAGAGCGGCGTCAGGATCGGGGAATTCCTGTATGCCCATTGCCCCGAACGAGCAATCCCCGGACACACAATACAGGAGATGTCAGAAAACTCCCGTATCATTGGCGGATACGACCGGGACTCTATCGACAGGGCGACATCGATCTACCAGACCTTCGTCCGCGGCCAGATCTACCAGACCGATATACGGACGGCGGAGTTCGTCAAGTTGATGGAGAACACCTGCCGTGACGTAAACATCGCGCTTGCAAACGAGTTCGCCCAGCTCGCCGAGGAGTGCGGGATCAACGTCTGGGAGGCGATCACCCTCGCAAACAAGCATCCCCGTGTCTCTATCCTCAACCCCGGTCCTGGTGTGGGAGGACACTGCATCGCCATCGATCCCTGGTTCCTGACCGAGAACTCGACACGGTGCAGGATGGTCTCTACGGCGCGGGAAGTCAACGACTCCATGCCGAATTATCTCCTGCACATCGTCCGTGGTCTGCTTGCCAGCGTGAGAGACCCGGTAATCAGCATCTTTGGCGTTGCCTACAAAGGCAACGTCGGGGATACCCGGGAGAGCCCGGCATTCAAGTTTATCCAGCTTGCTGAGAATGAAGGGTATGCCATCCGGTGCCACGACCCTTACGTGAGCGAGTTCCCGTACCCCCTCATGGATGCGGCGGACGCGGCCGCAGGAAGCGACTGCATCGTCGTACTCGCCGACCATGACGCGTTTCGCACGCTCGAGCCCGCGGGACTCCAGGTGAGAACCAGGCTCGTCATCGATACCAGAAACATTCTCGACCACGAGAGGTGGGCCAACCAGGGTTTTGCCGTCCGGGTTCTCGGAGACGGTTCATCGGTGCAACCGGTGCCCACAGGTGAGATCGTTCCACCGGCAAGCGTCTATCCTACAGATACTGCACAATCAATCGCGCCCACATCGCCGCCGTCACTCACCCTGCTCACCCAGAACGGGCGGGAGGGCTTTATCTAGTCCCCAATGACGGCGTAACACGGGGAGGATCGATCATCGTCGACGGCTGCACTCGAACTGCATGAGGAGTTCCATGAAACGGGTCTGTATCGTATCACAACATTATCCGCCAGAAAAGTCGGGAAACGCATCACGGATATACGACACCGCCGTGCACCTTGCACGGCTCGGCCTCGACGTGACCGTGATTGCGCCTCACCCCACGTTCCCCACAGGATCGTTTCGCCGCACCTGGAAGCGGTCGGACGTGCAGGAGATCGACGGTGTCCGGGTCGTGCGGCTCTGGACGTGGCAACCGGTCACCAGGGACCCGGGGTTCGCAAGCAGGATGGGGTATTACCTGATCTTCCCCATCCATGCCGCACTCTGGCTCCTGCTCGCCCGGAACCGGTTCGATGCGATCATGACCTCGGCACCGCCCCTCTTTACCGGGATCCCGGGCTACATCCTGAAGCGGACAAGCCGGGTGAAATGGATCCTCGATATCCGCGACCTCTGGATCGATGCATCGATAAGCCTCGGCTTCCTTAGGGAGGGGAGTCTTTTTGAGAGGTTGAGCCGCAGGTTCGAGCAGATGTGCCTTCTGCGCGCCGATCTCGTCGGGGTCACGACAGAAGAACTCGGGCGGAGGATCTCGTCGCGCTACCGGGTCACGGCCCCGATGGAGTTGATGCCAAACGGTGTCAACACGGACTTCTTCTCTCCAAGGGGCAACGGAAAGAAGCAGCAGATCATCTATGCCGGCAACGTCGGGCATGCCCAGGATCTTGATAAGGTTGCCCTTGCCGTCAAGTCGATGAACGGCACATACAACCTGAAGTTTCTCATCGTCGGCGACGGCGATATCGAGGAGCGCCTCAAAGACCTCGTGAAGGCTGAGAGTATAAGTGACTCGGTCATCTTCACGGGCATCCTCCCACGTGAAGAGATTCCCCGGCTCCTCTCCGAGTCCCTGATCGGTGTGGCACCCTTAAAGAAACTCGAGAACCTCGAGTACGCAGCACCCACCAAGGCATACGAGTATATGGCCTGCGGGATACCCTTCGTCGGCTGCGGAAGCGGCGAGATCGCCCATCTCGCCGAGAAGTCGGGTGCGGGGATCATTGCGGAGAATACCCCGGAGGCGATCGCTGCGGCGCTCATATCGCTCCTTGAGGACCCGGAGAGGAGAGAGGAGATGGGACGGCGTGGACGCGAGTATGTCGTGAAACACTACGACCGGCGCTCAATCGCTCAGAAACTGAAGCAACATATCGAGATGATGGCATGGACGGAGCCATAAAATCGCTCCTCTCCCGGACTCTCAGGGCGGTCCGGGATCTTGCGGTCGTCGACGGCGGGATTGCGTACATCCGTGACCCGGTCTTTCCGATCGTCCGCAACCGCGTCCACGCCGAGGTCACAAAGGCGATGCTCCGGTCCGGCGGCGATCCCCTCGTGGGCCCTATCCTCGAGTACGTTACGGCTTGCCAGAACCCCGACGGCTCCTACAACGAGATCCACGTCAACTACAACCAGCCCTCGG
Organism: Methanoculleus thermophilus; assembly: GCF_001571405.1. Taxonomy (NCBI): domain Archaea; kingdom Methanobacteriati; phylum Methanobacteriota; class Methanomicrobia; order Methanomicrobiales; family Methanomicrobiaceae; genus Methanoculleus; species Methanoculleus thermophilus. The sequence continues at coordinate 96,024 of NZ_BCNX01000006.1, read as the reverse complement.
CCCTGATCACGGCTTTTGTCGGCGATGCGCTCCTTGAGGCGGCGGACCGGTATCCGCACGAGGAGAATCTCCAATGGGCCCGCGACTACGTCATCGAGGCCGAAAAACGGCCCGGCTACTTCCTGAAGTCCTCGGGCTACACCGCCGACCACCTGAACGTCGATGCCTCGTGCGGAGCGTTTCTTGCCCGGTACGCGGAGCGCTACGACGATCCGGTTGCCCGGGCGGCCGCTCTCCGGGCGGCGGAGAACGTCGTCCGCCACCAGCGCCCAGACGGCGTCTACCCCTATGCGGTCGATAAGGGGACGTACCCGTTCGTCTTCGACATCCCTTGCGTGCACTACCAGGGGGTGACGATCTATTACCTCGCCAAGGCAAACGAGGTGCTCTGCGACGAGCGGATCGACGAGAGCATCGATCGGGGGGCACGGTGGCTCGCCGCCGCTCAATACCCCGACGGGCGGTTCGACTGGTCGAGGAGCGGCCTTCCATTCGCATACTGCCTCTCGGGCGCCTACGCCTTCGCCCACGCGTCCTTTGCCTATGCGGCCAGGATGGACGACCGCTACCGGGAGAACGCCGATCTCGCTCTTGCGTGGCTTGCAGAGAACGTGGTAGGAATCGCCCCCAGGTGGGAGCCGGGCCGGTGGGCCGATCTCGTCCCATCGGTCAGGGCGGCGGCGAAGACGGCAGCGCTCGGGGACTATCCGTTGCGGCATCGAACGTTCCGGTTCGGCTACGCGGTCTACCGCGAGCTTGCCCGCAGGCGCTATGCAAAGACCGCGGAGACCCGGTCGTTTGAGGTCCTCCGTCGACTGCTCGGGATCCGGTCCTCGACCGTGGAACCGTCGAAGAACTTCCCCGATCTCTTCATGACATCAGAAATTCTCGATTGTCTCACTCAAGCACAAATCTGGGGTGGAGATTTATGAAACAGGTACTGCTCGACTTGCAGTCAGGGTCTATCCGGGTGGAGAACGTTCCCGTTCCCACCGTAACACGGGGGGTGGTCGTCGAGAACGCTTACTCCCTCATCAGCGCCGGCACGGAGTCGTCGCTGATCAACCTCGCACAGCAGTCGCTCGTCGGCAAGGCGAAGGCACGCCCCGACGACGTGAAGAGAATTCTCCAGAAAATCGGCACCGACGGCCCCCTCTCGGCGTACCGGCAGGCGATGGGTCGTCTCTCAAAGCCGGAGCCGCTCGGCTACAGTTGTGCAGGCACGGTGGTCCAGACCGCGTCCGATGAGTTTGAGGTCGGCGACCGTGTCGCCTGCGGCGGAGCGGGGTATGCGGTGCACGCGGAGTACGTCGCGGTACCGCGAAACCTCTGTGTCAAGGTTCCGGACGGCGTCAGCCTCAGAGAAGCAGCGTTTACGACCGTCGGATCGATCGCGATGCACGGAGTCCGGAACGCGAAGGTCACGGTCGGCGAGAACGTCGCAGTAATAGGGCTAGGGCTGATCGGGCTGCTATCCGTCCAGATCCTCAAGGCCGCCGGGTGCCGGGTGATCGGGATCGATATTGATCCGGGAAAGCTTTCGCTCGCTCAAAAACTCGGGGCCGATCTCGTCTCGAACTACGACGGCCTCGTCGAGAGGGTGAAGAGCCTCTCGCCGTTCGGGGCGGACGCGGTCATCATCACCGCGGCCACACGGTCAAGCGCCCCCGTCGAGGCCGCCGGGCACCTCGTTCGGGAACAGGGCAGGGTCGTGGTCGTCGGGAATGTGGGGATGAACCTGCCCCGGGATGTCTTCTACGCGAAAGAGGCGGAGGTCGTCGTCTCCCGGTCCTACGGCCCTGGACGCTACGATCGAAACTACGAGGAGAAGGGGCTCGATTACCCGATATACGTCCGCTGGACCGAGCGAAGGAACATGGAGGCGTTCCTCTCTCTGATACAGCAGAAGAAGATCGATCTCGCTCCCCTGATCACCCACACCTTCCCTCTTGACGATGCACCGGAGGCCTACAACCTCATCAGCACAGGTAGAGAACGGTTCATCGGGGTCCTCCTCCAGTACAGCCCGAACGGTGCAGGCCCTTCCGGCACCGTCGTTCGCCTCCCGGAGTCCGGGAGGCAGCCGCGGAAGGCTTCCACCGGTCTTCGAAGAATAGGGTGCATCGGCGCCGGAGTTCACGCCCTCTCCTCTCTCTACCCGCATCTTTCGGCACTCCCGGCGGACCTTGCGGCGGTCGCGACCGCGACGGGGCTCTCGGCGCAATCGGTCGCGAAGAAGTACGGATTCTCCTACTGCACCACCGACTACCGCGAGATTCTAAGCGATCCTGCGATCGATGCGGTGCTGATCGCGACCCGCAACGACCTGCATGCTAGCCTTGCGGCCGAGGCTCTCCGTGCCGGAAAAGATGTCTTCGTGGAGAAGCCTCTTGCCACCAGCATCGAGGAACTTAAGGAGGTCGTTTCCGCATGGAACGAGTCCGGGCAGCGGCTGATGGTCGGGTTCAATCGGCGCTACTCCCCTCTTGCCCGGAGGATGAAGGAGTTCTTTTCGAACCGGACGACGCCGACCGTCCTGCACTACCGCGTCAACGCCGGGCAGATCCCGTCCGGGCACTGGGTGCATGACGGCGAGCAGGGCGGCGGGATGCTGATCTCGGAGTGCTGCCACTTCATCGACTTTATGCAGTACATCACCGGTGCGCGGCCGGTCCAGGTCTATGCCCGGGCTATCGAGCCGACCGGGGATCTTCCAAAGTACGACAATTTCCAGGCGACCCTGGCCTTCGACGACGGGTCGGTCGGGACAGTCACCTACACGACCCTCGGGGATCGGTCCTACCCAAAAGAGATGATCGAGGTCTTCTGCGGCAACGCCGTCGGGCGGATCACCGACTTTCGCGACCTTGAACTCCGGCGGGACGGGAAGGCATCGCGTGAGAGGCGGTGGCTTACCCAGGAGAAGGGGTTTTTCGAGGAACTCCTGGCGTTCGTGAAGGGCGAAGAGCCCGACTTCCCGGCGAGCGTCGCAACGACGCTTGCGACGTTTGCGGCGTGGGACTCGATCGATACCGGAACACCCCGGACGATCGATCTTGGGCGGGTCGGGTTGTGACGTTTAAACCGATCTTTATGAGGGCTAGAGGTCGTTTAAGATCTTGATACATGGACGTTTCAAAAAGCCGCTATCAGGAGGGGAACCCTCATCCCAGTTCCCCACTATCCTTGGCTCATAGGTTGCTGTCTGTAGCCCCTCTCGAAGACCTTCGATCTTCTCAAACTTCGGACGTCCCGTCCGTCGCACCCCACCCGGCCTTCGGCCTCCTCAGACGCACCGCGAGGTGCGAAGTGCGAAACCGGTGAAAAAAGCCTAGGATGGGGTTCTCAGTTCACAGTCGATATGGAAAAAGTAGTTACAGTGATGAGATCCGGGTACTACGGACATACGCCAGCTGCTCGCGGATCCTCTCCGGGATCTTGCGGGGATCCGCCTTTGTGACGGCTTCTTTCCACTCACTGTCGCGGCACGAGCAGTCCAGCCCATCGAACTCCGTTACATCAAAGCGGCAGTTGTAGCGGTCGATTGCCCTGATGACCTCGTCATCGCATTTCCCGCAGTTCCTGGCCCAGTCGAGCGACTCGACCGAGTAGGTCCAGGGGCTGACGTAGACATGAGCACGGTCCCCGAACCGCTCCCGGCACTGCTGCAGGATGTCGACGAGGCTCCAGAGCCACGACGGGCGGTAAAGGTTGTTCTTCCAGAGTTCGTGCACGACGGTGTTCTTCTCGACCGTCGTCACCTCAAGATCCACGTAATCGATACCCTTTGATACACAGTAGGCGACGGTCTCGACGATATCACGTACCGCCTCCGCCTCGGTGAGGAACGGCGGTTTAACGAGCAGAAGCGGTTTTGTCAGCACACCCATACTCTGCATCCTTGAGTGGAAGTGATCGAAGTTGTTCGTAGAGAACCCCTTGTTGATGCAGAGGTTCATCACCAGGGGGTTTGCGGACTCAAACCCGAACGCCACCTCGAGCTGCCGGCCTCCTAATGCCTTCTTCATCCTCAGCACATGTTCGTCCGGCGAGTAATCGATCCTTGATTCGACGACCACCTTCTTGATGTTTTGATAATTGTTGATGTATGAGCAGATCTTCTCGATGGCTGCGACCGGCATCTCGTGCTCGTTGAAGAGATTCCCGTCGTTGTAGATCGAGATGATCGGGTAATCTCCGAGATCGACGGCGTCCATCACGTACTCGAACTGCGCGATATACTCCTCCGCAGAGACCGCTCTGCCCCGGGACGTCGCACAGTAAAACCCGCACATCGTGCAGCCCCCGGTCTTCTCGACCCATTCACAACCAGTGGATCGGAGAAAGATAATCAGCCGTCGAACCGGCTGACCATCGAGGTAACCTACCCGCTCTTCCCAACCGATGGGAATTGTAAAATCGAGATCCTGTGGAGCGACCCCGTTCTGTCTGCGCAACTCTCCGGCCAGTGCTCGGACTTCATTTAGGACATCATGTTCACTTGGGACACCCGTAAAGACGTCCGCACTGCTACTGGTATCTGGAATAGCCTTCTCTAGAATAATTATCTCCCCCCCAACCCGGGCACACATGACTCCGACGGAGACAAGAGCCCGGCGATCGTCGCCTTATCTCACCGAGACATATGCCCATAGGGCTGTGGATATTTATAGTTTATCCAGATACGTCCACCACGAGATTGGGTTTGCCCAAAGGTATTCTGAGATCGAAAAGGCAGGGAATCTGGCAATTTGAAAAACAGAGCCAAATTTGAACTCCACTAAGAACTCCCGCCGGGGCTTCCGGTGCACTCACAAGACCCCGAACCTGGAGTAGTGGGAGGTGTGCCATCATAATTTATTTATACCTCATTTGGGAGTATACAAACCCCGATGCACTCAGGACCGAACCCCGGACCACTCAAGCGAGGTGCATCGCCCGGCAATCGATATTCGGGGGAAGCATGACAGCTCGCTGGCGGGCCGGGGGGATTGGGGTGCCGTACCGGTGCGTATGGACAGAGTGCCCGAAAAGAGGAGATAAGCAATGGTATACTCTGGATCGATGAACTGCACCCGGGATTCATTCACAACAAGGGCTCTCAGCATCCTCCCATTCTATAATGAGTATAAAAAGACCTATGCGCTTCTTTGCCAGTCCCGCACATGGAACCGGGAGGAGATCGAGGCCTACCAGGTAGAGGCGCTCGGACGCCTGCTCGACCACGCTTACGAGAACGTCCCCTACTACCGCCGGGTCTTTCGGGAGCGGGAACTTGTCCCCGAGGATATCGCCACCTTAAATGACCTCAAACTCCTCCCATTCCTGACCCGGGAAGACCTGCAGAACAATCTCCCCGACCTGAAGGCTAAAAACTACCCCGAGTCGGCCTTTGAGTACGTCACCACCGGGGGGTCCACCGGCATCCCGGTCGGGTTCTACTACGAAAAAGGAGCCTCCCGGGCCCGGGAGTGGGCCTTCATGAAGACCCTCTGGGACCGTGTCGGCTACCGGTTCATCGACCGCTGCGTCATTCTCCGGGGCTACATCGTCGGCTCGCCGGAAGACAAGATCTACTGGAAGAAGACGCTCTTTGGCCGGTGGCTGGTCATGTCCTCCCATCACATGACCGAAGAGACCCTCCCGGCCTACATCGATGAGATCCGAAGGTTCCGGCCCCGGTTCATTCAGGCCTATCCCTCGACGGCCGTGATCCTCGCCCGATACATGATGGAGCACGAGATCAAGCCGTTCCCGACCCTCAAAGCAATCCTCTGCGGGTCCGAGAACCTCTATCCCTGGCAGCGAAGCCTGCTTTCCGAGGCATTCGGATGCCGGGTCTTCTCCTGGTACGGGAACTCCGAGCAGACGGTGCTTGCCGGAGAGTGCGAGGAGAGCACGCACTACCACATCTTCCCCGAGTACGGGATCGTTGAACTGATCGGGAGAGACGGTCGGCCTGTAACGAGACCGGGGGTGATGGGTGAGGTGGTCACAACGGGCCTCACCAACTACATCTGCCCCCTCATCCGTTACCGGACAATGGACCTTGCAACGGAGGCCGAAGGACCCTGTACCTGCGGCCGCTCATATCAACTGCTCGAACGGGTTGACGGGAGGGTTCAGGACTTCATCGTGACCTGCAGAGGTGAACTCCTCTCAGGGGTTACCATGAACATCGATACCGACGCCTTCGATAATGTTAAACAGTTCCAGTTCTACCAGGAGAAGGTCGGGGAGGTCATCCTGAACATCGTGAGAAAGCCCGGATTCAACAGCCAGGATGCAGAGTACCTCTACCAGGAAGTGAGCCGAAGCTGCGGAAGCGACGTCACCATCACCATACGATACGTTGAGCATATCCCACTTACCGCCCGGGGGAAGCACCGCTACTTCGTCCAGAACCTTCCTGTGCGTTTTGGCGAAGAGGAGATGGCCAAGTTTGAGCACATATCCCCGAATATCGTGGCTTAACGCCGGAGGTGCGCAATGAAGGCTGATTTCATAACAGCGGCACTGCGTGCAAACCCACTCACCATGAAAGCGCTCAGCCTGGTGCCATCCTACCATGCATACCGCAAACTGTATACGTTCCTCCAGGAGTCCCAGTGGTGGAGCCGGGAGGAACTTGAGGCCTACCAGATGGAGGCGCTCTCGCGTCTGCTTGATCACGCCTACGAGAACGTCCCCTACTACCGTCGGGTCTTCCGGGAGCGGGGGCTTGTCCCCGAGGATATCGCCACCCTGTCAGACCTCGAACTTCTTCCCTTCCTGACAAAGGAGATTGTCCAGGCCAACCTCCCCGACCTGAAGGCCAGAAACTACCCCGAGTCGGCATTCGAGTACGTGCGTACATCCGGGTCCACCGGGACTCCCATGGGTTTTTACTACGAGAAAGGCGCCTCCCGGGCCCGGGAGTGGGCCTTCATGAAGACCCAATGGGACCGCATCGGCTACCGGTTCACCGATCGCTGCGTCATCCTCCGGGGCCATGTGGTGGAGACGGCCTCAAACGGGATCTACTGGAAGAAAGCACTCTTTGGCCGGTGGCTGGTCATGTCCTCCCATCACATGACCGAAGAGACCCTCCCGGCCTACATCGACCGGATCCGGAGGTTCCGGCCCCGGTTCATCCACGCCTATCCATCGACGGCCGTGATCCTCGCCCGATACATGCGAGAACACGAGATTAAACCGTTCCCGACCGTCAAAGCAATCCTCTGCGGATCCGAGAACCTCTATCCCTGGCAGCGGAGTCTGCTCACCGAGGTCTTCGGGTGCCGGGTCTTCTCCTGGTACGGGAACTCCGAGCAGACGGTGCTTGCCGGGGAATGCGAGGAGAGCACGCACTACCACATCTTCCCCGAGTACAGCATCGTTGAACTGATCGGGAGAGACGGCAGGCCAGTCAGGGGTTCGGGGGCGATGGGGGAAGTGGTCACCACGAACCTCACGAACTACGTCTGCCCCCTCATCCGTTACCGCACCATGGATGTCGCGGTTGCGACGGAGAAGCGCTGCTCGTGCGGAAGGGAGTATCCGCTGCTTGAGAAAGTGGAAGGAAGGCTTCAGGAGTTCATCGTGACCCGGGGAGGGCACCTGATCTCCGTCACCCCAATCAACTACGAGTCAGGAGCCTTTGAGAACATCAAACAGTTCCAGATGTACCAGGAAGAGATCGGCGAACTGATCATGAAGATCGTCAGAAAGCCGACCTACACCGAGAAGGATACCCTGCAGTTGACCCAGGAGCTCCGGTGGCAACTTGGGGATGATGTGAACGTCCATGTTCACTTCGTCGACGAGATCCCGCGCACCGAGGGTGGGAAGTTCCGCTACCTCATCCAGAAACTCCCAATAACGCTCGGGGATCTTTAGACAGGAGGCGAACCGGTGTTTCAGCCGGTGTCTGCGGACGGTGGGAGGATCTTTTCGCCGGATGCGTTCGGCGAGTATATGGAGTGTGCCGACCGGGACGGGCCTATGACCCTGTACCCCGGTCCAATCGAGAGTCCGCAGTCCTCTTAGATCCTGCCGGTCGTCATCATCAACCGCTTGGCAAAGGAGAGATACGCCCATTCGGAGAATGCACCAAGGGTATCTTTCTTCACGATCTCGAAGTACGTCCGGAGATCGGGGTTGAACTTCGACTTGAAGAAGATGAGATCCGGGTTGTTGGCACCCATGTTCTCGAAGGTCCGGTAGCCTTCGGCCTGTGCACGCTGAATAAGCAGCCACTGGAGATACGCGTTTCCGTCATGAGAAGTCTCGATCTTCGGCGCACCTACCCAGAGCAGGAACCGCTTGTACTCCTGGGCCGCCACCACGGCTGTGATCTCATCCTCTGCATCGTAAAGTGTATAGACGCTGATCCTGTCAGGATAGGCACGAACAAGGTCGTCGAGGTACTCTCGCTTTATCGGCGGAATCGCAAGCGATGGGTCACGGTAGCGATCGGAGATGAGCCGGTGGAGTGTTGCGGTATCGTTGCTTCTCTCCAGCCTTAGACCGGCCTTTTCTTCTTTTTTTAGTTTTTTTCGGAGTAGGGAGTGGAAATTCTTCCAGATCTCCTCAAGGGGGCGCTCGAGGTTGATGGTGTACGTGTACCGGACCATAGGGCTGCACTGGTCCCAGAGGTAATGGCGTATATCACGAAACTCCGGGACAAAGGCTATCGAGAGGTAATTCGGCGAAAGTCCCTGGATTTCTTCCCGAATCTCTTTTGCCATCATCCCAAGCAGGAACTCCTTCTTGCTCTGCTTGAATCCCTGAAACTCTCTGCTCGTTACGCACCCAAGATGGGGTATCACAGTGAGAGGGGGCGGGGAGAAGATTGCATTAATGCCATGTATCCGCCGATAGAAGAGCGGGAATAGGGAGATTATCTCATCCCCATTGTAGACCGCGTAGGGAAGGAGTGTACTCCCAGTATGTTTTGCCGTCAGGTGGAGGTAATCCCACTTATGAAAGAGGAGCCCGGAGGGGCTCTCGTCGATGAAGGTGTCCCAGGTATCCTTGTCGTCAATTTTACTCACGGTCATTCAATCACCACGTCTCGCTATCGCGTTCGTCATTCGGCGACCTCCAATCACCCCACAGGCCTATATACCTTTCTTCAGGCCGCCTGGAGAACTCACAGCGGACCAGCCGTAATATCTATATATCCAAACACGGGAGGTAGGGGCATGGTCGCGCTCCGCCTTCATGCCCTGGATGATATCTCGTTTCAGTCATTGGAAGGCAATAATACAAATACATGCAGCGACATATGGGTCATTTTTTCGGAAAAGAGCCTATTTCCCGAGTTTTTAAAGCATTTCTATCAGACTACTGGACAGGATCAGGTGAATATACCATATTCTAAGGATTTCTTCTAAGAGAGTTCGTTTAAGCGTGTTAAATCTCAACGGACCTCACCAGCAATTTTGCGATATTGCTATCACATAAGCAAAACGTTTAATGCTGAGTACTGATATGAGCAGTCCCGATGGGTGTGCGGATGACTCGTTGGGGATTGAAGGATCTCCTGCCCGAACATTCAGTGACAATGCGGGCGCTTCACATCCTACCTGCATACTCAGTCTACAGAAAGACCTATGAGTTCCTCCGCCGGTCCCGTACGTGGAGCCGGGAGAAACTCGAGGCATATCAGATGGAGGCGCTCTCGCATCTGCTTGATCACGCCTATGAAAACGTCCCCTACTACCGTCGAGTCTTCCGGGAGCGGAGACTTGTCCCGGAGGACATCGCGAGCCCGGCAGACCTCGAACTTCTTCCCTTCCTGACAAAGGAGATTGTCCAGGCCAACCTCCCCGACCTGAAGGCCAGGAATTACCCGGAGTCGGCATTCGAGTACGTCACCACCGGGGGGTCCACCGGCATCCCGGTCGGGTTCTACTACGAGAAAGGAGCCTCTCGGGCCCGGGAGTGGGCCTTCATGAAGACCCAGTGGGATCGTGTCGGCTACCGGTTTCGCGACCGCTGCGTCATCCTTCGGGGCCATGCGGTGGAGACGGCCTCAAACGGCACCTACTGGAAGAAAGCGCTCTTTGGCCGGTGGCTGCTGATGTCCTCCCATCACATGACCGAAGAGACCCTCCCGGCCTACATCGACCGGATCCGGCGGTTCCGGCCCCGGTTCATCCAGGCTTACCCCTCAGCGGCCGTGATCCTCGCTCGATACATGGTGGAGCATGACGTCCCGCGGTTTCCAACCGTCAAGGCAATCCTCTGCGGGTCCGAGAACCTCTACCCCTGGCAGCGGGACCTGCTCACCAAGGCCTTCGGGTGCCGGGTATTCTCCTGGTACGGGAACTCCGAGCAGACGGTGCTTGCCGGGGAGTGCGAGGAGAGCACGCACTACCACATCTTCCCCGAGTACAGCATCGTTGAACTGATCGGGAGAGACGGCAGGCCCATAACGACCCCGGGGGTGATGGGTGAGGTGGTCACAACGGGCCTCACCAACTACATCTGCCCTCTCATCCGGTACCGGACGATGGATGCCGCAGTCCTCGGAGACGGTTCGTGTTCCTGTGGCCGTGCCTATCCGCTGCTCGAGAAAGTGGAGGGGAGGCTCCAGGAGTTCATCGTAACCAAGGACCACCGGCTCATACCGATGACGTCGGTGAACATGCACTCGGGCGTCTTTGACAACGTTGCGCAGTTCCAGTTCTACCAGGAGAAGGTCGGGGAGGTTCTGATGCGGATCGTGAAAAGACCGGGGTATACCGGACGCGACACGGAGCAGATACTCCGCGAACTCGAAGAGAAGTTTGAAGGCGACGTAGATGTGACTATCCGCTTTGTCGGAAAAATTCCCCGCACGCGGCGCGGGAAATACCAGTTTCTGATACAGAAACTGCCGCTGGATCGATGGGGCTACCATGAATGTGAGATGGTATAAAAAACGAGATCTGACTGTCAGGTGTTGGTGATACCTGGGTACGGGCGGCAGACAACAGATACCCGTTTGGGGAGATCGCGCCGGTCTACATGAAGATGGACCACGAGAGTGGCCAGTATCGGATACGCCGCAAGGGTCTCCTCCCTCTTCTGGAGATGGGTGTCCGTTTCTTCAGGCCGTTCTGCCTGAAGTTCTATGCTGGTCTGATCCGACTGGCGTTTGGCCCGGAAGAGGCCAAACGAAGGCGCATGCCTGGAAGCGACGCCGAGATCTGATTAGGTACCCGGGGCCAAACCCGGCCCCGGGATAATTTTTCCCTTATCCTCAAATCTCGTGGAATTTCAGCCATCTTTCCCCAAAAACCCTTCAAGATCCCGGGATCGAGACCACAAAACTATCATTACAATTGATGACAATTATAGTAAGAGGAGTGTAAACGCTTTGTCAACGATTCCTAAGGAGGAGTATCTCTATAAGTGCACGTCGGCCTGTGCGGGGTGCAGCTCTTCCCTCTGTCTGCGCTACGTGCTCAAAGCGGCCGGCCCCGATACCGTTCTCGTCGTGCCGGCCTGCTGCACCAGCGTCATCCAGGGGATCTACCCCGGCACAGCGATGAGCGTGCCGGTATACAATATAGCCTTCGCAGCGGCCGCTGCCTGCGCCTCAGGTCTCAGCAACGCGCTTAGGGCGCGCGGGAAGGATACCAACGTCATCGTCTATGCAGGGGACGGTGGAACGGTTGATATCGGGATACAGGCGCTCTCGGGCGCTTTTGAGCGTGGGACCGATTTCCTCTACATCTGCTACGACAACGAGGCCTACGGCAACACCGGGATGCAGCGGTCGGGCGCAACGCCGCTCGGGGCGCGCACCACGACAACCCCCGGCGGCAAGCCGACGGCGAAGAAGGACCTCGACCGGATCGTCGAGGCGCATAACCCGCCCTACATGGCGACCGCCTGCAGTGCGTATCCCCTTGATCTCTACAAGAAGGTGAAGAAGGCGCTCTCGATCCCGGGGCCCAAGTTCATCCATATCCTTGCGCCGTGCCCGCCGGGGTGGCGCTACCCGACGGAGAAGACGATTGAGATGGGCAAACTCGCGGTGAAGACTGGGACCTGGATCCTGTATGAGCGCGAGTACGGGAAACTCTCGATCAGCGGCCCGTCGAAGGCGGCAATGAAGAAGCCCGCGCCGCTCGAGGAATACATCAAGGGTCAGGGCAGGTTCAAGAACTTAAAACCGGAGATCCTCGACCTGATGCGACAGCAGGTGGAGCAGAACATCCAGCGGTTCGCCCGCGAGGAGGAAGGCCAATGCTAACGATTGCAACCGGCAACAAGGCGATCGCCGACGCGGTGAAGGCCGCGAAACCCGGCGTCATCGCCGCATACCCGATCACCCCCCAGACCGAGATCGTGGAGCAGATCGCCGAGTACGTGACTTCCGGCGAGCTTGAGAGCCGGTACATCCCGGTGGAGAGCGAGCACTCGGCGATGGCCGCCTGCATCGGAGCGAGCGCAGGCGGGGTCCGGACCTTCACGGCGACGAGTTCCCACGGCCTCCTCTACATGCACGAGATGATCCACTGGGCGGCGGGCGCGCGCCTCCCGATCGTGATGGTGAACGTCAACCGCGCTCTCGGACCCGGGTGGAACACCTGGGCGGAGCACACCGACGCCTTCTCCCAGCGCGACACGGGCTGGCTGCAGGTCTTTGTGGGCACGGTCCAGGAGGCCTACGACGCCACCCTGATGGCGTTTAGGATCGCCGAGGACGAGCGGGTCCTCCTTCCGGTGATGGTCAACCTCGACGGGTTTTCGCTCAGCCACATCACCCAGTCGCTTGAGACCGTCGACCCCGGCGACTTCATCCCACCCTACCACCTCCCGCACGCCATCGACCCGGAGAACCCCTGCGTCTACGGCCCGATGACCGGACCGGACGAATACTACAAGTTCCGCTGGGATATCGAGCGCTCGATGCGCGACGCACGGGGCGTAATCGAGGAGGTCGAGCGCGAGTTTGCAGAGCGGTTCGGCCGGTCCTACGGCCCCACCGAGGACTACCGGTGCGAGGACGCCGATGTCGTCGTCGTCGCGATGGGAACGCTCGGCAAAGAGGCTGAAGTCGCGGTCGACCGCCTCCGCGACGAGGGAATAAAGGCCGGGTCGATGCGCTTGCGCTGGTTCAGGCCCTTCCCGGACCTCGATCTCGCCGGCCGGGAGGTCGTCGTGATCGACCGCGACTACTCCTTCGGGTTTGGAGGTGTTGTGGCGCACTCCATCAAGTCAAAGACCGGCGTCGAACCCTACAACGTCATCGCCGGGCTCGGCGGCCAGGAGGTCACCTACAACGATATCGCCGACTTCGTCCGCAACCGGCGTCCCGGCGAGGAGATGTGGTTTGGGGTGAGCGAGCATGTATGAGATACGGATTCACTCCCGGGGCGGGCAGGGCGGCGTCACCGCCGCAAAGCTCATAGCTCTAGCGGCATTCAGGGACGGCAAGCATGCAACGGCCTGCCCGTTCTACGGGGCGGAGAGGCGCGGGGCGCCGGTCGTCTCGTTCGTCCGGATCGACGATGAGCCGATCAAGATCTACAGCCAGATCCACGAGCCCGATCTCGTGATCGTGCTTGATACGAGCATCATGGACGTGGTGGACGTCCTCCAGGGCCTAAAGCCCAACGGGGAAGTCCTCTTAAACAGCCCTCACCCGATTGCCGGGTGCAACGGGACCTGCCACCACGTCGACCTGACCGGGATCGCGCTTGCCGAGAACCTGGTGGTTGCCGGAAGCCCCATCCTGAATACCCCGGTCCTCGGGGCGCTTGCAAAGATGGGCATCGTCACCCTACCGTCGGCACGGACGGCGATCCGGGAGATGTTTTCCGACGAGCGGAACGTGAAGGCTGCTGAGGCGGCATACGAGGAGTTGAAGGCATGAGAGAGAGACTTGCGCTCAGCAGGCCCAAAGAGGCCTCATCGGGAAAGACCGGGTCCTGGCGGACGTTCCGGCCCGTGGTCGATAAGGAGACGTGCAACGCCTGCGGGCTCTGCGCCCAGTACTGCCCCGACGGGGTCATCGACGAAGAACTCGAGATCGACCTCGATTACTGCAAGGGGTGCGGCATCTGCTCAAACGAGTGCCCGAAAGGGGCCATCAAGATGGTCCGCGAGGAGCGTTGACGTCCTCGATGGGAGAGGTCGCCGTATACTCGAGATTGAACCGGTAAAAGTGCATATCGCAGTTGCGGCACCGGGTCGTGAAGTGGTTGCACCCGATGACAAGGCCGTGCGACCCCTCGACCCCACATTTTTTGCATCGGCCGTCGGCCTCGATCGTCCATACGTCGTAGCACCCGATCGGTGTGCAGACTCCGGGCCCCCTGCTGTTCTCAAACCGCGGGACGAAGATCCGGGTCGCGGCACAGGCAGAGCAGATCACCTGCGCCTGTGCTGATACCGCCTTTACGATCTGGTCGGCCTCTTTGCCGCAGTGGTAGCAGCGGGTCCGGTGCACGAAGGTTGGGTAGAACCTGAGTGTGAGCACCGCAAGGTGCGATTCCGGGTGAAGATGAACCGCTCGGTCATGCATGAGACCTTAGCGCCCTCACGATAAAACCTCCGTGGAAGTGGGGCCTTCGCTCTGCATGACCCGGTTGCCCGCAATCAGCCGCACCTGCGTGGTGCCGAACTGGAGGTAAACGTTATATAGCACACCCGCACTCCTGTTGCCGTCTAGGAGGTTATTGAGATGGCTGCATTGAGAGTCGCACCCTATGTCTGTGCCTACTCGGATGAGAACGAAGAGAACCTTCACATCGAGATCGAACTCCCCGGCGTCGACAAGAAGGATATCACCTTCAAGATGCAGGAGACGAGTTTCTCCATCGACGCACCCCGCGGCGACGTCCGCTACGTCGGGACCTACGCGATCGGCTGCCCCGTCGATCCCAATCGGGCGAAAGCAACATTTAAAAATGGTCTTTTGACTGTAGACGTCCCCTACGTCCGGCCGACCGCGGAGGAGACGAAAGAGATCCCAATCGCAGAGTGAGGAGGACCGCGGCCCGGATACCCGCCCTTTTTCACCCGGGCCGCCGTCAGGCGCTCTTGATCCCGGCGGTGGATGGGCGAACGGGCCCGCTCCGAAAAGCTCCCCTTCCGCCGGGATGAGTCACCTTTATTAGCCTGCATCCGCACGAGAGACATATGAACCCGGCACGCGGAGATGACCCGAAAGCACCGGTGCGAGAGATACCACCGCCGAACCGGCTTATCCACGAGAAGAGTCCGTACCTGCTCCAGCACGCTCATAACCCCGTCGACTGGTATCCCTGGGGAGAAGAAGCATTCCGGCGGGCGAAAGAGGAAGGCAAACCGATCCTTCTCTCGATCGGCTACTCGACCTGCCACTGGTGCCACGTCATGGAGAAGGAGTCGTTTGCAGACCCGCAGGTCGCAAAACTCCTAAACGACGTCTTCGTCTGCATCAAGGTGGATCGCGAAGAGCGGCCGGATATCGACCAGATCTACATGACGGCCGCTCACGTGCTGACCGGGGCCGGGGGCTGGCCGCTCACGATCATTATGACACCTGACAAAAAGCCCTTCTTTGCCGCAAGTTACATCCCGAAAGAGAGCCGGTACGGGATGACCGGGCTCCTGGACCTCATCCCCCGGATCAGCAAGATCTGGCAGAGCCAGCGCCAGGACCTCGAGAGCGCCGGCGACCAGGTGATCGAGGCGCTGCGAAACGCTGCCCGCAACCCTCCAGGCTCAAGCGAGCTCTCCGAATCGACCCTCGACGAGGCCTACCAGACATTCTACCGGGTCTTTGACGGGGAGAACGGCGGGTTTGGCGACGCACCCAAGTTCCCGACCCCGCACAACCTCATCTTCCTGCTCCGCCACGGTTACCGGACCGGGAAGGCGCCGGCATACCAGATGGTCGAAAAGACCCTGCATGCGATGCGGCAGGGCGGGATCTTCGACCAGATCGGCTACGGGTTCCACCGCTACTCGACGGATGCGGAGTGGTTCGTCCCGCACTTTGAGAAGATGCTCTACGACCAGGCGCTCCTTGCCATGGCGTATACCGAGGCATACCTCGCGACCGGGAGGGAGGAGTTTGCCCGAACCGCCCGCGAGACGATCGCCTACGTCCTGCGGGATATGACCGATCCCGCCGGCGGATTCTACTCGGCCGAGGACGCCGACAGCGAGGGCAAGGAAGGGAAGTTCTACCTCTGGACGAAGGAGGAGATCCTCTCGGTTCTCGGGGAGGAGGACGGGGAGCGGTTCTCCCGGATCTTTGGGGTCGTGGAGCCGGGAAACTACATCGAGCAGCCCGGCGGAAAGAGGACCGGCAGGAACATACTCCGTCTCCGCCGCCCGCTGGTCTCCTGGGCCCACGAGTTCTCGACGACCGAAGAGGACCTCGCGTGGTTCGTGGAGGGCGCCCGGCAGAGGCTCTTTGCGGCCCGGGAGAGGCGGGTCCGCCCGGCAAGGGACGATAAGATCCTGACCGACTGGAACGCCCTGATGATCGCCGCGCTCGCAAAAGCCGCCCGGACCTTCGACGACCCAGGTTACCTTGAGGCGGCAGAGAAGGCGACCGCGTTCATCCTCGAAAACCTCCGCAGGCAGGACGGGCGGCTCCTCCACCGCTACCGGGACGGGGAGGCGGGGCTCGCTGCGACCCTCGACGACTATGCGTTCATGGTCTGGGCGCTCATCGAACTCTACGAGGCCACCTTCTCCCCCGGCTACCTTGTGACCGCCACAGAACTCGCCCGGGATATGGTCGCCCATTACTGGGACTGTGAGAACGGCGGGTTCTACTTCACCCCGGACGACCTCGATATTCCCGTCCGGCAGAAACCGGTCTCCAACGGGGCGATCCCCTCCGGGAATGGCGTGGCGATGCTGAGCCTCTTTGCCCTCGGGCGGATAACGGCAGACCTCGAGTTCGAGAGGATGGCCGACCGGATGAGGGTTGTCTTTTCAGATGCCGTTCTCAAGGCTCCGGCCGCTCACGCCCAGTTCCTCACGGGCCTGGAGTTCATGCTGGGGCCGAACCATGAGGTGATCGTCACCGGGGTTACGGGCGCAGAGGATACGACCGCGATGCTCCGGGCCATCCGATCGCACTACAACCCCGACGCCCTCATAATCTTCCGCCCCGCCGAGGAGGAGAACCCGGAGATCACCAGGATTGCCGGGTACACCCGGGACATCGTGATGGTCGGGGAGAAGGCGACGGCATACGTCTGCACGAACTACGCCTGCGACATCCCGACGACCGATATCGAGGAGATGCTGCGGCTCATGGGCTCAAAAGAGAGGCCGCCCGAGCCGATCGTCTGATGCGGAGTCTTGCGTATGATGAAAAACGGGCTCGATATGGAGCGGGCAAACGCCCTCGTGGAGCGGATAACAAGGGATCCTGCAGCGGGCGAGAGGACCCTCTCCGCCCTCACAACCTGGAACGGGGGTGCGCACACGACGACGATCGTCCGGGACTTCGCCGTCCCGGCCGACGAGCCGGCGATGCTCGGCGGGAGCAACCGGGGCCCAAGCCCGACGGAACTGGTGCTGACGGGGCTTTCGGCCTGCATCGCGGCTTCTATCGCCTACAGCGCCGCGGAGGAGGGGATCGAGGTCGACCTGATCGAGATCGATGTTGCGGGCGACCTCGACCTCGCGGGCTTTTTTGAGATCGGCAACACCCGGCCGGGCCTTGACGAGGTCCGCCTGACCGTCCGGGTGGATGCCGACGCACCGCGGGAGACGATCGAGGACCTCGTGAACCGGGCCTACCGGCGCTCGCCGGTCGCGGCGGCGCTTGCGGAGAGGGTCCCGATCAGGGTCTGTATCGGGTGGGAGGAGACGAGGGCGGAGTGAGGGACGTCCCGCCAGAAGCATGGATCATATCCGTGCGCTTGTGAAGGGTGCGACAATCTTTGAGTTGGGCAGGATGAACGGAGGGGGATACCTCAATCCACACACCCTCGGCCCGGACCTGCCCGTGGTCCGGCGATTTCAACTCACGCACCCGTGAAGGGTGCGACCCTCATTTTGTTCGAGGATGGAGCAAGCCGGTTTAATTTCAATCCACGCACCCGTGAAGGGTGCGACATCTTTGCCTCCAGGGAATCCTTCGAGGCCGCGAATTTCAATCCACGCACCCGTGAAGGGTGCGACGGCGATGGAGAGGCTGATTAACGACGAACTGGAACGATTTCAATCCACGCACCCGTGAAGGGTGCGACTTTTTAATGTGTTTACTCAGTCCTAGACTGCTTGAATTTCAATCCACGCACCCGTGAAGGGTGCGACATGGGGAGCACCCCCTTTAGCGTCCCAACCTGGAATTTCAATCCACGCACCCGTGAAGGGTGCGACGATGTCGGTCGCAGATGACTATACCGACGTGTTGATTTCAATCCACGCACCCGTGAAGGGTGCGACTCCAACGATGCCGTTAGTTTTGGCGCGCGAATATGTTGATTTCAATCCACGCACCCGTGAAGGGTGCGACGCGGCCCGCTGCAGGGGAGTGGGGCCAGCCACCAATTTCAATCCACGCACCCGTGAAGGGTGCGACACCTCGAGTTCTCAATGCTCGCGATGGACATCGGTATTTCAATCCACGCACCCGTGAAGGGTGCGACACCTCGAGTTCTCAATGCTCGCGATGGACATCGGTATTTCAATCCACGCACCCGTGAAGGGTGCGACGAGGCGCGGATGATGGAGGTAGAGGCGTGACGGAGACATTTCAATCCACGCACCCGTGAAGGGTGCGACTTCATCGGGATTCCCGGCGATACCTGCGGGTCCGTATTTCAATCCACGCACCCGTGAAGGGTGCGACAAGCGGACGCCTCGCTCCAGGCTCAGGTGATCACATTTCAATCCACGCACCCGTGAAGGGTGCGACTATGGCTGTCTGGATTTTCGCCATATCCCGCGAGGATTTCAATCCACGCACCCGTGAAGGGTGCGACGGCACGACGATTAGAGGCTTTGAGGTCAAAGCGGTATTTCAATCCACGCACCCGTGAAGGGTGCGACAGCTTGAAATTCAGCCGGAGATAGTGGTGGATACACATTTCAATCCACGCACCCGTGAAGGGTGCGACTGTAAAACTCTTCTGCAATTTCAAGCGCCTCTTATTTCAATCCACGCACCCGTGAAGGGTGCGACCCGGAGCACCGCAAGGGGCTCCTCCCGGTTCCGCTTATTTCAATCCACGCACCCGTGAAGGGTGCGACTCGACACCTCGAAATCTGGTGTACAAACTTGGGAAATTTCAATCCACGCACCCGTGAAGGGTGCGACGATCTGCCGAGACTGCGCGTACGCGATGTGCGCGATTTCAATCCACGCACCCGTGAAGGGTGCGACAGGGACGGTCAGGCGATCGTCAGAGCCGACTATTGGATTTCAATCCACGCACCCGTGAAGGGTGCGACAGAGAGTTGGCGCACAGGATGCAGATGGTGAACGATTTCAATCCACGCACCCGTGAAGGGTGCGACGAGCACGGCCGCGAGGAGCACCAGGGCGATGAGAGATTTCAATCCACGCACCCGTGAAGGGTGCGACCCCGCCAGATGTCGCGGCAGGACCCCACGGATTTATTTCAATCCACGCACCCGTGAAGGGTGCGACCTGGGAGAAAGGGTGGGCGGCAATCACCCCGCACTTATTTCAATCCACGCACCCGTGAAGGGTGCGACATATGCATTTGTCTCATGGGAAACAGATCCCTTTGATTTCAATCCACGCACCCGTGAAGGGTGCGACATCTTCATTGCGACCTTCTTGAGCGCGACATACTCATTTCAATCCACGCACCCGTGAAGGGTGCGACGGCCGAAGGGAGTAGGTCAGGCGCGGTATCTCTCCCTATTTCAATCCACGCACCCGTGAAGGGTGCGACTCGAACTTGTTGTAGGATATGGCCTCCCTCCATTGTATTTCAATCCACGCACCCGTGAAGGGTGCGACGTAAGGAGATCCTGCGCATAGGGTTCTACCCCGAATTTCAATCCACGCACCCGTGAAGGGTGCGACCGCAGTATTGTCAGGTGATCATCGATCGGTGGGAATTTCAATCCACGCACCCGTGAAGGGTGCGACGGCCGCCCGGCCGCACATCCGGCCCGCACTCGATATTTCAATCCACGCACCCGTGAAGGGTGCGACTTCCCGGAGCGCAATGAGACCCTCCGGACGACCGTATTTCAATCCACGCACCCGTGAAGGGTGCGACGGTATCAGGCGAACGGTTGCAGACTCGCGCCTCCGATTTCAATCCACGCACCCGTGAAGGGTGCGACGCATCAGGGGCGAGAGCCGGGAGAGTCTCGCCAGATTTCAATCCACGCACCCGTGAAGGGTGCGACGTACGGGGCGGGCACCCCGCCGCCACGCATGTAATTTCAATCCACGCACCCGTGAAGGGTGCGACGGTTGCAGGTGTACTGTATTATCCGGGACGCCTGATTTCAATCCACGCACCCGTGAAGGGTGCGACAACCGAGAGGTGGTGTACAAGTGGTTGCAGAGCGATTTCAATCCACGCACCCGTGAAGGGTGCGACGGTCTGAATGCGACATCTTTGCGACCGGCCGGGAATTTCAATCCACGCACCCGTGAAGGGTGCGACGAGCAGATCATGGCGATCCTCTACGGCATGGGTAAATTTCAATCCACGCACCCGTGAAGGGTGCGACTCGCGGAGTTTGTACGGCGGCAGGCGGCCGAACGGATTTCAATCCACGCACCCGTGAAGGGTGCGACAGCAGCATCACGACGAGGCCGTCTTCGCCCATCAGATTTCAATCCACGCACCCGTGAAGGGTGCGACGCTGGTGTTGTCTCTTATAAATTCGACGGGGACATCATTTCAATCCACGCACCCGTGAAGGGTGCGACGGAGCGCGACCATTTACCTTTAAAGTATCGGGATTATTTCAATCCACGCACCCGTGAAGGGTGCGACGTGGATTCAGCATAGTAGCGATATTTCATGTTGTAATTTCAATCCACGCACCCGTGAAGGGTGCGACTGCTGAAGGCGCCGGGAAAGTTAACTTGTGGGGTTATTTCAATCCACGCACCCGTGAAGGGTGCGACGAAACGGAGGTGATAGTGGCGTCCGGTATACCCTGATTTCAATCCACGCACCCGTGAAGGGTGCGACGATCTGATGGCGAGCCTACAGGTCGATTTGCAACGAATTTCAATCCACGCACCCGTGAAGGGTGCGACCCCGGCGCACTTCTTCCGCGTCGTCGGTCCAATATTTCAATCCACGCACCCGTGAAGGGTGCGACTTCGAGCGCGCCGGGCGAAGTCACCTACGACCTAATTTCAATCCACGCACCCGTGAAGGGTGCGACCTCTGTGGACCCGGTATAGACGTGCTTTTCGAATCTATTTCAATCCACGCACCCGTGAAGGGTGCGACATGCAGGCGGAGCAGTTCCAGACCTCCTCGGTGAAATTTCAATCCACGCACCCGTGAAGGGTGCGACGGCACCGACAGCGTCAGCGCCGCATCGTTCTCGCAATTTCAATCCACGCACCCGTGAAGGGTGCGACCCCCTGCCGGTTTCGTAGTGTCTACCACGCCGGTATTTCAATCCACGCACCCGTGAAGGGTGCGACGTATCGATGCCCGATATACAATCCTACTATGAGCAATTTCAATCCACGCACCCGTGAAGGGTGCGACGTCAGCGCAGGGTTGTCGTCGAGATTGGCCGGAATATTTCAATCCACGCACCCGTGAAGGGTGCGACTCAGAGAGGAGACAGGGTGAGAGTCGTATGATGCTATTTCAATCCACGCACCCGTGAAGGGTGCGACACGGCGCCGTAGATCTCCATGATAAAATCGCCGTAATTTCAATCCACGCACCCGTGAAGGGTGCGACGGAGGTCACCAGGAGCACAATCACCCTCTACGAGTGATTTCAATCCACGCACCCGTGAAGGGTGCGACGCGAGCCGATCCTGTTCTACGGCACGTTTAAAGAATTTCAATCCACGCACCCGTGAAGGGTGCGACGTTCCGTACCGGGGGTCTTGCTCACTCTCTGAGAATTTCAATCCACGCACCCGTGAAGGGTGCGACTGCGGCCGCCGCCCTTGGCGCTGACCGCCGCTGAGATTTCAATCCACGCACCCGTGAAGGGTGCGACCACTGCTCTTCTTTTGTGCGTATCCATTTATCGTATTTCAATCCACGCACCCGTGAAGGGTGCGACGGGACAGTGGCACCGAGGATGACCTCGGTAGGGGTATTTCAATCCACGCACCCGTGAAGGGTGCGACATGACCTGCTCCATCGCGACCCCCATCAGGAGGGGATTTCAATCCACGCACCCGTGAAGGGTGCGACTCCCGGAGGCATGATCGGATGACCAAGGGGCGAGTATTTCAATCCACGCACCCGTGAAGGGTGCGACTTTGACGTTCCGTAACGCTCATTCCTCATCTCTCCTTATTTCAATCCACGCACCCGTGAAGGGTGCGACCGGATCTTGAACCGGACGACGCCGGTCCCGACCGGATTTCAATCCACGCACCCGTGAAGGGTGCGACGGGACTTCCCGTTCGTGGACGAGGCGAGCAGGTGATTTCAATCCACGCACCCGTGAAGGGTGCGACGACCACGTCGCCGGTGAGCCCGCAGAAATCAATCACATTTCAATCCACGCACCCGTGAAGGGTGCGACGGAGGGAGTCCGGGCCGAGAACCCGCTCAGCGATATTTCAATCCACGCACCCGTGAAGGGTGCGACCGTCTATGCGACGAGTCCAGGATACCTGGATAGTATTTCAATCCACGCACCCGTGAAGGGTGCGACTTGTTCCATTAACGGTTTGCGCTTGTATAAACCGCATTTCAATCCACGCACCCGTGAAGGGTGCGACTGCCTCCGAGCAACAAGTTTGGAGGTTTCTGTATGAATTTCAATCCACGCACCCGTGAAGGGTGCGACTCCTCCCCCAAAGGGGAAAGCGGGGCCGGGGTCACATTTCAATCCACGCACCCGTGAAGGGTGCGACATGGCCCCGGCGACCATGATTGCTCCAAGAATCAATTTCAATCCACGCACCCGTGAAGGGTGCGACCTCGCCCCGGCAGCCGGTGCCGTCGAGGTCTGGGAATTTCAATCCACGCACCCGTGAAGGGTGCGACAATAAGTTTCTGTTTCGACCGGAGGAACCATCTGATTTCAATCCACGCACCCGTGAAGGGTGCGACCCTGATCCCGCCTCTCTTATCGACGAGTGGGTCGAATTTCAATCCACGCACCCGTGAAGGGTGCGACTGCAAAGACAACCCGGATCATCCACCCCACCCATTCATGAGAGAGGACGATCGGGGTTTAGTTGGTATTCAATCCGCGGGTAGATAAATGTTCCTTTTAACAAATTTGACGATCCAACCATAATGAAACTAAAAATATAATTTATATCATATATTTACTTCAAAACAATCCCTCCGACAGGGCGAACACACAACACACAGACCCGAGCAGCCGCACCACAAAAATAATATAATATCAGAGAATTTTCTCCGCGAACCCTCCAGGGATATACTGTTCGCTTGAGGTTCGCAGGGTTACGTAATTAATAAACCTTCTGGATCGTACCCCGCTTTTGCACCGTAGTGCTCCACCCGGTTCTTCCAGTTCTTACCCAGGTAGTAGAACCGGAGGCTGTCTTTCTCTTCGTCAATTATTTCACAGAGGGTATGTTTAAGTTTCGCAAACTGGGCAGGATCGACCAGACACTCAAAGACTGAGTTCTGAACCCGTTGACCATAGTTCACACACTCCTTTGCCACCTTGCGAAGGCGCTTTTTTCCCTCTTCAGTCTCAGTATTGACATCGTACGTGATCAGAACCATCATTGCGAAACACCTCAGTTCATGAAGAACGGCGGATAGCCGTCAATATCACCCCGCAGGAAACGGGCCATCAGCATCGCCTGCACGTACGGTAGCAGTCCGATGGGTATCTTCTCGTTCAGATACGGGTGCGTGATCATCTCCCGTTTGCGCTTTTGCCAGGCAGCAATCACCGCCTTACGCCCATCGTCGGTCAGAATGACCCCACCATTCTCTTTCTTCATGAAATCCCTGCCGCTGATCTGCTTCATATTCACAAGGTTCAGCGCCAGACGGTCAGCCATGAACGGGCGAAGCTCCTCCATCATATCGAGCGCCAGGCTCGGCCGCCCGGGCCTGTCGGTGTGGAAGAACCCAACGTAAGGATCGAGCCCCACAGTCTCCAGGGCGGACTCAAGATCGTGGGCAAGGAGCGTATACAGAAAAGAGAGCAGCGCATTCATATTGTCCAGCGGCGGCCTCCGGTTTCGTTCAACCAGGTAAAAATCATCCTTCTGCTTGAGGATCAACTCATCAAGAGTGACGAAGTAGAATTTAGCGCAGTTCCCCTCGATCCCCCGGAGCATATCTGCAGAGGTGCAATCCTCGATCTTTAAGAGGTTCTCGATCAGCAGAGCATCCGCCGCTCGAACCTTATCGCAATCGATGACCGCCCCGTGATCGCGAATACCTCTCCCGAGGACTGTTCGGCAGTTCACGAGTTTACCAATGATGAAAGCCTTTGCTATTTCCAGAGACTCCTCGCGATTGTCCGCTCGCAGGTACTGAGTCCGCCGCAGCAAAACATTGCCGCGCACCCGGCCGCTGACCCGTCCCAGAAACCTTCCAGACGGCGATAAAAATGAGAGGCTGACATTATTCTCGGTGCAGAGCTGCATCAGTTGAGGACTGGCCCCCATGTAGCCGAAACAGACAATGGCCTCAAGATTATGGATAGGAATACGGAACTTCTCCTCGTTCTCGACCCTGACAACGACGTTCTCACCGTCGCGGGCCAGGTAGGACTCCGGCGTGGTTACGTAGAGTGTGTTCAGGAGTTTCCTCATCCACAGTGCCCCCGGGCAAACAGGTCCAACATGCTGCCACCCACCTCATGTATTCAGACATCCTCCACACAGGCCTCTTTGATGTGTTTGCGTATATATTTGCGAACAGACTGGGGCTTTTTCGTCAGTTTCGGCATACAGACATTCTGGAGGGAACAGAGGCCGCACTTCCGCGAGACTTCAGCAGGGGGTGTGACACCTCTGGCGAAGAGTTCATGCATCTCCTCCGACAACCGATAAACCCGCTCTCGTAACCCATCAGAGAGGAGCAGCGGCACTCTTCGCCGGATCTCGTTGTAATAGAAGTCGCCCCGGCTGATACGGGAATTAAACACCTCTTCCAGACAGATCGCCTGGGCGCATAGCTGGACCTCATCGCGCTCGTCAATCTTGGGTCTCCCCCGCTTGTACTCCACCGGTCTTACCGTCCAGAGGCCTTCGTGGCCCGGAAGGGAAATACCATCTTCCGAGCGGATGTACTCGACCACGTCGGCCACGCCATAGAGGCCAAGGGTGTATGAGACAATCGGGACAGCCCGCGATATGATGACATCGCCGCGGCTCTCCATGAAGAACGGGTCGTCCACCCTCTGATGGACCAGGTGGCCTTCCACCGTCTGGAGGTTCTCCTCCCACTGGCGCTCGACGTGGATGAGGGCCCACTGACGCCGGCAAAAACAGAAGTGCTGGATGCCCGACAACGCGAGCAGCTCTTCGTCAGTATACCGCACCGTACTCACAACTTCTCGATGATCTCGACCCCGGCAGGCACGTCCCGATCGACGGTGACACGATAGTCCCCAAACGATCGCGGAGGCAGATCCCCGGAGATGCGTTCAACCCTGACCTTGTCGAAGAGGAGGTGTGACTGGCAGCATCCCAGGGCCGTGTCGTGCTTGAAGACGATCAGTTTCCGGGCAGACAACTTGCCCCTCGAGGCCGAGTGGTCGTGCTCGAACATATTGACAAGGCTTTCCCAGAAGAGTTCCAGATCGTCATCGGAGAACCCCGTCTTCTGAGCGAGATGGGCGGAGACGTAGCCTTCGGTGCGATAGAGCGCGTAGGGGACGATCTGCTTCTTCCCCATCGTCCGGCCTTTCTCACGGTCCCCCTCGGTTGTGACTGCCAGACGGGTGATGGTGACCTCCTGCTGGAAGATCGGGTCAATGCTACGGGAAAAGTTGAGCTGCACCGGTCCTCTGACCTGTCCGCAATTAACACCCGTTGACATTACAGCACCAAAAGTTCTGATATCATAAAAATTCTCGCACATAAATTGGGTAGCAGCGGGATCTGCCAGTTCTTTCTTGCCTTTAGGGGGGCGGTTTATGCTTTTATACGCCATTGCATGTAAATCATTTAAAACCACACCCGACTTGACATATATGTTATATCCTGGTACATTGCGGCCAGAATCATCCGATTTAACAAGGTCGATATAATCTCTGACTTTTCTCTTGAGGCAAACATCTGTTACGATACCATGTCCCGTCTGCGGATCGATCCGTGGCATATTCCCCATATCCGGGTCACCATTCGGATTTCCATTCTCGACATCAAACAACAGGACAAACTCATACCGGTTTTTAATAGGCTCACTCATGATCCCTCACCTGCAAATCCTCTTTTCCCTCTTTCTTCGTGTAAAGCGCCTTACGCTGGTGGTAGTAGCCGAGCATGAACATCCCCTGCTCCTCCAGGCTCAAGTATGCCGGGAACTCATCAACACCTTCCAGCGTCTCTTCGATCGCCTGCACCGTCTTGAATCCCCAATCGGACTTTGCGATATGGTGCTGTGCAAGTTTCAGCAGAACCGGGAAGACCACCGCCGGCGTCGTCGACGCACTGCTGAAGTACTTGCTGGTGATCGTGCTCTGCATCTCTCTGTTCGTATCGGCCTGTACCTTCTCGAGGACTGCAAAGAGCCTCCCAAGGCGGTACGGCACGTTCTGATTCTCCTCGTTTAGACTCACGCTAATCATATCCTCCCTTAAATTAGTCAGACCGGCTCTCGCAAGGCGGAGCAGGTAGGCTTTGATGAAGCCCGCCCGGATCGAGTTGATTGGCTGATCCACCTTCGCCCGATTGAGGATCGCGCTGTACATCTGAACAGGGTATGGTCCACCGTTCAGGATCGACCGCATAACAAGGCCGCCAAGGAGCGGGGAAGCGGCCTTGCTATCCGAACTCGGCGCAACCGTCTCTCTCAACAAACGATACATCGAGACATACCGCGGATCGTAATCGCCCCTGACGATCTCCATGTCCAGGTGATGCCGTGCGGCTCTTGCGATAAAGTTGCCAAAGGTATCAACGTGCCAGAACCGGACCGCAAGTCTCGCGTTGTTGGGAGAGAGGCCAAGTATGTAGAAGTTCGCCTCAGGGTCTGCCCCGATATCCTCGGTATGGACCTTCTGGCCCCTCCGAACCTTATCGAGGATATCGGAGATCAGTTCGATTCTCTTCCAGTCCTGAATCCTCGCCGGACCAGAGGATTCTGCTTCACTGTCCTCATCGGCCTCTTCACGAGGATCGAAGAAGAGAAGCGCAAGATCCTCGCAGGCCGTCCCGCTTGTCTCCGCCCAGAAGACGACCGTTGTATCGGCAATGCGCATGTGATACTCCGGGCGTGCAAGGAGATAGTTCAGAGCGGTGGTATACTTAAACATCGCCAACTCGCTGACCGGGGCGTTGAGGCCCTGCTTTTTACCATAGGAGCAGAAAGAATCATCATTGAACGCGACGAGCGGAGCACCTGAGGAATGCGTGCCAGCGACTCCAACAACCTTATTATGTAACCGCGCTACAGAAGCCGACCGTCCACTTACAAGGCATTGGGCACTTGTTTGCTTCTTTTCTATACCCTGCGATAAGTGCTTTTCCCAAGCAGCTCTGACAGCATCGTTCTCGTGAAGATATATTCCTCCACAACCAATCACTAAATTGCTGTCGTTGAGGATCTCATCTTTATACTCTAGAAGTTTCGTGTTGTCAAGGAACGATTCAGGCTTCCATCGATCAAGGAATTTCAAGAATCTCTTTACACATGGATCGTCTACATCCTCCAGGATCTTACGATGAAGGCGTTTGAAATCTTCAAAACAATCTCGGGAATGTTTTGTAATCAAGAGATCCTCTTTTTCTCCTTTTTCTAGAATGATGACTTCTTGATTGTCGTCTGCGGCAGAAATAGCACCCTTTTTCTTCTTCTCCACGCCAAAGAAATACTTGGCCTTATCACATAAGAAATACGCCGGGGGTTGCGTCCCTGAGCGACCCATGTGCAGTGGCACAACCTCAGTTCTCGGTCTTGGTTTCTTATTGTCACTCCTGAGATCAACAATGTATGATATCTCACCATCATCCGAAATAACAAGGGCAAAGGAAACGTCAACGGGACCGTATCCAAATCGAGCTATTTTTGCTCTCTCATCCTCCGCGAGGATGTCATAATACCGGCAGAGAGACTGGATGATCATGAGACGCCCCCGAACTCTAAGCACCGCTGTACATCGATGACGCCGTCCACCATGACCGCCCGGTAAAAGATGGCCTTCATGCCATCGTCAAAATCGATGTCGTAGAGCATGAATCCGAGATCCTTCTCTCCCGTGTAGCAGGACTTCGGCATCTCTCCCTCCACGAGTTCGAACCGGACCGGGAACTCACGGCAGCCGAAATAAGGCTGGTAGAAGCACTGCCCCTTCCGCATTCTGCGGAGCGCGATGTTGTAGTGTTTCTCGGCGGTATCATCGGGGCCCGCCTGGTCGGTCAACTCGAAGTGCGCTTCGATACCATAACAGACATCACGCAAGAGCAATGATGCTCGCTGGACGGCTCCCTGGGCAGAGTCTTGAAAAAGA
Organism: Methanoculleus thermophilus; assembly: GCF_001571405.1. Classification (NCBI taxonomy): domain Archaea; kingdom Methanobacteriati; phylum Methanobacteriota; class Methanomicrobia; order Methanomicrobiales; family Methanomicrobiaceae; genus Methanoculleus; species Methanoculleus thermophilus. Next base: position 67,267 of record NZ_BCNX01000006.1, on the reverse strand, counting down.
GCAACATCCTTCCCGCGGAGTGCGCTCATCACCTTCGTCGCCGGGATCTTACCCGCCCTCTCGTTTCGGCGGACGTTGTCAAACTTTATAGGGTTTAAGACGTGGATCTTGTCAACCTTCCAGCGGATGGCAGGTTTCCAGTAGATTGCCTCAAGGATGCCCCGTGCAGCCGAGGGGGTCATCACATCGTAACTCACCCGCTCCGTCTTCATCTCCGGTCGGGTAAAACAGGCATAATCTCCCCATACTTTCAGCCGTACTCCATAGCCTATCGCCATCGCCTCCCTAAACGATCAGTAGTGATCCCTCCCCTTCATTACCTTTTCGATTTATCAGTCCAATTTCCTCGGAGTATTGGCTCATATCATTCAGTATCCAGAACCTGTCGCCGAAGAGGTCGATTTTTCCTGCGCGTTCGAGTTCCCGAAATTCGTTAGGGTAGATATTGATCGTATACCCTTGCAGATGCCGTGCATACTTCCACGGTGATTCACTGGCCCGGAGTTCGTCGAGGAGTGCTCTCCCTTCGTCGCCATAGGGGACGATGAGGTCCTTTGTGCCCTGCTCAATGATGCAGAACTTCCACCCGACATCCTCAAACGGGAATGCAAACTCACGAGCCCTCTTCTCGAACGACTCCAGTATCCCCTCCCGGTCAAGCCCCTTGTCACCCTTATACGAGTAGAGTCTCTGGAAGTAGGCCTCGACAGCCCGAAGTGAGAGTGGATCGCCATATATATCCATGACCATCCTGCCGACCTCCGCTGTGAGCCGCTGCCAGCTCGTAGCCTGACCATACCTCTCGGTCGACCGGAAGACGTAGACCTCTCCCCGCTCTGCCTTTCCCTCACGGTTGCACCGTCCGGCAGCCTGGGCAACGGAATCGATGCCGGTTGCTCCCCGGTAGACAATAGGGAAGTCGATATCCACGCCGGCCTCGATCAGCTGGGTCGAGACGACACGGCACTCTGCACCCGCTTTAATCAGATCCTTGATCTCCTTCAGTTGCTTCCTCCGGTGGATGGGGCACATTCTGGCGCTCAGGTGGAAGCACCGGCCGTGTTCCGAGAGTGAGGCGTGCAGGTGCTGGGCGTGGGCTCTGGTATTGACGATACAGAGAACTTGGTGGTGCTTCTGCAGCCTGGCGGTGAGTTCCTCGTCGCTCATTGGCCCGAGATCGTGCACGTTGACCCGCCGGAACACCTCATAAAGTTCTGCAGGCGAACGCATGATCTCGGCGGGCCTGATGCTTTCATCAAGTAGATCACTGAGTCTGGGCTGGGTCGCCGTGCAGATGACGACTGTGGAACCGTAGTTTCGGACAAGTTCAGAGAGAGCCTGGAGGCAGGGCCGCAGGAAGTCCGTCGGCAGCATCTGGGCCTCATCGAGTATGATCACACTCCGGGCAAGGTTGTGGATCTTTCTGCATCGCGACCGTTTGTTTGAGAAGAGCGATTCGAAGAACTGGACATTTGTCGTCACGATGATTGGCATATCCCAGTTTTCGGCCGAGAGTTCAAGGAGATACCTCACGGGGTCAGCATCGTCGTCGGGTACCGTCATCGGGTCGAAGTTGCTATGGTGCTCCAGCACGTTCCGGTTCCCGAAGATCTTCCTGAATATTGCGGCGTTCTGCTCGATGATGCTTGTATAGGGGATGACATAAAATATCCTCTTTAGATTGTGGCGTTTTAGGTGCTCAAGCGCAAATGCCATCGATGAGAGTGTCTTCCCCCCGCCGGTCGGGACAGTCAGGGTAAAGACCTGCGGTGGGAGGGATGCCGCCTCCCGGCACTGTTCGTAGATCTCCCTTCTCTGCTTGTTGATCAGAGTTTCGTCGGCACCCGAGAGGAGGACGGCCATATACTCATCGAACCTCCGGGAGAGGGTCTCAAACGAGTCGTATCGCCCCCGGACGGAGTATGCCCCGGGATCTGCGAACGCTTCAGTATCGAGAGAATCCGCATCGACGAGGCACGAGTAGAGCATGCGCGTATAGAAGGCCACCGTAAATCCGATCCCGTTTCGGACCGGCTGCAGAACCGGGCGGAACCCCTTAAGATCAGGGGCCTGGATCTCGTCCCGGTACGCCGAGTAATCCGGTAAAAACCTGTTTCCCAAGCGCTCTTCAAGCCCGCTCGCCTCGCTGCCATAGTTCAATAGACCTCCATGGTGCCCGGTGATGATGTACTCAAGGATACGGCTGAACTGTTTTGGGTACAGTGCCCTTGCCTCCAGTGCCCCGGCGGTCGAGTGGTCGACCCGAATGTTTGCTCCCTCAAGGCGCCTCTGGAACTCTGCCGAATACTTCCCGATGTCATGCAGCAACCCTCCGGCGTAAGCAAGTTTACCGGCATTAAAATCCCCAGCAAACTGCGACGCAATATCGGCAACGTTCTTGAGGTGAACTCTGAGCAACTGCCAATTCTGTTTATCGGAATTGTTTGTGGAATGGGCGTAGTACATGGGGCAGACCACCGATCTAACAATTCGATAGAAGATGGATAAACTTAGTCGTTTACGTCCGGCTGCAGGGATGGAGAACGACTGATTGTCAACGGGATTATCTTACACCAAGGCTATTTGCGTCAATTCCTGCGCACTCCAGAAATTGTGGTTACGATCATCGTAGCAGGAAGAAAAGCGTTATCCTGACGGGCGGGTAACAGGAGTATGATATGCTTACAGCCGATGGCATCCTCGATGCGCTCGCAAAACACCGGGAACGGATCAGGAGCCTGGGGGTCCGGCGGATCGGGGTCTTTGGGTCGTTTGTCCGGGGCGAGGAGCGTGAAGAGAGCGATATCGATATCCTCATCGAGTTCGAGGAAGGGAGGCGCTCCTTCGACACGTACATGGACCTCAAGTTCTTCCTCGAAGATCTCTTCGGGAGAAGGGTCGACCTCGTCGACCGCGACACCATAAAACCGGCTCTCGAGCCGTATATACTCAGGAGCGTCCGGTATGTCCCGGGATTATAACCTCTACCTCCGGGATATCCTCGAGGCCATCGAGAGAATTGAGCGGTATACCCGGGAATGGACTACGAAGATTTTTTGGCAAACGACCTGGTGCAGGACGGAGTGATCCGGAACCTCATGGTCATCGGCGAGGCCGTGATACTCATCCCCGAACCGTTGAAATGCCAATACCCCAATATCCCCTGGAGAAAGATTGCAGGGATGCGGGATATCCTCATTCACGCATACTTCGGCATTCATAACGAGATCCTGTGGGACGCTATCAAGAACAAGATCCCTGAACTACAGGTTGCAGTCAGGCAGATGCTTGATGACGGGGACGCTTGATCGCAGGGGTCCTGAACCACACGTATTCCCCGGGCTTTTGCACAAAAATGAAGAATAGGGAGTCATCCCGGGCCCCCACCCCTACGCCGCCGGCGCGGCGTAAAGTTCCTCCTCTTCTTTGATCATCGGGTAGTTCGCCGCCTCCCACCCGATCGTGCCTCCAAGGAGGTTTATGACGTTTGAGAACCCGTGCTTCTGGAGGATGCTTGCTGCGATGCTTCCCTTGTACCCGACATCGCAGTGGACGACGATCCGCTTATCCTCCGGGATCTCCGAAAGGTGCTCCTCGAGGTGCCCGACGTAGATGTGGTGGGAGCCCTGGATGTAGCCCTTCTCCTCCCGCTGGCCGATCTTGCGGACATCGAGGATATAGACCGAAGGGTCGTCCAGGTGCTCCGCGAGATCGGACGGGGACCAGGTCCCGGTCCGCTCGATCTCTTCGCCCTGCTTGAACCAGGCCGCAAACCCGTCGGCGAGGTATCCCGCGATGTTGTCGTAGCCAAGCCTCACACAGTAGCGGACCACGCGGTCCAGGTCCAGGTTGAAGTCGTCGACGAGGACGATCGGGTCGTCGTAGTTCAGGTAGTAGCCCATGTAGATCGGAAGACCGTCCCGCCAGATATTGAGCGTCCCCGGGATATGCCCTCCGGCGAAACTCGTCGGGGACCGGATATCTATGATCTGGGCCTTTCCGTCGAGGAGAGAGCGAAGTTCCCGGGCGGAATAGGCCGAGAGGTGCGGCAGGCTGTAGAGAAGGGGCGGGCCCTCCCGGTTGAGTCTTCGCATCATCTCGAAGTACGGCGGCTCGTAGATCTTCTCGTTCATCTTGTACTCGACGAACTCCTCCTTGCTCATCGAGAGGATGGGATTTGCCGCCTTCTCAAACCCAATCGTCGTATACTCCCGGTCGCTGATGTTGCCGCCGCAGACGGAGCCCGCGCCGTGAGCGGGGCAGACGATCACGCCGTCCGGGAGCGGGAGGATCTTCTCGTGCAGGCTTGCATAGAGCATCTCGGACATCTCCCGGCGCTTGCTCTCCCCGGCAAGATCGGTCCTCCCGACGTCGCCTGCAAAGAGCGCATCACCGGTAAAGATCATCAGCGGGTCGGCGGAGACGGATCGGTCGCGCAGCAGTATCGATATGCTCTCGACCGTATGTCCGGGGGTCTCGATGACCTCAAGCTCGAGGGGGCCGAGCCTGAAGGTATCCCCCTCGTGGACGCTGGTCCCGAACCTGAAGTTCTCCCGCGCCCCGTGCAGGATCTCGGCCCCTGTTATGCGGGCAAGGTCGCGGGACCCGATGACGTAGTCCTCGTTCTTGTGCGTCTCAAAGATCGTTGTGATCTTAAAGTCGTTGCTCTCGGCGATCTCCGCGTAGATCTGGCAGTCCCGCCTCGGATCGATGACCACCGCCTCCCCCTCCGCCCCAACCACATACGAGTTGTGGGCAAGGATCTCGGATCTTATCTTCTCAAACAGCATCCCCATCCATCTCCCCGGAGAACGGGTTTGTCTCCGTTCCGACAGACCGAGATGTGGAAGAGGGATATAAAAGGTTTCCGGGAATCCGGGAAGGCATCACCCCTCGCCCCCCGGACACCGATCGTCGCGGGGCGGGCGCCGCTGCCCCGCTCCCCGCGCCTTCGGGACGGATAGAACGCTTCCCACCGCTTTGAATGCGTCCTCTAATTCCTCAAAATTCGGGATCCGGCAGCCGCGTAAAATTCTTAGACCGCTGCGCATGCTATCGCCGCCGAGCATGCAGCCCACCACCATCTTCTCGGTGTTCCGGGAGAACCGGACGATCTCGTTTGCAACATGCGCCGGGTCGACGAGCGTCGTCGGCACGGCAATCACGAACGCGATATCCCAGAAGTCCTGGTGCCGGATCAGGACGTCAAAGAGAGCAGCAAACCTGGCGGCGTCGGCGTCCCCGATGATATCCATGGGGTTTGCATGGTTCCAGATCGGCGGGAGGAACTCGTTTAACTCACGCAGCACATCGTCGGGCAGGTCGACCATATCGACGCCGTAGGCCTCGGCGTAATCCGAGGCGAGGACGGCAAACCCCCCCGCGCTGGTGACGGCGATCGCCCTCTTCCCCTGCGGGTAGCCCTCGGAGGCCAGGAGTTCTGCAAGGTTGAAGGCGTCCCGCAGGCTCCGGACCGGGATCACCCCGGCCTGGCGGAAGGCCGCAACGTAGACGTCGTAGCTTCCGGCAAGCGATCCCGTGTGGGACGATGCCGCAGCCCGGCCTTTTTGCGACGACCCGGACTTGACCGCGACGACCGGCTTATTCCTCGCGACGTCGCCGACGATCTGCATAAACCCCCGTCCGTCCTGGATTTCCTCGACGTAGAGGGTGATAGACCGGGTCATCTCGTCCTGCTCGGCGAACCGGAGGTAGTGCTCGAACCCGAGATCCGCCTGGTTGCCGACGCTGATGACGCTCGAGAACCCGAACTCCGCAGGGAGGCTCCAGTCGACGACTGTGGTGATGATCGCCCCGCTCTGGGAGATGAAGGCGACGTCCCCGGGCCTCGGCGAGACCGGGTCGAACGTGGCGTTGATCCCCATATGGGGCATCATCACCCCAAGGCAGTTCGGGCCGACGACCCGGATCCCGTGCCTTCTCGCGATCGCAACAACCGCCTCCTCAAGAGCGGCGCCATCCTCCCCGGTCTCCCGGAACCCCGCGGTGACGATGATGGCAAGCCTCACCCCCTTCTTCCCGCACTCCTCCATCACCCCGGGGACGAGATGGGCGGGCACCGCGACGACCGCCCAGTCCACCGGGCCGGGGATCTCGAGAACGGAGGGGTATGCCTTCCGCCCGAAGAGTTCCGATCTCCCCGGGTTGACCGGGTAGAGGTCGCCGGGAAACGAAAGAAGGTTTCGGAGGACCGAGTAGCCCACCTTCGTCGGGGTCGCCGACGCCCCGATCACCGCGATGGACTTCGGGTAGAAGAGGTCCGGGGGAGCACGGATGCTGAGGCGGGCGCTCCCGGCCCCGACGGTATCCCCGACGATGATCCGTGCATCGACGACGCTCGCCCCCTCCTCGTAGAGGATGACCGGGTTTAGGTCGAACTCCCGGATATCCGGGCTCTCGGCAAAGAGGCGGGCCATCTTCGCGATGATCCGGACGAGCGCTTTCTCGTCCTTCGGCGCCTCCCCGCGATATCCCCGGATGAGCCGGTAACCCTCGATCTCGCGGATCATGGACCGGATCTCGTCATCATCCACGGGCAGCACCCGGATAGCGACATCCTCCAGGAGCTCCACGAGTTTCCCGCCAAGCCCGAACGTGATGATCTTGCCAAACGCGGGATCGGTCTTCCCGCCGACGAGGACCTCAAGCCCAGGCGGCATCTCCTTCTCGACGATGATCCCGGTTATCGCGGCACCGGGGGCCCGGGCCGCGCTGTTTGCCATGATGGTCCGATACGCCTCCTCGGCCTCGTCGGGCCCTCGAATTCCGGTGATCACCCCGCCGACGTCGCTTTTGTGGATGATCTCGGGCGATATGACCTTCATGACGACGGGGTAGCCGATCCGATCCGCGGCTGCCCGGGCATCGGCAGCGCTGGCGGAGAGGTGGTGGGGGGGCACGGGTATCCCGCACGAGTCCAGCAGACGGTAGCCCTCAGATTCGGTTAGCATCCTCCCTGGCATCAGGATTCCTCACTATCTGCCGACCGGGGGTTGCACGGCCGGCTCTTCTATCCCCGGATTGACGGGCCCGCTCATAATGGTTCGCCGGTCTCTGCCGGACGGCGCGAAAGAAGCGGCTTCCAGCAGATCTGGGCCCGGAGATCGGCTCGAGATCAGGATAGGTCGGTAGAGTATTACAAATTTAAAATAAATTACACCTGATAGAACCAAATTCACAAGTTATAATAAACTGTGTTACAACTATTGATCTCTGTATGTCAAAATCCCATTACGCTGGATCTCTCGCGGCCGCGGTGCTCGCGGCCCTCGTTCTTGCGACCTTCACCGCCGGGTGCACCGGCACCGAGGCCGCACAAAGCGGCGTCGGGGAGACGAACACGGTCACCGATGGCTTCGGCCGGACCGTCGCCGTCCCGTCGCCACCAGAGAGCGTCGTCTGCTCTGGCTCCGGGTGCCTGCGCTACCTCGTCTACCTGCAGGGCCAGGACCTCGTCGTCGGCGTCGATGATATCGAGAAGAAAGATCAGGCCATCGAAGGCCGCCCCTACGCCCTCGCTTACGGCGCACAGTTCAAGGGTCTTCCCCTGATCGGCGAGTTCCGGGGCAAGGACGACCCCGAAAAGATCCTGGGGATCGGGCCGGAGGTCATCTTCAAGACCGGGTCTTCCGGGACGGCATACGCCACAAGTGCCGCCGAGGCCGACAAACTCCAAGAGAGGACCGGGATCCCGGTCGTGGCGTTCGCATACGGCTCGCTCCGAAACGACGCCGAGAAGGCAGAGATGTACGAAGGGCTCCGGGTGATGGGCAGGGTCATCGGGAAGGAAGAGCGGGCGGAAGAGGTGATCGCCTACATCGAAGCGACGATCGCCGACCTCGAAACCCGGACCGGCGACATCCCCGAGGATGAACGAAAGACTGTCTATGTCGGCGGGGTCTCCTATGCCGGCGCCCACGGGATCATCTCGACAGAGCCCGCCTACCCGCCGTTTCTCTGGGTGAACGCAGAGAACGTCGCGGCCGGCCTCGGCACGGCACATGCCGACGTTGCAAAAGAGGCCCTCGTCGACTGGGACCCCGAGTATCTCTTCATCGACGTCGGCACGACCCAGATGGACGGCGGCGGGGCAATCGGCGAACTGAAGAACGATCCCGCGCTGCAGGGCCTCACCGCCGCAAAGGAAGGCCGGGTCTACGGCGTCCTCCCGTACAACTTCTACAGCACAAACTACGAGACCGTGCTTGCCAACGCCTACTTCATCGGAAAGACCCTCTACCCCGACCGGTTCGAGGATATCGACCCAAAGGAGAAGGCGGACGAGATCTATACCTTCTTCATCGGAAAGCCGGTCTTTAGCGAGCACAACAGCCAGTACCGAGACCTCGGGTTTGGAAAGATCCCGCTGTAAGCCCCAGAACTGGAGGATCGAGCGAGATGCACTTTGCAGACGGGGTTATCCCCGAGGACTATCTCGGGTATGTGCGGCGAAAGAGCCTCTGGATACTCGGGGGGGCCGTCCTCCTCGGTATCCTCCTGGTCGTCTCCATATCGGTCGGTGCGGTCGGCATCCCGCCCTCCGAGGTCTTTTCCTCGATCGTGAACGGCATCGCCGACCGGATCGCCGCCCTCCTCCACCCGGAGAGCACCTTTGAGATCACAAGCACCGACCGGATCGTCTGGAACATCCGGCTCCCCCAGGCGCTCGCCGCAATCGTCGCCGGTGTCGGGCTCTCGGTAGCCGGGGTTGCCATGCAGTCGATCCTCCGTAACCCGATCGGCTCGCCGTTCACGCTCGGCATCTCGAACGCCGGCGCGTTCGGGGCTGCCGTCTCGGTCATCCTCCTCGGCGCGGGAGAGATGCACTCCACGGTCGCCGACGCCGTCACCATACACAACCCCTACCTCACGACGGTCGTGGCGTTCTTCTTCTGTCTCCTTGCCACGATGATCATCCTCTCCATCTCCCGTCTGCGCGGAGCCTCCCCGGAGGTGATGGTGCTTGCCGGGGTCGCCCTCTCCTCGCTCTTTACCGCCGGGACGATGTTTCTGCAGTACTTCGCAAGCGACACCCAGCTTGCCGCCGTCGTCTTCTGGACGTTTGGCGATGTCGGGCGGGCGAGCTGGGAGGAGCTCGGGATCATGACCGTCGTAGTGCTCGCGGCCTCGCTCTACTTCATCGCGAACCGCTGGAACTACAACGCGATCGATGCCGGCGACGAGACCGCGAAAGGTCTCGGTGTCAGCGTCGAACGGGTCCGGGACGCAGGCATGGTCGTTGCGGCGCTTGTCACCGCCGTCATCGTCTCGTTCCTCGGAGTGATCGGGTTTGTCGGGCTCGTCTGCCCCCACATGGTAAGGAGGCTCATCGGCGACGACCAGCGCTACCTCATCCCCGGCTCCTGCGTGATGGGCGGGATCCTCCTCCTCGCCTCCGATACCGTCGCACGTATCATCGTGGCGCCCTACGTCCTCCCGGTTGCCGTGCTGACGGCGTTCCTGGGCGCACCGGTCTTCATCTACCTGCTGCTTCGGGGGTATCAGCGATGATCCTCGACGTCGACGGGGTGGCGTTCACCTACCGGAGCATTCCGGTCATCCGCGATGTCACGTTCAGCCTGCAATCCCACCAGGTCCTCGCGATCCTTGGCCCGAACGGTGTTGGAAAGACGACCCTCTTGAAGTGCATGAACGCCATCTTAAAGCCGAAGGCCGGATCCGTCCTCGTCGAGGGGGCGGATCTCCTCACGGCGGATCGGATGGAGATTGCACGGAAGGTCGGCTACGTTCCGCAACGGTGCGAGGCGGGCCGGATGACCGTCTTTGACGCCGTCCTCCTCGGTCGCCGGCCGCATATCGGGTGGAGCGTAACGGAGAGAGACATCCGGATCGTCGAGGCGGCGATCCGGAGGCTCCGTCTTGAGGACCTTTCGCTTCGCTACATCGACGAGATGAGCGGCGGGGAACTCCAGAAGGTGAGCATTGCACGGGCCCTCGTGCAGGAGCCGCGGGTCCTTCTCCTCGACGAACCCACAAGCAGCCTGGATCTTCGAAACCAGCTCGAGATCCTCGGGATCGTCCGGCGCGTCGCGGCGGACCACAATGTCGCCGCGGTGATGACGATGCACGACTTAAACATGGCGCTCCGCTACGCCGACCGGTTCATCCTCTTAAAAGACGGGATTATCCACGCCGCCGGCGGGCCCGAGGTCGTGACCCCGGAGAGCATCAAGGCGGTCTACGGCGTCTCGGTTGCGGTCGAGCGCTACAACGGGTATCGTATTGTCGTCCCCCTGGCGCCAGAGAACCCCGATAACGTATAAGTCCACCATCGCCCATATGCGCACCGGGTATGGTGCTTGAGCAGTTCATCGAGATCGCCGAGACGATCCTCGGGGGATTCGGTGCGCTCTTCATCGTCTACGGGGCGGTGATCGCGATCATCGAACTCCTGGCGCGGGAGACGCGCCTTCGCAAGAAGAGTTACCGCGATATCCGGTGGACGTTCACCACCCGCATCCTGATCGGCCTTGAGTTCTTCGTCGCCGCCGATGTCCTAAAGACGATCCTCGAGCCGACCTTCCAGGACCTGATCATGCTCGGAGGGCTTGTCACCATCAGGACCGTCGTGAGTTACTTCCTTGGAAAAGAGGTCCAGGATCTCCCGGAAGACCGGAAGATGTGACCGACTCACCGCTCTCTCTCGCTCTTATGCACCGTCAAAAATTCGTGCGCCTCACCGACAACCCGTTTCGAGTTCCCGAAGGTGATCACCCGCAGCGCCTCACCGTATGGGAGCCACTGATAGGCGATATGCTCGTCCGAGAGCCTCACCTCCTCCTCAGGAGTCTCGATGAGGTAGTAGACGACCTCTTTATAGACTGTTTGCCCCCGGCGCTGGAAGAAGTAGTGGATCTCTTCACGGAACCCGGGGATGAACCTGGCCCTCGTGATCCCGGTCTCTTCCTTTAACTCCCGGAGCACAGTCTCCTCTTCGGTCTCGCCGCGCTCGCCGTGCCCCTTCACCAGGTCCCAGTGCCCCGCCCCGTACTGCAGGAGGAGATACTGAATATCCGTATCCCGCCGGAAGACAACCGCCCCGTATGATCGTTCTTTTGCCATTCTTTCTTCATTCCTCTCTTGCAGATCCCAAAACCCGCGCAAGTTCGCGGCCCACGGCCTGGAAATCCTCTTCCAGGGCCTCCCGGTATCCCGGGTTGTAGAGCGCGGCGGCAGGGTGGAGGGTGGGGATGAGGCGGACCGGATGGCCGAAGAGGGTACCCTCATAGACCTTTCCCCGGATATCCGTGATCCGGTCGAACTCTACCGAGAGGAGGGAGAGGATGTACCTGCTCGAATGCCGGCCCAGCATCACGATCACCTTCGGCGCGATGATCCGGATCTGCTCCTCAAGGTAGGGGGTGCAGGCCCGGATCTCCTCGTCCCGGGGATCACGGTTCCCGGGCGGCCGGTGCTTCACGATGTTTGCAATGAAGACATCCGTGCGGGATAGACCGATCCCCGAAAGGAGACCTTCGAGGAGTTTCCCCGCCCGGCCGACGAAAGGCTTCCCGGTGAGGTCTTCCTGCTTGCCCGGCGCTTCGCCGATGAGCATGAGGTCGGCCCGGGACGATCCGTCCCCCGGAACCGCATGATGTGTATTCTCCCAGAGCGGGCATTTTCGGCATTCGTTGATGACGGTGGCAAGTCTTTCTATCGCCACCTCTCTCTCCGTCACCTGCACCATGCCCTCAGTATTGACGATAACTCGTATAACCTTCTTATGCATTGCGTTTTGCCGCCGGCGGGAGTTTTTGGAGCGGCCGGGCGCCCCCACGGTATCCTGAGGATCTGATGGTTCGGACTGGACCTCCCTCAAAGATTAAGACCACCGGAGGGAAACCATATATAGGATTTATCTGTGAGCATGCGGCCCGATCGCCCCGGTAGAGCGGCGAACCGGGTATACGGCCGCAGGATGAATGGAGCGGTTTACACCATGAGCGATATAGATCAACTCTGTTTTGATACGACAAAGATCAATAAACTGCAGGAACTGCGCGAGCGCGGCGTGACGGTATATCCCTATACGTTTGAGCGGAAAGAGACCATCTCGGAGATCAAGGAGCGGTTTAGAGAGATCGGACACGAAAAGAGCGAAGAAGAGGTCAAGACCGCCGGGCGCATCTACGTCGTCCGCGAGCACGGAAAGACGATCTTCGCGGATCTCGGGGACTCCGAAGGCAGGATACAGCTCTACCTGCGCAAGAACGATCTCGGCGAGGAGCAGTTCAACCTCTTCCGCCAGTACGTCGATGCCGGGGATATCATCGGCGTTGTCGGCCACGTCTTCCGGACGAAGATGGGTGAGATCACGATCTGGGTCGACCGGTTCGAGTTCCTCACGAAGTCGATCTGCCCGCTTCCCGAGAAGTTCCACGGGCTCAAGAACGTCGAGACCCGCTACCGGCAGCGCTACCTCGACCTGATCATGAACGACGAGAGCCGCGAGACCTTCCGGACCCGGAGCAGGATCATATCGCTCCTCCGGCAGTACCTCTTTACACGGGACTACCTGGAGTTCGAGACCCCGACCCTGCAGCCGATCTACGGCGGCGCAAACGCCCGGCCGTTCACCACCCACCACCACGCCCTCAACCAGAAACTCTACCTCCGGATCGCGCCGGAACTCTACCTCAAGCGCCTGGTCGTCGGCGGGTTCGAGAAGGTCTTTGAGATCGCAAAGAACTTCAGGAACGAGGACATCGATACCAACCACAACCCCGAGTTCTCGATGGTGGAGATCTACGAGGCCTACCGGGACTACAACGACATGATGAACCTGACAGAGGAACTCATCACGTACCTTGTGACGGAGGTCCACGGCAAGACCACATGCTCGTTTGCAGGATACGACCTAGACTTCACCCGTCCTTGGCGCCGCCTCACGATGGAGGAGGCCGTCCGGGAGTACGCCGGGATCGACGTCATGACCATGAGCCTTGAGGAACTGCGTGCGTTCGGCCTTGAGCACTGCGTCGAGGGCTGCGAGAGCGCCACGACCCGGGGCGAGTATCTGGTCCTCTTCTTCGAGCACTTCTGCGAGAAGGAACTCATCCAGCCTACGTTCGTCTACGACTTCCCCATCGAGAACTCGCCTCTTGCAAAGAAGCACCGCTCAAAGGAGGGCTTTACGGAGCGGTTCGAACTCTTCATCGCCGGGATGGAGATGGCAAACGGCTTCTCGGAGTTAAACGATCCCCTCGACCAGAAGGGCCGGCTCGAACTGCAGGACGCAAAACGCCGGAGGGGCGATCTTGAGGCGCAGATGATCGACTACGACTTCATCAACGCGCTCGGCTACGGGATGCCCCCGACAGGCGGTGTCGGTATCGGGATCGACCGGCTGGTGATGCTTATCACCGGCAAGGACTCGATCAAGGAGGTCCTCCTCTTCCCGCAGATGAAGACCGCCGTCCCGGGCCCGAACGGGTCGGAGCCGGAAGAGAAGAGCGGCGAGGAATGACCCCCACTTTTTTGCCATGAACGGACAGCAGAGAGCCGCCATCCATCCCGGGATGACGGTGGATATCGTGCTCAAGCGCGACCAGGGGACCGGCAAGCGCACCCGGGGCGTCGTTGCCGAGATCCTGACAAACTCGTCCTTCCACCCCCACGGGATCAAGGTCCGGCTCCGCGACGGCCAGGTCGGGCGGGTGCAGGAGATCGTCGAGTAACGTCAGGCAGCCCTTTTGAGGGTGAACCGGATGGCGGCCCCCTCCTCCGGCCGGCCGCTGACCCGGTCATCCGCCCGGATCCTCCCGCCGTAACGCTCGATGAGCATCCGGCAGATGTAGAGCCCGAGGCCCCGGCCGCTCTTTGCGCCGTCACCGCCGCTGAAGCGGGCAAAGAGGTGCGGTTTCTGCTCGTCGGGGATCCCCGGACCGTTGTCCTCGACCGAGACCTCGACCTCGTCCCCGTGCTCCTCGACCCGGACGGTGATCCGCCCTCCAGGATCGCTGAACTTCTCCGCGTTCCCGATGAGGTTCGTGAAGACCTCCGGCAGGAGGTCGTCGGCAAGGACACTCGCCGTGGTGCCGGCGTAGGCTATCGGCACGTCCGGGTAATGCTCGATCTCCGCCCGGATGACGGGATCGAGCGCGACCGGCCGAAGGACAGTGGCCTCTTCCTGGATCTGGCGGATGGTGTTGACGTTCCGGATGATCTCGACGCTCTTTCCGAGGCTTTTCTGCACCTTCTCGGTGTAACTCCGCGGCTCCCCCTCAAGTTCCTCCATCAGGAGGTCCGCATACAGGCTCGCGGTGTTGGTGGCGTTCTTGATATCGTGCGTCATGATGTCCAGGTAGAGGTTCGCCCTCCCGGTCGACTCCTGCAGTTCGGCCGTGCGCGCCTCGACCTGCTCTTCCAGGTGCTCGCTGTACTCGCGGATCGTCTCCTCCGACTCCCGGAGCCGGCTTATGGCGGCTTTGAGGCTCGCGACCATCGTGTTGATGCTCCGCTCAAGCCGCATCACCTCGCGGCTTGCCGCGACCCGGATCGTATGGTCGAGATCCCCTCGGGCAATCACGTCGACGTCGTCGATGATCTCCTCAATCGGGCGCGTGAGGCGGCGGGCTACAAGGAAGATGACCGCGCTCGAGAGGACGATCGCGAGGAGTCCAACAGCGGCACGGTAGTAGAGCATCCGGTCGAGCTGGCTCTGGATGAGCGCCGTGTTGTAAGTCAGTTCGACGACGACGCTCGGGTCGGAGGGATAATCCGGGTCTTTGAGGTCGATGAAGAGGTACCGGACCTGTTTTCCGTCCTCCCGCACCTCGTAATCGGTCCGACCGGGGATGATCGTCTCGGTGAGGAGCGCCCGGGTCGCCGGGTCGGGCGGCTTGTCGGACTCGTTGACGGGGTTTGCAAAGATATCGTAGACGGCGATCGAGTCGAGGTAGGGGTTTAACGTGACGAACTCCTGCGTGCTCTCCTGCGACCGCAGCTGGTTGCGCTCCTCCACGAGCGCATCAGGGATGAGCCCGATCTCGAGCAGGTAGCGGTGGTCCGGGGTGGGCATATAGGCGTACTTCCGGATCTGCCCGGTCTCGGGATCGTGCACCACCCGGTCGGGAGAGAACGCATCCCCAAGGCGCATCCGGGTGATCTCGTCGTAGAAGTCCGGGATCTCCTTAAAGTCAAGGCCGAGGTCGGGAGAGTAGGTCGTGTATACGATCACACCGGTCTCGTTGATGACGTAAAGATCCATATCCCCGCCGAGTTCTGTTTTGAGCGCAGCAAGATCCATCTCGCCCGGATCCCAGCCTGACCGTTCATACTCCTCAAGAAAGAGCGAAAACCCTCTCTGGAGCCGCAGGTTGAGGGAATCGTCGAAGAGCTTCAGGCCGGTGTCTACATCCACGATCGACTCCCGGATGCTCTTCTCGGTGACGCTCTGCAGGGTGTTGAGGTCGGAGGTCATCCGCTCTTCCGCCTGCAGGTAGTCATAGACCGAGAGGAGGCCGATGGTCGAGATGACGATGAGGAGGATGGCTACGATGAGGGTATACGCAAAGGGCCACTCTTGCGGAAGAGGCATGCGGTCGCTCGTCATTGGTCACGGTGGTCCAGGAGGACGGGGCGCGCGGCCGGCCGAACCGTCTCTGCCGCTCGGCCGGGCCGCCTGCCCCGGATCGTCTTCACCCCGGGGAACGGGAGGTGCATCTCAACGGCTCTTAGTGGATCTCCTCCCACCTAAACCTTCGCAAAGCCGGGATCCGGGGGAGGGTTGGAGAAAGAAGGAGAGAGAAGGGCAGCGGGCGACCGCTACTCCTCCGGGGCCTTTGGAAGCGAGAAGTGGATGGCAACCCCCTCCTCCGGCCGGCCTTCGACCCGGTCATCCACGCGGATGCTTCCGCCGTAGCGCTCAATGAGCATCCGGCAGATGTAGAGCCCGAGCCCCGCGCCGGCAAGCGACCCCTTTCCCTTCCCGAACCGGCGGAAAACCCCGCTCTTGTCGGGGATGCCCGGCCCGGTATCCTCGACCGAGACCACGACCTCCTCGCCGTGCTCCTCGACCCGGATGGTGATCTCGACATCCGGTCCGCCGAACTTCACGGCGTTCCCGATGAGGTTCGCGAAGACCTCCGAGAGGAGGTCGTCCGCGAGGACGGTGACCGGCCGGCCCTCGTACCGGATCCGGGCCGCAGGGTGATCGGCCGCCTCCGCCCGGATCACCCGGTCGAGGTCCACCCGGACCGGTGCCGCCCGGGTCTCCCGGGCCCTCCGGAGGGCCGCGACGCGGGTGATAATCTCGGCACTCCGCTCGAGCCGGGAGAGCATCCTTCGCGCCGTCTCCCGCCGCTCTCCCTCGAGCATCTCGACCAGGACCTGGGTGTATCCTATGGCGATGGTGTTTGCGTTGTTGATGTCGTGGACCATGATGTCGAGGTAGAGCGTTGCCGTCTGGTTGGACGCCTCCAGCGCGGCCGTCCGTTCCCGGACCAGGTCCTCAAGATGGGTGCCGTACTGCCGTGACGTCGCCTCCGAGGCGCGGAGGCGCTCGATGTTCTCTTTGAGGGAGTCGACCATGGTCCCGATGCTCTCCGAGAGGCGGGTCAGCTCGGTCTCGGGGGATACCCGGATCCGGTGGTCGAGGTCACCGCGGGCGATGATCTCGACGTCCTCGACGATCTTTCGTATCGGGCGGGTGACCTGCCGTGAGACCGGGACCGCGATACAGCAGGCGGCAAGACTCGCAAAGACCGCGAGGATGATGTGGCTGAACCGGATGCCGGAGAGCCGGGCATCGAGAGGGGCGGTGCTGTAGGTCAGCTCGACGACACGGCTCGTGTCCGAAGGGGTGTCGGGGGCGGAGAGGTCGACGAGGATGTAGCGGGTGAACCGCCCGGCAGCCGCGTCGGTCAGCGTCCGGTCCTGCTTCTCCTCAAAGACCGCCCGGGCTACGGGGTTGATAGCGGCAGGATCGGCCGGGCTCTCCGACTCGGTCATGTTGACGACCCTCCCGTAACCGTCATAGATCCGGATCCCTTCGAGCGCCGGGTTCAGCCGCATCAGGTCCTCCTTGAGGGTCTGGTACTTCGGGTCGAACCGGTCAACCTCAGCCGCACTGCAGACGAGCCCGAGTTCCAGGACGTAGCGGTGGTCGGGAGAGGGCATGTAGGCGTATTTGCGCAACACTCCGCTTGCCGGCTCCGCGACGACCCGGTCCGCCACGAAGGCGTCGCCGAGCCGGATCTCCGTTAACCGGTCGTAGAAGTACGGGATCCCCCGGAAATCCAGACCGAGATCAGGCGGGTAGGTGGTCTCCTCGATGACGCCTGATGCGTTGATGATGTAGATATCCATCTCCCCGCCGAGTTCCTTCCTGACCCGGGAGAGATCCATCTTCCCGGGATCTCTTTTGGCCCGCTCATACTCCGCAAGGACCGGGCCGAACCCCTCCTCCATCCGGTGATCGAGCGTCTCATCGAAGAGGTTCAGGCCCGCGTCCACAAGGGTTATCATCTCAACGACGCTCTTCTCCGTCTGTTCCCGGAGCAGGGTCTCCTCGGCAATCAGCCTCTGCTCGACCTCCTGGTAGTCCAGGAACGAGATCAGCCCGATCACCGGGAGCGTGATCAGGATCATGACGAGCATGAGGTGTGTGCCAAAGCGGCGGAGTCTCCTGCCGCTGCCTGCCGCCGCCGTCATGGGCTGCCTCCGGATCCAGCCTTTCGGAGCGTGAACCGGATGGCCGCGCCGCATTCCGGAGAGCCCGGTATGCGGTCGTCCGCCCGGATCCTCCCGCCGTAGCGTTCGACGAGCACCCGGCAGATGTAGAGCCCGAGCCCCGTCCCCGCCGCCCGGTGAGGGCCCCGGGTCAGCCGCTCGAAGAGGTGCGGCTTTACCGCATCGGGGATACCGGGGCCGGTATCCTCGATCGAGACCTCCACCTCATCCCCGCGATCCTCGACCCGGACGGTGATCTCGACCGCCGGTCCGCCGAACTTCTTCGCGTTCCCGATGAGGTTCGCAAAGACCTCCGGGAGAAGGTTGTCGGCGAGGACCGTGGCCGTGGTGCCGGCGTAGGTGATCCGGGAATCGGGGGAGTGCTCGATCTCGCGCCGGATGGCCCCGTCAAGGTCGATCGCGAGAAGCGGCTGGACGCATCCCTGGATATGCTGGATGGTGTTGACGTTCCGGACGATCTCAATGCTCTTTGCAAGCCCGATCTTCGCCTTCCGAAGGTACTCGGCCTCAGGCTCCCCGTCAAGGTCGGCAAGAAGCAGTTCCGCGTAGAGGTTTGCCGCATTGTTTGCGTTGCTGATATCATGCCCCATGATGTCGAGAAAGAGGGTTGTCATCCGGTTCGACTCCTCAAGGGCGGCCGTCCGTTCCCGGACCTGCTCTTCAAGGGTATGGCTGTGCCGGATGATCTCCTTCTCCGATTCCCGGAGCCTCTGCATCGTCTCTTTGAGGGACCCGACCATCGACGATATGCTCTCGCCGAGCTGGACGAACTCCTCATCCCCGCCGACACGGATCGGGCGGTCCAGGTCGCCGCGGGCGACGGCATCGACGTCCTCGACGAGGGTGCGTATCGGCCGCGTCAGGGAGCGCGCGGCGAGAAACGAGAGGGAGCCGATGCAGAGGATCGCGATAAGGAGGACGTTCATGTGCTGGCCGAGCATCCCGGCAAGTTTCGCTTCCGCGACCTTCGTGCTATAGGTCAACTCGATGACCAGGCTCATATCCGAGGGGTAACTGCCGTCCCCCATATCGACGAAGATGTACCGGACGAGTTTGCCTGCGGTAGCGTTCTCCACCTCAAGCGTCGTCTTCTCCCGGTAGGCCTGCCGGACCATCTCCAGCCGGCGGTCGTCGTCGGGACGCGCCTCGCCGGAGATCAGGGTGCCCAGGCAGTCGAAGATCCGGATCTCCCGGATCGCCGGGTCCAGGTTCACCAATTCCCGGACCGCATCCCCGTACCGTAGCGCCGTGCGGTCCTCCCGGAACCCGGGCTCCGCAAGCCCGAGCTCGAAGACGTAGCGGTGGTCGGGGGAGGGCATGTAGGCGTACTTGCGGAGTTTTCCGGTGGAGATCTCCGCGACGACCCGGTCCGCCACGAAGGCGTCGCCGAGCCGGATCTCCGTTAACCGGTCGTAGAAGTACGGGATCCCCCGGAAATCCAGACCGAGATCAGGCGGGTAGGTGGTCTCCTCGATGACGCCTGATGCGTTGATGATGTAGATATCCATCTCCCCGCCGAGTTCCTCCCTGACCCGGGAGAGATCCATCGCCCCGGGATCTCTTTTGGCCCGCTCGTACTCCGCAAGGACCGGGCCGAACCCTTCCTCCAGCCGGCGGTCAAGGGTGTTATCGAAGAGTTTTAACCCCGTATCCACCAGGGCCATCGAGAGGACGATACCGGTCTCGGCCTGATCCTGGAACTCGTCCGCGTTCTCTTCAAGTTCCCGGGCGGTCCCCACATAATCGACGACCGAGATCAGGCAGACGACGGGAGCCGTCACGAGAAGGATGGCGAGCAGCAGATAGACGCTGAGCGGGAGTGCTGGCCACTTCACCCCCTCTCTCGCCATCAGATCCTCCCTCCGCTCCTCATTGTCCGATCGCCTGAACCAGAATTGTCAGAACAGAGAAGTACACCTTCAGGTATTTAGCATAACCGATTTTTTCTACAAATGGGCATTTTTTATGGACTTATTTCGCCATAGAATCTCTCTTAGGTGAGATACTAGGATATCAGGCGGAATGGCGTCGAGAAAGAATGAACAAACCGGGCAAAAAAGAGAGGACCCCGGGGCCGGATCCCGGCCGGGGCGATATCGTGCGGGATGGTAGGGTAGGTTACATCGGGGGCATGCCGCCCATGCCACCCATGTCACCCATATCCTCCGCTCCCGGAGCGGGTGCAGAGGACTTGGATGCGGCGATGACGTCGTCGATCCGGAGGATCATAATGGCGGCCTCGGCAGCGCTCGAGACTGCCTGAGTCTTCACCCGCAGGGGTTCGACGACGCCGGCCTTGAGCATGTCGCCAGAGGCGGCGTTGAAGACGTCAAGTCCCATGTACTTCGCGTTCGCGCCGCCCTTCTCGTGGGATGCGCGGAGTGCGACAAGCATGTCGATCGGGTCGAGACCCGCGTTCTCGGCAAGCGTCCTCGGGATGATCTCGAGCGCGTTTGCAAATGCCTCGATGGCGAGCTGGGCACGGCCGCCGACGGTCGCGGCGTACTCGCGGAGCCGCAGCGAGAGCTCGATCTCGGGTGCACCGCCGCCGGCGACGAACTTCTTGTCTTCAACGGCAACACTGACGACCCGGAGGGCATCCTCAATGGCACGGTCAAGCTCGTCGACGACGTGCTCGGTGCCGCCGCGGATGATGATCGAGACGGCCTTCGGGTTCTCGCACTCGGTGACGAAGATCATCTCTTCGCCGGATACCTTCTTCTCCTCGACGGTGCCGGCCTTACCGAGTTCCTCGGGGGCGATGGCGTCGATGGAGCTGACGATTGCCGCACCGGTGGCACGGGCGAGCTTCTCCATGTCGCTCTTCTTGACGCGCCGGACGGCGAGGATGCCAGCCTTGGCGAGGTAGTGCTGGGCGATGTCGTCGATGCCCTTCTGGCAGAAGAGGACGTTTGCACCGGAGGCAACGATCTTGTCGACGATACCCCGGATCATGCGCTCCTCTTCGTCGAGGAACATCTGGAGCTGGTCGGGGCTCGTGATGCTGATCTCGGCGTCGACCTCGGTCTTCTTGAACTCGACGGCGGCGTTCAGGAGCAGGATCTTTGCGTCCTTGACGATGCGGGGCATCGCGGGGTGGACACGCTCCTTGTCGATGATCATGCCCTCGACGATCTCGGAGTCCTCGATGGACCCGCCGACCCTCTTCTCGACCTTCACATACTCGGTGTCAACAGTGCCGTCGGCGTCGGCGACCATCGTGACCGCCTTGACGACGAGCTCGGTGAGCTTCTCCTTTGCAGCCTCGGCGCCCTTGCCGGTCATGGCGGTCTCGGCGAGCTTCTTGAGCATCTCAATATCGTCGGGCTTGATGTCGATGGCGATCTCGTTAAGGATATCCTGCGCCTTGTCGGCTGCGATCCGGTAACCGTGAGCGATGACCGTGGGGTGCACGTCCTGGTCAAGGAGGTCCTCGGCCCGCTTCAGGAGCTCACCAGCGATCACCACGGCAGACGTGGTCCCATCGCCGACCTCGTCGTCCTGGGTCTTGGCGATCTCGACCATCATCTTCGCGGCGGGGTGCTCGATATCCATCTCCTTTAAGATGGTCACACCGTCGTTTGTGATGACGACATCACCGATGGTGTCGACGAGCATCTTGTCCATACCCTTGGGACCGAGAGTCGTCCGTACAGCGCTTGCAACAGCCTTTGCGGCAGCGATGTTGCCGGACTGTGCGTCACGGCCGCGGGTACGCTGGCTACCCTCTTTCAGAATAAGGATTGGTTGTCCTCCAAGACTTGACATAGGTATCACCGTTGTTAAGCGATAGAAAGGTAGGTTTGTAGTTCTATATATATTTTATTGCATACCAATCATATCTATGAGTTCTGAGCCGTCTTCGAGGGTGCGGAGATGCTCTTCCCCGATAAGGAGAGTTCTGCCGATTTTTTTCTGCTTTTTGTAATCAGTGACGACGCACATCGCAAATGTCTCCGTGATCTGGGAGATATTCCCGATAAGAGAAGCGCGCTTGACGACTTTCTGCGAGGTGCCGTATGCCGTCAGGATCTTGTGCCGTTCAAATATCGCCAGCGCCTGGAAAGGAGCCTGCCGCATCGCGTGGATCTCCATGCCCATGCGTTCAAGGTCGGAAAGAACGGCGCCGGTCGGGGATTCCTGTCGTTTCTCGGGTTCCGCGGACCGGTAACCGACAAGATCGATCGCCTCGACGAGCGGGGCGCTGAAGAGTTCCTCAAGCCGTATTGCGACATCGAGCGTCGTCCCCATACCGCTCTCATACTTGCTGATGGTCCGACGGGAGACGCCGAGGTGGGAGGCGAGGTCTCCAAGCGACATCTGGGAGCGCTCCCGCACCTCGCGCAGGAGGTCGCCATTGATCTTCACGTAGAGGCCGCCGGGGGAGGCATAGACCATCGGGGCGATACCTTCCGTGAAGTAGTCGTAGAGCGTCGCGGGGCTGATGGCATAGAGGCCGTAACGGATGTAGATGACGCCCCGCTCAAGTTCGGAATCACGCGCCCGCTCCCCGACGATGAGCGGGGTCGCCCCGAGGTGCGTGGCGATCACGTCCAGATCCCAGGCGATATCGGCGGTGACGCTGTCGATGTGAGGGGCCACTTTGATGATGACGAGGGTGTCGCCTTTCTTCGCGATAAGGTCAAAGCTCCGTGGACGAATGTTGCATCGCTCCGAGACGTCGAAGCCCGCAAGGAGCATGATGCTGATGACCATCTGAGGGAGGCGATCCTGCGACATAACCCTTAAGAATCGATATAGCCGGAGAATGATATAAATTGTAGGGTTATGTGGATCGGGATCGACGATACGGATTCTCCCGCCGGAATGTGCACCACCTACATCGGGGCGGTTCTCGTGCGGCGGCTCAAAGAGAGAGGGATGCGCGTCCGCAACACC
Organism: Methanoculleus thermophilus; assembly: GCF_001571405.1. Classification (NCBI taxonomy): domain Archaea; kingdom Methanobacteriati; phylum Methanobacteriota; class Methanomicrobia; order Methanomicrobiales; family Methanomicrobiaceae; genus Methanoculleus; species Methanoculleus thermophilus. The sequence goes on along the minus strand of NZ_BCNX01000006.1, from coordinate 44,635 downwards.
CGGCTGATCCGGTTAAATCCGAACGTCATCCACAAGACCCGCGGGAACGCGGCGATCGCCATCGAGGTCGATGGTGACCCGGAGGAGGCCTTCGCCCTCACCTGCGCTTGCGTTGAAGCGCTTGCGGAGTTCGACGACCCAAGGACCAATCCCGGGGTGGTGGTCTCTCGCGTCCGGCCGCCGCCGGACTTCTACTACGCGGCGCTCCGGGACTACTGCACCGTTGAGGAGGCGATCGAGGTCCTCGAGTCGGTCGGAGCCCGTTACCGAGGCTACAAGAACCGGCGCGGACTCATCGGTGCAACGGCCGCGATTGCAAGCGATCTTTCCGATCTCACCTACGAACTCCTCGCGTATCGGAGACGGGAGGCGTGGGGGACGCCCCGAAAGGTCGACCGCCAAAGCCTCTTCTACGCCGAGGAGCGGACGTACCCCCATACCTGGGACACGGTGGACCGGGAGAATGCCGTGGTGGTCGGCGTGCCCCACACCCCCGACCCGGTCCTCTTCGGGATCCGCGGGGAGAGCCCGGCATGGGTCAGGGAAGCCCGATCGTTCATCCGGTCGGAGGAGACGGCCTGCGAGCAGGTCTATGCCACCAACCAGGGGACGGACGCCCACCTGATCCCGGAGGTGATCGGGGCCCTCCGGGAGGGGCGGTCCTACCTGGTACGGGGGACGGTCGCCGGGAATCCGACGACCGGTCCCGGCGGCCATGTCTCCTTCCTCCTTGCCGATAGTAGCGGCGAGGTCCGCTGCATGGCCTACGAGCCGACCAAGGGGTTCCGGAACGTTGTGCGGCAGCTCGTTCCCGGAGATGTAGTGGCCGTGGCCGGGAGTTACAAGGGCGGAAGCATCAACCTTGAGAAACTCGGGATCGCCTGTCTCGCCGAGGCGGTCAGGATCCACCCGCCGGTCTGTCCGGCCTGTGAAAAACGAATGACGAGCGCAGGTACCGGGAAGGGTTACAAGTGCCGCATCTGTGGGGCCCGGAGCAGGGAGCCCGAGGTCGAGCACCTTGAGCGAAGCCTCCGGCCGGGGTGGTATGAGGTCCCGCCCACTGCACGCCGGCACCTTGCCCGGCCGCTGGTGCGTGGAATCCCCGCATGGGAGGAGGCCTATCTTCAGGCCGGCCAGGAGTGCAGGTGACCGGTAGAGGGGGTTAGTCAACTAAACAAACTTTACAAAAAAAGATTTATAACGTTTGTGAATTAACTAATCTCTGGTGATCCCGTGCCGACTATTTGCGGCGAATATGTACGTCCTCTGGCCTGTCCGCCGATCACGGTGCCACCCATGGCAGGCAGGATCCAGAAACAGGCTGTACGGGTTCGTAGCCAAGTACGCACGGAACGAAGACGAAAGTAGCCCCCTGGATGCTCATTTCGTTTCCGGCCCGAAAGTCCGCTCTAGAGGGCCCGGGAAGACCGGACCCTGACACGGTAGGACGAATGGGATCATCCCGTGTCGAACAACCAGTCATCCCCTGTCTGGCGGTGAAAACCCGGTGCCACGGGTTCCCGTAAACTATCTATTTTTAACTCCCCCCGCGAACCAGGACCGGACTCCGAAAGACGATCTATTATCGTGCATGACCGCCAACAATCTCATAAGACTGGTGTAACAGTATCATGACCTTCAAGTATGGGGATGCAGTACAACAGGCGCGGGTCCGCCCCGGCATGACAGTCGGGGAACTTGTCAACGAACTCGGGAAAGCCGGAGCCTACAACGGGGGATCCCTGTGGCAGGCGGTCAACATCTACGAGCGGATGCTTCGCGACGACGAAGCACTGAAGTTCTTCGGTCTCTCGGGCGCGATGGTGCCCGGGGGGATGGGCGGGATCGTCGCCGACCTCATCAGACGGGGGCATATCGATATCCTGGTCTCGACGGGAGCAAACCTCACCCACGACGTCATCGAGGCGATCGGCTGCCACCACTACCACGGGACCGCCGACGTCTCCGACACCGAGCTCTGCGAGGAGGGAGTCAACCGGATCTATGATATATTCCTCCCGAACGAGGCATTCATCAGGTTTGAGGAGTTTCTGCAGGAGACCTACTCTTCCATCCCGGAGGGCTCAACGATCTCCATCACCGACCTCCTTAGACTGATCGGGAGCCGGCTCAAGACCGGGATCCTTGCCGAGGCGGCAAAGGCCGGAGTGCCGGTCTACTGCCCGGCGATCCAGGACTCGATGATCGGGCTGCAGTACTGGCTCTTTTCCCAGACGCACAAGGTCACTGTCAGTGCGTTCGCCGATATGCCGGGACTGCTTGACCGGTGCTTTGAGGCCAAGCGGGCAGGCGCAATCCTCGTCGGCGGCGGGGTCCCGAAGAACTACATCCTGCAGAGCAAACTGATGACCGAGAGCGGATTTGACTACGCGGTCCAGCTCACCGGCGACCGGCCGGACCTCGGCGGCCTCTCGGGCGCAACGCTCGATGAAGCACGGTCCTGGGGCAAACTCACCAGAGAGGCGACCGCGGTCACGGTTTATGGGGATGCGACAATCACCCTGCCGCTCCTCGTGGCCGCAACCCTCGAGAGGCTGGAAGGATGACCGAACTCATCCTCTCCCTCGACGTCCTCGACAAAACCGAGGCGTGCGCGATCGCGAAGTCCTGTGCACCCTATATCGACGCGATCAAGGTCGGCTACCCCCTCGTCCTCGCGACCGGACTCTCGATCGTTCGGGATCTCGCCGACCTCGGCCTCCCGCTCATCGCCGACTTCAAGGTCGCGGATATTCCGAACACCAACCGCCTCATCTGCGAAGCGGTCTTTTCGGCCGGGTTCGACGCCGTGATCGCCCACGGGTTCGTGGGGCCCGATGCGGCACGGACCTGTGTCGAGGTGGCGCACAGCCACGGCGGGGCCGCCTATATCGTCGCGGAGATGAGTCACCCCGGGGCGACCGAGTTCTTCCACGGCGGGGTGGCCGAGCGGATCGCGGAACTTGCCGTCGCCGTCCGGGCCGACGGGATCATCGCTCCCGCAACCCGCCCCGAGCGGATCGTCCGGCTCCGCGAGATCATCGGCAAAAAGACAATCTACTCCCCTGGCGTGGGGGCCCAGGGCGGCGACCCCGACGCGGTGGCCCGGCTGGTCGACGGGATCATCGTGGGGAGGAGCATCTACGCGGCAGAGGACCCGGCGGCCGAAGCCGAGCGTCTCTCCCGCATCCGCCGGTGATGAGCTCTCCGTTCTGATCCCTTTGGGGAGATGACGAACCCTATGAGTGGCCTGAGGCGGATGCGGGCCGCCCCGCATCTAAAGGGCTATATATTCTCCTGCAGATACTGATCTCATGGACTGGAGCCCTGAGCAACTCAAATTAGTTGAAAAATACCATAGCCTCGCAGAAATCCCGGAGAAGGAGCGGCGATACAAGTGCCACACATGCCACTTCGTCGTGGACGAGACGCCATGTCCCCACTGCGGCGAGACGGCACTTGAGATCATGTGCCCGCTCGACCACTGTGACTGCCACCACTCGATCGTCGAGAGCATTGATTACTGCCCGCTCTGCGGCCATGCCGTCTGCCCGGAGTGCGGGAGCCACGACGTCGTCCAGATCAGCAGAGTCACCGGATATCTCCAGGACGTTGCGGGCTGGAACGCGGGCAAACAGCAGGAATTAAAAGACCGCGTCCGCTACACCGTCGCATGAGATACTTTCTCGAGAACAATACTCTTTTTATCCGCGGCCGGTTCCGGGCAGCGAGCACCGGGGTCAACGGGGGGCTGGCCGACGTCACGACGATCGTAAACCACACTGTGCCGCACAACTTCGAGGGTGATCCGTCGCGTCACCTCGAACTCCTCGCCGCCCGGCACGGTATCTTTAATGACTTCTTCGGTCTCCTGACCGCCGTCGATATGCGCCACCTCTGTGTGCTCCAGTACGACTTCATCACGGTCTTCATCACCGCCGGGATAACGAACCCGACGCTGAACGATGACCCGAAAACCCCCCACACCATCAATATCATCGTCTACAGTCAGGAGGGGATGCGGGATGCGACGCTCCTTGAATCGATCATCACCGCGACCGGGGCGAAGGCCCAGGCGCTCCACAACCTGGGCCATGACTTCCCGGGGACCACGACGGATGCGGTCGTCGTCGCCTGCGAGCGCGATGCCGCAATCACCCATACCTATGCCGGGACCCTGACCGAGGTCGGCCGGCGGGTCCATGCGGCCGTCCTCTACGGTCTTCCCGAGGCTCTCGCGCGGCAGCAGGGGAAGGTCCGGCGGAGCGGGCCGTCGTTCTTCATCTACAGCCGCTACGGCGGGGAGCACTGGGTGGAGTGGAAAAAAGAGGACTGTCCCTACTATCCCTGTCATTTTGCGGGCCAGCGGTGCGACTACTGCTACTGTCCGTGCTACCCCTGCAGGGACGAAGAACTCGGGGAATGGGTCGAGAGTTTGAGCGGCGGTAACGTCTGGGCGTGCACACGATGCACGCTCCTGCACCAGCCCGAGATCGCAGACTATGTGAGAAGAAATCCCGAGGCCACTCTCGCTGAACTCAAGCGCCTCCGGGAAAAAATATAATTTTACGACTCGGCGATGCCGAGAGCGGAGAGCATCTCTTCGAGAGGGACACCGTGCGCCTGGGCAGCCTCCCGGATCGTCTCGTTGTTTGCGATGGCACAGCCAAGGCAACCCATTCCGAACCGGAAGAGAACCTGTGCTGCATCGGGCTTCTCCCGAAGGAGGTCCGCGATTGTACTGTCCGCATTCAATGCCATGCAGCTGATGTTGTCCCTGCCCCTATTTATACGTTAAAGAGCGGGCGAAAAGATCCATCAATTCGCCCGCGTGCTGTTGAGTGACACGCTTAAAGACCCTGGCCGGGAATAGCAATCCACCTGTGCCCCGGATAACCCAATCGTTCGATAACAACCCGGGTTTCCCGTAGACCGGCTGCACGCATGATGCAGTATTTCAGATTGACCGCCACACCTTGCGCTTTCGCCCGCTCGCGGGCACCTCCAGGGCGATGGTACCGGGGTGACGTTCATTTTCACACCACGCACCGATACTTAATACACCCGGGAGGCGAAAGTACAGACTGGAGATGTAAGGAATGAATCTTTCCGAAGTTACAGAGAGAATCTCCCAGAAACTTGAAGCAAAAGGCGCACACCCCGATCGACAAAAGATCGAGTCACGCCTCCGCCGCCTCGTCGAGGAGTTCGGCGTCAACATCGCCGAGGCCGAACGGACGGTGACGGCCGATCTCGCCCGTGAACACAACGTCACCGGTATCGGGAGCAACTCTTCAGAGCTCCGCCCGATAAACGAGATCGTCCCCGGTGAGTGGGTGACACTCGAGGGGAAGATCGTTGCCCTGACCCCGCCGCTATCCCCCTCGATCGCCCAGACGGGGATCATTGCCGACTCGAGCGGCGCCATTCGTTTCATCACCTGGTCTCGAGCGAACGCACCCGCGATGGAGTACGGTCACTGGTACCGGATCGAATCCGCGGTCGTCGATGAGTACAAAGGTGCCCCGAACCTGAAGATCCACTCGGGCACCACGATCACCCGGATGGAGAAGGATGCTCCGCTCCTCCCCTCAATCACACCCATCGCCGAGCTGAAGCCCGGCGTCGGGAGCGTGCGGGCCAAGGTCGTCCAGGACTGGGAAGTCACCCACGACCGGATGCTCCAGACGGGGCTTCTTGGCGATGAGACCGGGACCATCAAGTTCGTCGTCTGGAAGGAAGAAGGCAAAGAGAAACTTGATCTCGATGCCGTCTACAACATCTTCTACGCCACCGTCGACGAGTACAACGGCAGGCTCTCCCTCACCTTAAACACCGCGATGTACATCACCGACGAAGGCGATATCGAGGTCGGACGAAACGAGACCGAGATCCTGGGGGCCCTCGTCCATATCGCTCCCGGCTCGGGCTTAATCAAGCGCTGCCCGGTCGAGGGGTGCAACCGGACCCTCTCCCGGCAGAACTACTGTCCGGTCCACGAGATCCAGCCCGAATTCCGCTACGACCTCCGCCTGAAGGGAGTCCTGGACGACGGTATCCGCGCTCGAAACGTCCTGATGCAGCGCGAGATCGTCGAGGCCCTCACGGGGATCACCCTTGAAGAAGCCATCAGGATCGCCGAGACGAACCCGCTCGGCATGGACGAGATCTTTTACCGGATCAGAAATGCGGTTCTTGGACGCTATTACACCTGCACGGGGAACGAGTTCGGCGGCAGGCTGCTTGTGAACTCCTGCACCCCGATGCGGTTCGAGCCCGCGGAACTGGCTGCACTTTTGAACCGCGCCGGGGGTGAGGCAGCATGAAGCCCCAGAGCGCATTCGAGCGCGAACCGGCCCGCAGGGTCTTTGCATCCGAGCTCCGCGAGACCCGCTACCAGTTCAAGGACGGGGACGACGAGAAGAGCCCAACCTACGTCATCCTCCCGACCGGCATCCGGAGCAACCGGATCTTCATCGTCGGAACCCTCACGGAGAAGCAGCGGCAGGGAGACCAGAACATCTACTACCGCGGGCGGGTGGTCGACCCGACAGGCACCTTCTTCATCATGGCCGGGTCCTACCAGCCCGAGGCGATGCAGCAGCTCGCCCGGATCGAGCCGCCCGCGTTCGTTGCCGTCGTCGGAAAACCGAACCTCTACACGACCCCGGACGGGGCCTGCCTGGTCTCGGTCCGTGTGGAGTCGATCGCGGTCGTGGACCGCGAGACCCGCGACCTCTGGGTCCTGGATACCGCCCGCGAGACCCTGGACCGGCTTGATGCCTTCGGAACGACCGAGGACTCCCGGAAAGCCCAGGAAGAATACGGGACCCAGCCGGATCACTATAGAAAGATCGTCTACGACGCCCTCACACAGGTTCAACTGTAGAGGCACGCTCTACCTCCGAACAATCCTTTTTTTTGCGGGACCGCCCGCATCTGTTCCCGGTATCCAAAAAAGATGGACTCTCTTCGCTTACAGCCTGAAGACGAAGAGGTTCCAGAAGTTGACCCACCACGTCAGCATGATAAGCCCGATGACGACAAGGCTGTAGTGCACCCGGTGCCATACGGACCAGTAGCGCCGTCTCCAGACCGGGACGGCAAGGGCGGCGGCCACAGCCGATAAGATCACAGCAATGACCGGGAAGGTCATGACTGCACTCAGGGCCAGAGGAACCGTCCGGTCATGCATGTACGAATCGATAAGCGCCGCATCGGCCATCACCCCGGGGAGGAGGACGAGCACGAAGACGACGAAGAGCAGGGCGGCCGCTCCGGCAACCAGGCGGGCATACACGGGGAGGCCAGTATCGCGTTCATCCCGGGCAACACCGTAGACTCCCCGGAATACGGCCATGAGCGGCCAGACGAGAGCCGTCAGGAGAATCGCAAGGCCAACATTCATCACCCCGTCGGTGAACGGCCTGGTCGCATACCACGGCACCCGCTCGTACGCGAAGAAAGGCAGGTTTTCGTAACAGAGGAAGTCTACAGTGCCCTGCCCGTCCTCGCTAAAGATCAGGTTCCCGTACTGTGTCCCCGGACGGGGCCTGCCTGGTTTCAGTCCGCGTGGAGTCGATCGCGGTCGTGGACCGCGAGACTCCGGCTCGACGCCTCCTTCGGAACGACCGAGGACTCCCGGAAGGCAAAGGAGGAATACGGGAGCCTAGGTCCGCGTTCTGTGAAGTTTTCCGCATCTCGCGTAGGGTAGTGCTCGCGTTCGCTTTCACTCGCGCCTCAAACGGTCCGTCCTTTCAGAACATCTTGAAACGTGCTGGTACCCTGTGGATACACCTGGCACGGATTCCATGGGGATATCGAGTTAGGGGGGTGGGGCTGACGGGGAGTGCGACTGACCGGAGGTCAGGAGCTTGAGAAACTCGAAGAGTTTCGAGGAACGAAGGGCGGAACGCCCTGAGTTCGAGCACCGGTAGGTGCGAGTTGCGACGTTCCGCAGGACCGGAGCTCGAGCACCGGTAGGTGCGAGTTGCGACGTTCCGCAGGACCGGAGCTCGAGCACCGGTAGGTGCGAGTTGCGACGTTCCGCAGGACCGGAGCTCGAGCACCGGTAGGTGCGAGGGGGCTTGCCCCCTCCCCCCAGACGCGATGCCCAGTGGGAATCCGTGCATGGGTCTCATCTCGGTTTACAGTGTTAACAGCGTTATTGTGAACAGAAGGTCGCCCCTGAACACCTCTCCCGGGAGGAGAACCCAAGAACGAAAGGTGCCGATCACCAACGACACGGCCCCGGCCCAAAGCACCATCCCCACCCACCAACCTAAAAATACCCCCACCACCCACGCTCATAGCAACACGAAACCCCACCGGAGGAGCACCCCCATGCCGTACCCGACCCACGCAACCCTCACCGACTGGATCGCCCGCGAAGCGGCCCCGTTCTCCCTTGATCCGTCAGACTCCTTCAATGCCGCCGTCGATAGGATGATGGCCGCGCTCGGCGGCTCCGTGGACCTCCTCGTCCTCCGCAACCGGCTCTTTATGCGGCTCGTGGAGGCGCACGGGTATACCGCCATCGCCGTCGAGAGCAGCTTCCCCCGGGGGCGGCTGGTGGACGACTACGTGGCCGGCCGCGGCCCGGCATCCTATGAGGATGTAATGGAAGAGGGGTTCAGCCACGGCTTCGGCCGGCTCGACGCGAACCGGGACCTCGTCGAGTGGATGCGGGCCTACAACGCCGATCCAGCCCACCGTACGAAACTCCGGTTCTACGGCTTTGATACGCCGACCGAGTTCGGCGGCAGCGATAGCCCGCGCCAGCTCCTGGAGTTCGTCCTCGATTACCTGACCTCGGTCGATAGCGCCGCAGGCAGAGCATTCCGCGATCGGATCGAGCCTCTCATCGGCCGGGATGCCGACTGGGAAGACCCCGCGACGGTCTTTGACCCGACAAAGTCGATCGGCCGATCTTTGGCAGCGAAGGAGCTCCGGGTCGCAACCGAAGACCTCATCGCGGACCTCCAGAGACGCCGCCCCGATCTCGTGGCGCTCGCCGGAAGCGACCGCTTCCGGGAGGTGATGCACTATGCGGCGTCCGCACGGTGGCTGCTTTCCTACCACGCCGGGCTCGCCGATACGTCGGACGACCGGGTCTCAAGGCTTCTAGGGATGCGCGACGCGATGATGGCGGAGAACCTCGCCTACATCCTCTCCCGCGAACGCGGCCGGGAAGGAAAGGTGCTCGCCTTCGCGCATAACGAGCACCTCCGGCGAGGGAAGGCGGAGTGGCGATGGGGCGCCAACCTCTGGAGGTGGTCCCCGGCGGGAGCGCACCTCGATGCGATCCTCGGGCCGCGCTACGCCCTCATCGGGTCGGGTGTGGGGGTCTCGGACGCAAACGGCATCGGCCGGCCCGAGCCCGGCACACTTGAGGACCTTCTCACCGCCGCCCCGGGGCCGGGACGGTTCATCCCGACACACCGGGGCGAGGGACTGCCCGCCGGGGCAGTCGCGACTCTCCCCACCCGTTCGGGCAGCAAGAAGAATCCAGGCTACTTCCCGCTCACCCCGCAGAGTCTCGTCGAGTTCGACTGGCTCGCGGTCCTCGACTCGACGGGGTATGCCCGGGGAGGGCCGCCGCTCCCGGAGTACAATACGACCTAACAAAAAAGAAGGGAGTTACTCTTCCGACTTCCGCTGTCCCCCTTTCCACTCCCCTTTCAGTTCAGGGAAGTCGGCGAGGATCTTGCTGACCGTGCTCCTGCTGACATCGAACATCCGGCAGATCTGGCTGATGCTCGTCCCGGCCTGCCGCAGCGCGAGGAGCGCCTCGACCTGACCATCATTGAGGGCTCTCGGCCTCCCTATCGGCCGCTTACCGGCAGCCTTCGTCTTCTTCGAGGCAGGAGGAGCGGCTTTTTTAGCGTTCTCCCGGTACTGGTCCATATACTCGATGAAGTTGCCGATGGCCTCCCGGCGGAGTTCTGGCTCGTCCCGGAACCCAATAAAGTCGTTATTCACGCAGTAGACGGTGTACTGGTCGTTCAACGCCCTGAGGGTTGCCAGCCCCGTGTCCATGTCCCGGGCAAGGCTTGCAAGATCGTAGATGATAATATGGGAGCAGTTATTGGCGGCGCAGAACTCCAGCATCTCCGTAAATCCCTTCCGTTTCTCAGGGGGCGTTGCATTTGCCCGGTGATCGTGGAAGAGACGGACGATCCGAAAGCGGTATTTACAATAACTCTCAACCTCCGCCGTCTGCGCTGCCAGATCTCCCTTTTTTTTCGTATTCAAGTATGCCACGGCATCTTTTTTCATCCGTTTATGGTGCCGTATAATCGTATATATTGTTTTTGAAAAAGTGCAAGGAATGCTATTTCCCGGCAGAGCAAAAGAGTTTGTGTGGATTTTTGCTACCTGCCGCCGATGTGTAAAAATGGTCGGCGCGACAGATTATGTATGCGGGTATCGGAGATCGAAAGAAGTGTTCATTTCCCCGACTTCCACGACTCCCACCGGTCGAGGACCTCCTGGCCCTCGACGAAGACGAGCCCATGCTTCTCGGCGTAGGCCTTTGCACCCTCCTTGGAGAGGGCAAACCCCGTCTCGTCGTCCAGCATCTCGCAGATCGTGACCGCCGGGGTGATCCCCGCCATGCACGCAAGCGCGATCGAGAGTTCGGTCTGGCCGTGCCGCTCATCAAGCAGCCGATCGGCGGCCCGGAGAAGCGCCATATGCCCAGGCGTCCGGAAGTGTGCGGCAAAGTTGTGCCCGCCGCCGTTGAGCGACTTCCTCACCTCCTCTGCGATGGCCGTGACCGTCAGGGCGCGGTCCCGATCGGTGATCCCGGTGTAGGTATCCCGGTGGTTCACCCAGAGCGAGAACGACGAGTGGTTCTTGGGATCATAGGGGACCTCGCCGTCCTTCTCGACGAGGCTGCAGGACCGCAGGACGTCGTAGGCGAACGGCAGGCCGAGCCGCTTTGCGGCCTCAGGGTGGATCGCGGTGCAGATCAACCCGCCGCCGTCTTTGCGCATCTGCCGGATATGGGCAGGTGTGACCGCATCGGACCGGATCGCGAAGTCGGTCTCGCGTTCGCGGTTGTCAAAGTCGTAGAGCAGGATGAACTCGCCCCTTGCGAGGGCCTGTATGGCTGCATCAATCATGGGTTATCTCCACCTCGATCGTATCGTTATCGTTCAGGTTCAGGGCTTTGCGGAGCTGGCACGCGGCAATCACCTCGATGATGTCACTTGGGTAGTGAGTGCGGGAGGGTTCGACGATCGCGCATTTGTGACCGCGGATCCGGCAGGGGAGGAGCCGGGCACCGCCGAAGGTCCGTTCATCGGCCGTAAACCCGGGGACCACGATCCACCCGACATGGTCAAGGTGCTTGCGGACTTCGGTGCTCGTCGCATCGAGTTTGATATTCAGGGTCCCGGGGAAGGGTTCGAACCCCAGATACTTGCCGAAGTGCTCCTTGTAGTGAGGGAGACTCATGTAGTAGCGGCCTTCGCCAAGGCCGCTGATCACCGTCCCGGCGAGGACGTACTGTCTCTGCTCGGGATTGAAGATCCTCACGTAATCAGCATACTCACGCCTCAGCACCTGCTCGCCCTCACGGGTGATGGCGACGTACTGGCCGTCTGGCTTCATGGACCGGATGACAAACTGCTGCCGCTCAAGCGCGATCAGCCGCCGCGAGGCGGTCTGGGGGCTGATGCCCAGTTCATTTCCAAGCGACTGCGACGAGAGCCAGATCGGGCCCCGGCACCCCCCGAGGAGGGCGATCGTCTTTAGGGACTGCAGGTCTTCCGCTTCAACCATCATATCAGAATTGAGATGCATACTATATATGGATTATGCAGCGATCGCTGTCCGACGATTTTCGTGAAATGTCGAAATCCAATACGCTAATTTTTTAAGCCGGAGTGATAACAGTACCTGCATGAAATCCGGAGTGCGGCATCAACTTGCCGAGAAAATGGCAGGGGAGATCACACTTTCGGACTCACCGGGTCAGGCCTTGAAGAAGTGGCGGCAGAGTTTCAACATCCCTCCGGGGGTGCTCGCCGAGCGTCTCGAGGTCTCGCCCTCAGTTATCAGTGACTACGAGAGCGGACGGCGAAAGAGTCCGGGAACAGCCATCGTCGGCAAGATTGTCGATGCGATCCTCTCGATCGACGAGGACAACGGTGGCCGATACATCAACAAATTTGCAAAAATCCTGTACACCGATTTCGACGAAGATGTCATCTACGACATCCACGAGTACGCCTCTCCGATAGGCCTCCCGGAGTTTGCCGAAGTTATCGGCGCCGTCACACTCTGCGGCCCGATGGACCAGACCATCTACGGGTATACGGTGATAAACAGCCTCAATGCGATCCTTCAACTCTCTTCAAGCGAGTTCAACCGCATCTACGGCTGGAGCACGGAGCGTGCTCTCATCTTCACCGAGGTCTCGACCGGGAAGTCTCCCATGGTGGCGATCCGGGTCACCCCCTTCAAGCCCCGTTGCGTGGTGCTGCAGGGCATCACCCCGGAAGAGGTGCACCCGCTGATACCCGGTCTTGCGGAGCGGGACCGGATCACGGTGCTCTGTACCACGATGGATGTTGAGACGATCATCAGTTCACTACGAGGAAAGTTATGGTAGGCATTTACTCATACGGCGTCTACATCCCGCGCTACCGGATTAAAGTCCAGGAGATCGCGCGGATCTGGGGCGCCAACGCAGACGATATCATGCGGGGTCTTGGCGTCTTTGAGAAGTCCGTCCCCGATCTCGATGAAGATACCGCGACCATCGCCGTCGAGGCGGCCCGTGCCGCGCTCCGGAGGAGAACCATCGACACGGAGGCAGTCGGCGCCATCTACGTGGGCAGCGAGTCTCACCCCTACGCGGTCAAGCCGACGGCCTGTACAGTCGGCGAGGCGATCGGGGCGACCCCGAACATGACCGCCGCCGACTACGAGTTCGCGTGCAAGGCAGGAACCGCCGGTATCCAGACCTGTATGGGGCTTGTGAAGAGCGGCATGATCCCGTTCGGGATCGCGATAGGTGCGGACGTGGCCCAGGGTGCTCCCGGGGACGCGCTCGAGTACACGGCGGCGGCCGGCGGGGCTGCGTTCGTCATCGGCGAGGGGGAGACCATCGCCGAGATCAACCAGACCTGCTCGTTCACCACCGACACGCCCGACTTCTGGCGCCGGGAGGGGCAGAGCTACCCCCGCCACGGCGGACGGTTCACGGGTGATCCCGGCTACTTCAAGCACGTCCAGGGCGCCGCCCGGCTGATGTTCGAGCGGGCGGGGACAAGCCCGAAGGACTACGACTACGCCGTCTTCCACCAGCCGAACGCCAAGTTCCCGCAGCGGGTGGCAAAGCTGCTCGGGTTCACGGACGAGCAGATCAAGCCGGGCCTCGTTGTCCCGAGGCTCGGGAACACCTACTCGGGGGCATCGATGATCGGGCTTGCGGCGACGCTGGATGTGGCAAAACCGGGTGACCGGATCTTCGTGACCTCGTTCGGGTCCGGGGCCGGGAGCGACGCATTCGATATCACCGTCACCGACGTGATCGAGTCGGAGGCGTTCAACCGCGCGGCGGCGCCGACCGTCGAGCAGCTGCTCGCCAACCCGACCTACCTGGACTATGCACTGTATGCCAAACACAAAGGAAAGATCGTGATGCAGAGATGAGAGACGTAGCAGTAATCGGCATTGGGTGCACGGAGTTCGGGGAGCACTGGAGCACCTCGTTCCGCGACCTCTTTGTGAAGGCCGGGACGCTGGCACTTGAGGACGCCGGGATCTCCGGCGAAGAGATCGACGCACTCTATGTAGGGAATATGAGCGCCGGGCGGTTCGTGGAGCAGGAGCACATCGGGGCCCTGATCGCGGACTATGCGGGCCTCGCAACGAAGAACATCCCCTCGACCAGGGTTGAGGCGGCCTGCGCCTCCGGCGGGCTTGCCTTCCGGCAGGCGGTGATCGCGGTCGCAAGCGGTATGGAGGATGTCGTGGTCGCGGCAGGCGTCGAGAAGATGACCGATGTCGGGACCGGGGCGAGCGTGGATATGCTCGCGAGCGCCGCGGACCGCGAGTGGGAGGGGTTCGTGGGAGCGACCTTCCCCGGCCTGTATGCAATGATCGCAAACGACTACATGCACCGCTATCCCCTCACTCGCGAGCAGCTTGCCATGGTTGCGGTGAAGAACCACGAGAACGGCGCAAGGAACCCGATCGCCCAGTTCAAGAACCGGATCACGGTCGACACGGTCCTCTCCTCCTCGCTCGTGGCCGACCCCTTGAGGCTCTTCGACTGCTCGCCGATCACCGACGGTGCGGCGGCGGTCGTCGTGGTGCCGCTTGAGCGTGCCCACGAGTTCACCGATTCGCCGGTCAAGGTGCTTGCGAGCGCCCAGGCGAGCGACACCATCGCGCTCCACGACCGGCGGGACATCTCGACCCTGGACGCCACCGTGGCGGCAGGCAAGCGGGCGTTTGCCCAGGCAAAGCTCACCCCGAAGGATATCGATATGCTCGAGGTCCACGACTGCTTCACGATCGCCGAGATCTGCGCGATCGAGGACCTCGGCTTCTGCAAGAAGGGCGAGGCGGGGAGGCTCACCGAGGAAGGGGCAACGGCCCTCGGCGGGGAGATTCCGGTAAACACGAGCGGCGGCCTGAAGGCCTGCGGCCACCCGGTCGGTGCGACGGGGATCAAGCAGATCTGCGAGGTCGTCACGCAGCTGCGCGGTGAGGCCGGCGCACGGCAGGTGGATGCGGAGATCGGCATGGCTCACAACGTCGGCGGCACCGGCGCGACGGTCGTCGTGCACATCCTGGGGGCGTAAGAATGTCGGTATCACGGTTCTGGAGAAAGATTCCGCAGCGGTATAACCTGGTCGGGACGCAGTGTACGACCTGCGGGCGGTATTTCTTCCCGCCGCGGTCACTCTGCCCCGACTGCCGGCGGAGCGGCAAGATCGTCGACCACAAGTTCAAGGGCGAAGGAACGGTCGTCACCTACACGGTGATCCGGTCGGCAAGCGACCAGTTCGAGCACACGACCCCCTACGTCCTCGCGATCGTCGAGCTCGACGAGGGCCCGCGGCTCACGACCCAGATCGCCTGCAACCCCGAGGAAGTAAAGATCGGGATGCGCGTAAAAAGCGTCTTCCGCCGGGTGACGGCCGACGGCGAGAGCGGCGTCATCCACTACGGCACGAAGTTCGTGCCGGTGGAGTAACTCCAAACAAAAACCCCCTTTGTAACTCCAAACCCTAACCCCCCATTGTAACTCCAAACACAACCCCCGTGTGAGTTGACTGGGTCTCCGGCGCCGAGCGCCGGAGGTCCGATCACGCTCTATACCCCCTATTTTTCGTGATGTGAAGATCTGTGGGGAGGTATCGGGAAAGAAGGGCTCCAGAGGGCTGTTCTTCAAACATACTACTCCCCGGACCGACCCGGACCCACCAAATTGCAGACGGAAAACAATCCTCATGATGGAAAAATCCGGTACACTGGACCGTGGGGGTATCGCACTTGGGGGGTGGGGCCCCTGTCCCCTCCCCCCTGCAATGCGATGCCCAGTGGGAATCCATGCCAAGTGTAGTCACAAGGAAAGCAGACCAAGAAGAGCAGAAACTCGAGCACAGCATTCAAAGATTGGAGCAATTGACGTTCGAGCGCTCCAATGGTGCACAATCCCCACGGAACCTGTGGACGTAACCAGTCCCCCGGTCCCTATTGTAGGCCAAACCCCCCACCCAGCCCTCTTACTTCTCCACCACAACATCATACACCGCGTGCCACTTCCCCGGGGAGTAGGTCCGAACCTGCCGCTCGACGACCTCGCCGCCGGTGACCTCCCGGATCCGGGGGAGGAACTCGCCCTCGCGCTCCTCGAGCGCGTAGAGGTGGATCGTCCCGCCGTCCCGGCAGAGGGCGACGGCCGCCGGGAGGAACTCCGCCGCGGCGAAGGGGAGGTTCATGATGATCCGGTCGAAGGGTTTGAATCCAAGTCGGGGGAGGTGGGCGGCATCGGCGAGCATCGGGATGACGTTCTTTGCGCGGTTGAGCGCGATATTTTCGACCATGAGGTGGACGGCGGCGGGGTTGAGGTCCGCGGCGACGACGAGGGCGGCCTTCTGGGCGAGGGTGATCGCAAACGGCCCGACGCCGGCGAACATATCGAGCACCCACTCCCCTTCCTCCATCATCCCGAGGACCCGCTGCCGCTCGGTCGAGAGCCGGGCCGAGAAGTAGGCGTGGGCGAGGTCCACGTCAAAACGGAGCCCATACTCCGTCACCCGGGTCCGGGTGGTCGGGGTCCCGGCGAGAACCGAGAACCGGCGGGTGCGGTACTCCCCCTCGACGGGCGTCTCGGGGAAGAGGACCGTCGTGACCGAGGGCCGGGAGGAGAGCAGCCGCTCGGCGCCCTCGGGATCGTTCTCCTGCAAAATAGCGATCCCGCCGACGAGCTCGTGACGCGGGAGGTCGAGGCGTTCCGGCACGGCCTCGACCTCGCAGAGGACGGCCCCGGGGATCTCCTCCGCCACCGGGAGCAGGATGGCGTCTCCCTCCGGGCGCGGCTTGTAGCGCCGGTCGAGGATCCCCTCCTCAAGCAGGCGGCGCCGTGTCGCTTCAGCCTCTCGTTTCGGTACCGCAAGGCACCACTGTCTCCCTCGCACGCTGACCACCAGCCATCTATAGATATGGAATCTCATACTATTCATGGATGATTACATCGGGAGACTGAGAGAGGGCTCCCTCAAACTCTATGCACTCGAAAAAGAGCTCCCGCCGGAGGAGGCGGTCCGGGTGCGGCGGGCGTTCATCGAGGCCGAGACCGGCACCTCCCTCGCCAAGGTCGGGTCGTTCTCCATCGGGATCGACCGGGTCGTGAAGCGCAACATCGAGAACATGATCGGGACGGTCCAGGTGCCGCTCGGGGTCGCGGGGCCGCTCCGGGTGAAGGGGGAGTACGCCGACGGGTCCTACTACCTCCCCCTCGCGACGACTGAGGGGGCGCTCGTCGCCTCGGTGAACCGCGGCTGCTCGCTCATCACCCGGGCCGGGGGTGCGGACGTGCGGATCGTGCGAGACGGGATGACCCGGGCGCCGGTCTTTGCCGCCCGCGACGTCGTCCACGCCCGCGAGGTGATGGCCTGGGTGGAGAGCCACACCGAAGAGATCCGCGAGGCTGCGGAGAGCACCACAAAGCACGGGAAACTCTCCGAGGTCGTCACTTACGTTGCCGGGACAAGCGTCTTCGTCCGGCTCGAGTTCGACACCAAGGACGCCATGGGGATGAACATGGCAACGATCGCAGGCCAGAAGGTCGGCGAACTGATCGAGCGGGAGACGGGCGCACGGCTCATCGCCACGTCCGGGAATATGTGCACCGACAAAAAACCGGCCGCGATCAACCTGATCCGCGGCCGGGGCAAGACCGTGGTCGCGGGGGTGCGGCTCACCGACGCGATGGTCGCCGACCTCTTAAAGACCGATACGGAGACGCTCATTGAGGCGAACTACAGGAAGAACCTCGTCGGCTCGGCCCGGGCGGGCTCGTTCGGGTTCAACGCCCATGCGGCGAACGTCGTCGCCGCCACGTTCATCGCCTGCGGGCAGGACCCCGCCCACGTCGTCGAGGGGAGCACCGCGATCACCACCGTCGACCGGGTGGACGGCGGGGTCTACGTCTCGGTCACCCTCCCCTCCCTCCCCGTCGGGACGGTCGGCGGCGGCACCGGGGTCGATACCCAGCAGGAGTGCCTCGCGATGCTCGGGGTCGCCGGGGGCGGGGATCCGCCGGGGACCAACGCAAAGGCGTTTGCCGAGATCGTCGCCGCCGGGGTCCTCGCCGGAGAACTCTCCCTCCTCGGCGCCCTCGCGGCCCAACACCTCGCACGGGCCCACCAGGAGCACGGGCGGGGGTGACGGGACCGGGCCCACGATACCATTTAAGGGGACGAAAACGCAGCCTCTATAAGAGGGCCGCAAGACCAAATAGCCAGATCCGGGAGTAGAGAGAGCCTGGAGCGAGAACTCCCGCTCCTGCCCTCTGATCACTCACCTTCACGCCGTTCCGGCTCCCATGCTCCGGTTCTACGAACCGCCGAGCCCTAGAACCTGAACCACTTCATCATCACCAGGGCATCCTCATCGTTTGCATAGTAGGCGGCGATCTGGAAGACCTCCCGGTAGCCGAGGCGACGGTAGAACTCCTGCGCCCCGGTATTGGAGATCCTGACCTCGAGCTGCACCCCGCTCGCACCGAGGATGACGTACTCCCGCTCCAGGCGGCGGATGAGTTGCCACCCGATCCCCTTGCGGCGGTATTCCGGGGCGACCGCGAGGTTCATAACATGTCCGTAAACCTCTTCTCCGGTATCCTCGATACCCCCGGAGACAAACCCAGCGAGGTCTCCATTATTCCTCGCCACAAAGAACGTCTCGGGGTAGGCTGCAAGCGCCTCCCGGAACGTCCTCTCATCCCAGGGATCGACGAACGATACCCTCTCGAGTGCGCAGATCTCTGGAATATCAGTGGGTTGTGCTCGCCGAATATTGACCTGCAGCGACATCATAGTGAACAACGGGCGTTCTCATGTGGAGCGCCCTACCTAATATAGTGTCAGGCACCAAAATAGTAGGCACATACGAGTGGCGGTATTCATGGTCCAGATATATCGTTTCGCAGCTGTCCGCCCTGAGCGGCAATACTCCCAGGATATCCCCTCCGTCCCCTACGACGTGGTGACGGCGGCCGAGGCGCGGGAGTGTATCGAGAAGAACCCCCTCAGTTTCCTCCGGGTCAGCCGGCCCGATGCCGAGCTCCCCGACCTCCCCCCGAACGACGACCGGGTCTACCAGCGGGCCCGGGAGATCTTTGATGAGATGCTTTCAGACGGCAAGTTCCAGCGGGACGCAGAGCCCGGGATGTACGTCTACCGGGCCGTCCAGGACGGCGAGGAGTTCGTCGGGCTGGTCTGCTGCGTGGCAACGGAGGACTACGAGAACCGGACGATCCGGCGGCACGAACTCACCCGGTACGATAAGGAAGAGGATCGGACCCGGCATATCGATGTCGTCGGTGCGAACACCGGGCTCGTCTTCCTGCTCTACCGCGACCCGGGGGAGATCGCGTCTTGCGTCCATTCCATCACGGAGGCTGCAGAGCCCGACGGGAGCACCACGACCGCATCAGGTGTACTCCACGAGATCTACCGGGTCACCGACGATGAGACGCTCTCCCGCCTTGAAGACCTCTTTTCGGCCGTCCCCGCGCTCTATATTGCAGACGGCCACCACCGGGCCAAGTCGGCGGTCAACGTGGCCGAACGCCGCCGGGACTCCGGCCGGTTCACCGAAGAGGCCGGGAAGTTCATGGTGGTCCTCTTCGCCCACGACCGGGTCCGCATCCACGGCTACAGCCGGCTCGTCACCGATCTCGGCAACTACACCTTCCCCGGTCTTGTCGACGCACTCTTGAATGCAGGCTGGGACGTCCGGCCCTACGGGAAGGTCGACGCCTCCGGTTACCAGATCCCGCCGCTCGCCGCCAATGATGCACCGATGCATGTGATGCACTTCTACATCAAAGGAACCTGGTATGAGGTCTCAAAGCCCGTCGCCGACCCGGACGACCTGATCGGGTCGCTTGACGTCTCGGTGCTGCAGAAGGAGATCCTTGAGGGGATGCTCGGGATCGCCGACCCCCGGGGAGACCCCCGTCTCCACTACATGGGCGGGGCGAAACCCCTCTCCTCCCTCGAGCGGCTCGTGGATTCCGGCGAGTACGCCCTCGCGATAGCGATGCAGCCGGTCCGCGTCGAGACGGTGCTTGCAATCGCCGATGCGGACGGGGTCATGCCCCCGAAGTCCACCTGGTTCGAGCCGAAACTCCTCTCAGGGCTGGTCATCCACACCATCGACGAATAAATCCGGATCACTTTTTAACCCTCTTTTTTGCCCGATCATCGCCGATGAGGAAGCCCACGATCGGTGTCCGGAAAGGGCTCGTGAACGCGCTCATCCGCAGCTCAAGGCCGCGGGGGCTTGAGGATATCCCCAAGATCCCTTTCGCAAAAATTGTGCGGTGAGAGGTTTTCGCCTCACCAGCGGCGGGTGTACTCCCGCGAGCAGGCGTAGCAGACGAGCTCTCCGTCCTCGACCCGGATTCGGGACTCAGCAGTCATCTCGCCGCACTTTGCGCACGGGATCGACCGAAATATCCGTGCCCGCTCGGGGATCTCGACATCGACGTTTCGGATCGTAAAGAGGGTCTCTGCAGGTGTCTCAAGGATTGCGTCGACGACCCGGCGGATTCGTTCGTGGAACTCGGCGCGCTCCGCCTCGGTTGCCTGGCCCTGCATCACCCGGGCCCTGAGCGGTGCGAGATCGGGATCGAGCGCGTCGATATCGAACGAGGGGTTTGCCGCCACCCGAACGGCCTCGCCGGTCTTTCGGTTGATGAACGTGAAGGCATGTTTGCCGTGGTCTTTGAAGAAGAGGTTTCCTTTGCCGACGGTGCAGCCGGTGATCACCTGGATGGCGTCGACGCCGCAGGCATCGGTCTCGGTGATGACGACGAGCTCTTCGTCCTCTGAGCGGCCGGACCGGAGGCGCTCAAGGGCGACCTCCGCCGCCCGGTAGCCCGTTGCAAGGCCGGGGCAGATGTGGCCGTGGAATGCGGCTGCCTCGGCGAACCGGTCATGCGCTTCTCCTGATCTCCCGGAGGGTTTGGTATTACACATATGCTTACCTTGAGTGATAGATTGCTACAAAACGGAAAATAAATATTATGATAGCCTCCCGGCCCTTTAAGGGGCTGCGAATTATGGGATTGAATGAAATATTTTTGACAAATATCGACTTCTTGTTCCTAATATCCATTTTTTGAGGCAAATTTTTGAAAAACAAGAAGGATGGTTATTTATATATCATTGAGTATATCTGCTTTAGATGAGAGTCCCCTGGGGCTTCCTGGCCCTGTTTGCCGCGATCTGTATCTTCTGCACCGCGTGCGGTTGTCTAGGTCCGTCTCCGCCGCCCGATGACGGCGGTGAAGGGATCACGCCCGTAAATGAGGCCGAACCGCAGGGGCCCAGGACCCTCACCGGGGCTCTTGCGGACCTCGATCTTCTCCTTGCCGAGGGCAGGCTGAACCTCACCAACACGACGCTGCACCAGGTGATCGGGACCGGGGTGGACCTCGACGGTCGGGCCTCCGCCTGGATCCTCGGTCTTCGGGACGGCGGGGAGGTGCGCTGGCTCACGTTCGGGATCTCAGGCTGGCAGGAGGTCAAGCTCGCGGCCCCCCTGCCGGAGGATGAGATCCTCTTCGACGAGATCCTTCTCCCCGAGGATCTCCTCGCGGAGAGAGGCGGCGTGCTCGCCCCAGCACTGGAGCGGGGCGGTGCCGATACGGTCGATATCGCGCTTGCCCGCGAGGTCTACACCGTCACGGTCCGCTCGGATACCGGGATGGAGAGGTTCTCGTTCCGGGCCGATACCGGGGAGGCGATCGCTTGAGGGATGAAGACGGCGTGATGTCGCTGGACTTCCTCGCCGGGTTCACGATCTTTTTGCTCGCGCTGATCATGGTGGTGAGCATGGTCCCCGGGCTGCTTGCGGGGCTTGGGAGCAGCAGCATCGACTACGATGCGGTCGCCTACCGGACGGGGGTGATCCTCGCCGAGGATCCGGGCTGGCCGGCCTATCCGCCCTGGGAGATGGCCGGGAACCCGGACGAGATCGAGCGGATGGGGTTTTCTGTCTCAAGAGAGACCCCGAACGTCCTCCTCTCGACGAAGATCGAGAGATTCTTCGACTCAGGTTTCACCGCCGGGGACTACCGCAGCAAGGCGATCTTCGGCGATTACCCCTATTCTTACAACATCTCGATCCGGAGCCTTGACGGGGCCTACCAGAATAGCACCGGCGAGCCACTCCCTCCCGGCCACGGCTACATCCGCCGGGTGGTGAAGATCAAAGAGCCGGGAGCGGCAGTGATCGACGGAAGTCTTGCACCAAGATACCTCATCCCGGTAGCGGAACGGCAGAACACCACCACCCGGGAGTTCACCGTCCGGCTGGATCTTCGGGAACTGCTCGACCCGTCGATCGGCCCGGCCTACCGGATCGACCCGCGGACGGAGCCGGTGAGCGTGACGATCAGGGATTTCGATGCATATCTCAATGGAACCGCATCCGACGCCACACTAACGAGCGTGAGGTTCTGGAAGATGGATACGGCAAGGCCGAACCCGAGGTTCACCCTGATCCCGTTCTCGTATGAAGCGATGGATCCGAACATCTACACCCTGCGAATTGATGGTGAGGGGTGCAACCTCACGCCAAACAGACCGGTCACCTCAAGCATCTCGTTCGTATTA
Source organism: Methanoculleus thermophilus (assembly GCF_001571405.1). Lineage (NCBI taxonomy): Archaea > Methanobacteriati > Methanobacteriota > Methanomicrobia > Methanomicrobiales > Methanomicrobiaceae > Methanoculleus > Methanoculleus thermophilus. Next base: position 22,259 of record NZ_BCNX01000006.1, on the reverse strand, counting down.
AAGCCGGAGGCGATATCGCGGTTCACCCTTGACCAGAACAGCATCCTGGATATCCGGTTCACCTTTGATAACAAGACAAACATCGGCGGGACGTACCTCTACAACTACGAGAACGCCACCCCGCCGCCCCTCAAGCCCGCCGTCCTGGAGGTGGCGATATGGTGAGCGAGGAGGGGCAGCTCTACACGATGGAGGGGGTCGCGGCCGGGATCATCATGCTCCTTGCGGCATACATCGCCGTCAGCACGACGGGGATCTACACGACCGGCGACACGCACATCCCGGATATGCAACTTGAGCAGCTCGGGAGCGACGTCCTCGCGATGATGGATACGCCGGACACTGCAGGAGACTCAAAGAGCGATCTGGAGAACTTCGTCAATACGAACAACGGCGACGAATTCAAGAAGATGTTCCTGAGTTACTGCAACGCAACGACGAGCGGTGACCTCGATAACCTGCATATGAGCGCCGTCGTCGTCTACCGCTCAGGGGGCGAGATCCGAGAACACCAGTTTGTTGCGCCCGACGACAATACCTGGACCGGGCGCGAGAACACGGTGCGGGTGACCCGGTGGGTGCAGCTGCCAACAACGAGGCCCGCCGGCATGCCCACAGATATGCCAAACGACCGCCCGAAAGCCGTCCTCGTGGAGGTGCTTCTATGGCGTGCATGAATGAGGAGGGGCAGTGGATCGTCCTGATGGGCCTCCTCGTCGCGGTCGGGATCTTCTTCCTTGCGCTGATCATCAACCAGTCGGCGCTTGTAGGGCAGACGACCGCGGAGGGGGTGCTTGAGTTCCCGAAGAACGATATCAGAGACCTGCGGGAGGCGATCTTCGACTACGTCGACCGTTTTGGCAATGCTAACAATCACAGCAGTCAGGCGGTTCGCCAGGACATCATCGCGATCTCCCTCGAACGGAAGAATGCCGTGGTCGACTTTGACGTGGAGAGCCCACAGAACATCTCCGGCCGCCTGCTCTACCCGGTGACCATTCACTACAACAACGGGGTGACGAAGTACGATGAGAGGGTGTATTACTGAACCGATGAACGAGGAAGGCGTCACCCGGCTGATGGAGTACATCATCATCACCGGGGTGCTGCTCGTCCTGATGATCGTGATGATCTTCGTCGTCAACGCCGTCCTGATGGAGGGGCCGGCCGACAGGCTCCGCTACCACGCCTTCGTGGATATCGGGAACGGGGTCAGCACCCGGGTTGTGGACCTCTACGTCATCGCGCCCGGAAACGGGACGATCGAGACGAGGTTCGACATCCCCGACGAGGTTGCGGGGCGCGACTACTTCGTGAACGTCGCGATGGAGGGCGCAAGCCAGGCGATCGAGGTCCAGGGCGGGAGCATCAAGAGCAGGGTTGCAATCGCCGGGGTCGGGGCGACGAAGGGTGTTGCCGGCAACACCACCGGCGCGGGGTGGAACATGATCCGGTACGACTCCAGAGGATTTTAGGGGAGGAAGAGAACCATGAAGGTGAATGAGGAGGCGGTCTCAGAGGCGGTCGGGTTCATCCTGATACTTGGGATCGTCATCACCGGGATCGGGCTCGTCACGCTCTACGGCTACCCGGTGCTCATTAAAGAACAGAGCAGCACCGACATAAAGAACATGGAGCGGGCGATGATCGTCCTCCAGAACGACCAAAAGAGTCTCTGTTTCAAGAACGTCCCCTACAAGGAGTCGTCGCTCCAGGTGACCGGGGGAACGCTTGAGGTGATCAATGCAAGCGACTACCCGGTATCCATCGAGATATTGGCGAACGGGGTCCCCGTTGGAGAGTACTTCCTCGGCGCCATGATCTTTCACTCCGACCGCGGCAGCGAGGTGATCACCCTCGAGAACGGGGCGGTGGTGACACGCCAGGAGGGGACGGCAGGCTCGGCGATGCTTGCGGAGCCGCGGTGGTTCTACGATAACTCCACGGGAACGTTCGTCGCCTATATCATGAAGATTGTTACCGACAAACCGATGGCCAGGTCCGGGATGGCGACGGTGAGGATGAACCTAGCGAATACAACCGTCATCCCCGTATCGAGTCCTGACACCACCGTCCTGGTTACGTACAACAACGACCCATCAAGGGATCACTCGACCGCCTGGAGGAACTACCTCACCTCGAACGTCGGGATGCAGAACGCTGGCGGCGATACCTATACCCTCTCGGGGGTGGATAAACTCGTCATAAAAGAGTATACCATCCAGATCCTCGGGATCTGACCCCGGTGGATCTCCCCGCCTCGGGTACCAAGGCTTGGTATTGCGACCCGCGGGGACTTCGTACGTCCCCGGCCGTAGAGGGAGGGGAACAGGCGCAAAGAGAGAAAAAAGAGGATATCAGAGGTACCGGTTCTTCCGGAGCCACTCCACCTGGGGTTTCGTGTAGCGGTAGATGATATCGCACTTTTCATCCTGGAAGTTCCAGGGGACGACGATCAGGACATCGCCTTCCCGGATCCAGACTTTCTTCTTTATCTTACCCTTGATCCGCCCGGTGCGCGTCACACCATCGATACAGCGGATCCTGATATGGTTCGCGCCCAGCATCAGTTCGGCGCTCCCAAACATCTCCCGATTCCTCTTGTTGGGCAGGCGGACGCGGATTACTTCTCCTCCTTCCCCGTCCTCATCCTCGAATTCGGGTTTACGCTTTGTAGATTCTGTCAGTTCATCAACCCCGTGGTCCAGAATGTTTGGTCACTTGTGTGTCCAATTTATAGACCTGCTAGCTTATCAACTATTCTCCTGGAAACGAACGGGCAACCTCAACAGCCGGCAGACCCGCGCCGGTTGAGCCGTTGCCCTGCCCGGCAGAGGTCCATGGGGCAGCCACCCCGACCGGCCGGGGAGCGATGCACCAGTCACGCGAGACGGCCACCGGGACGATTATGTATCTGCCCGACCAGTAACTCAGCACACCCATGACCTCCTGCCCGTCCCCGTCGCGCGGGGTATACCTGACCTACTTCATCCAGGGGCTCATCCTCCTTGCCGTAGCTTCCAGCATCATGGCGGGGGAGTACTTCCTCGGGTTCGCCTCGGGGATCGCCTTCCTTCTCACGATGGCGCCCACCCTGGTGACCCGGAACCTGCGCCTCTGCTTCCCCTGGGAGGTCAACCTCCTTATCGCCCTCTCCCTCTACCTCCACGTCATGGGGCATGTCGGCGAGTACTACGTCACCCTCGCGCCCTACTACGACAAACTGACCCACCTCATCTCCTCGGCAACCGTCGGGCTCATCGCCTTCTTCCTCGCGATCCTTGCCGAATACCGGGGGGACATCCGGCTGAATAGAACGGCGATCATCGTCTTCATCCTGGTCTCAACCCTCGCTGCAGGAGCGATATGGGAGATCTACGAATTTGCAGCCGACCAGATCTTTGGCACCGATCTTCAGCACGGGAACACGGACACCATGATGGACTTCGTCATGGACCTCATCGGCGCCGTGATCGCCGCCGGGGTCGCCGCGATCACCCTCGCAAAGGAAGAGAGGCACCAGTTTATCCGGCTCTTCGCCGACCCGTCCTCCAAACTCGAGCCGGCCGATATCTCGCCCGAACCGGCCGAACTGGCCCGAAGTCGGTGATCCGCCCCAATCCCTGAGAGGCGGATCATATATTATTCATGAGTGATGAATAAAAGGCAGTGAATCTGAAGGCTCCAGACGTACGATATCTTGCAGTATTCATGCTCGTTCTTCTCCCGTCCATGACCGGCTACATGGCCTGGGAGGCGCGGGCCGTCGAGGTGACCGTCCTCAATATCGAGGGGGCTCCCGAAGGCATCGTCTATATCACCGACCCCCATGTCCAGCCATCGAACATCGACCACGTCCGCAGCGTCATCGCCGAGATCAACCGCTTGAACCCCTCGCTCGTCCTGATCGGCGGGGACTTCGTCACCGGCGAGGAAGAGGACTTCGCCGCCCAGGAGGTCTGGCGGTCGCTTGATGCACCGGCGTACGCGGTCCTCGGGAACCATGACTACCGGGTGGGGATCGACGGCACAGGGGGCGTCGAAAGGATGCTTGCCGTCTCTACATCGGCGAACGTCACCACCGCCGGCTACGACGTCTCGGGCTTGAGCGACGGCTCCGCCGATACCGCGTTTGCCGACGGACTCGCCGCAGCTCTTGAGGAGAACGGGGTCCACGTTCTCAGGAACGAGTTCGTCCTAGTCCCGGTCGGGGATGAGGAGATCGTCATCGTCGGGGTCGACGACGGCTGGGCCGGGATGGCTGACCCGCCGGAGGTGCCGGAGACGGACGCCTTCACCCTCTACCTCATCCACGAGCCCTCCTGCCGGGCCGACTGGGACGCCGACCTCATCCTCGCCGGGCACACTCACGGCGGCCAGTTCCTCTTCCCGGTCATTGCGCAGTTAAACGACCTCGGCGTCGTCGAGCTTGCCGGAATGTTTGACGCCGACGGGAGGACACCGACGTATATCTCCCGCGGGATCTGCAGCTCAAACCTTGCCGGAGTGGACCTCCGGTTCAACTGCCAGCCCGAGATCGTCCTCATCAACCCGACAGAAGAGCAGCTCCGGGCTATCGGCGGGTCCGCTCCCGCAGGTTAATTACCCCTTCCGCCTATTCTCCGGGGATGCTGTCTCCCGTTGAGCGGCGGTATACCACCTTCGCAGTCGCGCTCGGGTCCTCGCTTGCACCGTTCATGGTCGCCGGGCTCTTCGTGGCAATCCCGGCCGTCGGGGAGGAGTTTGCGGCAGACCCGGTGATCCTGGGCTGGATCCCGACCGCCTTCTTCCTTGCCGCAGCAATGTTTCTCATCCCGTTCGGGAGGAACGCCGATATCTACGGGGGGAAACGGATCTTCTCCCTAGGCCTTGCCGTATACTTCATCGCCGCCCTCGCCGCCGCCCTCGCTCCAACGGCACCCATCCTCATCGGCGCCAGATTTCTTGCCGGAGTCGGGGCTGCGATGGTCTTTGCAACGTCGTTTGCCCTGCTTGGGCTTATCCTCCCGGAAGACGAGCGGGGGGCGGCTCTCGGGATCAACATCGCCGCGAGCTTCGGCGGGTTCGCGCTGGGGTTCCTTGCGGGCGGTCTCCTTGCCTACTACAGCACCTGGCGGGCGCTCTTTCTCGTGCCGCCGCCCGTCGCCCTGCTCTCCGCCGGGATCATCCGGCGCCACCTGAGGGGCGAGTGCGCTCTATCACGCGGGACGCGCCCGGATCTCTTCGGCATCGCTCTTTCCACGACGACGATCCTCCTTCTCATGGTCGGGCTCTCCCTCCTGCCAGCGGTGCAGGGCGCCGCGGCTCTTGCCGCCGGCCTCGCATCGCTCGGCACCTTCATCGTCCACGAGACCAAGACAGCCGATCCGCTCCTTGATATCCGCACCCTCCTTCGCAACCGGCCGCTCGCTCTTGCAAACGCCGCCGTCCTGGTCTATAGCACGGCGGGATCCGCATACGTCTACCTCTTCAGCCTGTACTTCCAGTACGTCCGGGAGTTCGATGCCCGGCTGGCCGGGAGCATCTTCCTCGTCACAAGCCTGGTCACGGCATCCCTGGTCGGGTATACCGGCCGGCTCTCGGATCGGATAAGTCCGCACCTGGTCGCGATGGCCGGTGCTGCTATGACGATTGCCGGCTTTGCCGCCCTCTCCTTCATCGGTCCGGCAACGCCCGTAGCCGTCCCGGTCCTGGCACTGGTGCTCATTGTAGTGGGGATCGCGTTCTTCCAGCCCCCGGTCTACACACTCGTCATCGGGGCGGCCGAACGGGCGATGTACGGGGTGGCGTCGGGGCTCGTCGAGACGATGCGCCTTCTTGGGATGACCGCGAGCATGGCAGTCGCCATCGTCGCCTTCGCCCTCAACTTTGGCGGGATGGCGATCACCGAAGAGACCGTCCCTCTGCTCCTCACAAGTCTGCAGGCGCTCTTTTCCATCTACTTCTGCCTCTCTGTGGCAAGCCTTCTGGTGATCTGGCTAGCCGGGCGGGCGGCGTAGTTCCGGCTCAAGGATCTTTCTCGCCCTTTCGGCGATCAGGAGGACCTCCTGGAGCGGGATCCCGCTATCGTGGGCAATCGTCGCCGCATCGCCGTAGGCGACCGCTTTGGCCGTGAGGATCCCGGCGGCGGCGAGCTTCGCGGTGACTGACCGGGTCACCCCGGAGACGATCGTCACCGGGTAGGACTGCGTCTCCTCGATCATCGTCCGGAGGTTCCTCTCCACCGGGTAGTCCCACCCGATATGCTCGATCCCCCGGCAGGTCGCGTAGCGTTTTGCGTGCTCGGAGAGCTTGGTGTTGCAGACGATCAGGGCGCCGTCGATCGAGACGATGCACCGCCCGGAGCGGAACCCCTCCTGGAGGTCCTCGACGATCGCCCGGGCGATCCGTCCTTCGTCAAGCCCGGTCATCCGGTGGTAACTCACGTGGTGTTTTACCTCGACAAAGAGGGTGGTGCCGTCTTTCTGCGCGATGGCATCCACCTCGTGCTCCCCGCACCGCCCGGCAAGGACGCACCCGGCCTTGACCCGGTAGCCGTGCTCCCGGAGGAGGATCCGCACAAACTCCTCAAAATCAGGTTTTGGGCGGAGAAGGGCGAGGGCTCTCCGGAGGTTTGTCCGATGCGCGACGGCGGGGCGGACGGCCCGGGCACGGGTCCGGATCATCCGAAGGACCGCCGCGGTCCGGATGCCGTCCGGGACCGCCTCCTCGATATCATCGGCGATCCGGTCGGCGTCCTCCGGATCGAGTCCGAAGTTCTCAAGCGTCCGCCGCACTCTCTTCCGGTCGAAGGGCTGCCGGCTGCCGTCGGCCTTCGTGACGTACTTCATCCGGTAGGGGATCTCGGTTCCCGGGACAAAAAGCGTTCGCAAGTTGTCATCTGCCGCACCATTATCAGTCCAAACACCCAATATGGACAACGAGCAGATGGAATCGTTACAACGCCCGACCATCCTGGTCCTCGGCGCGGGGGCGGTCGGCCTTGCGCTCGCCGGGAGGCTTGCCCGCGTCGCGACGGTCTATGCGGCCTGCCGGCCGGTGCATGCCAATGCGATCCGGGACCGGGGTCTTCTGATGGAGGGGATCTGGGGGAACGGGGCCGTCGAGGGGATCATCCCCGTCACGGGACCGGATGAGATCACGACCGAGGTCGATCTCGTCATCGTCACTGCAAAGGGCACCGATACCCGGTCGATCTGCGAGGAGTACGCTCGCGTGATCCGGGGCCTGCCGGTGGCAAGCCTCCAGAACGGGATAGGAAACGAGGAGATCATCGCGGAGTACACCGGGACCGTCATCGGCGGGACCGTGACGACGAACTTCTCGGTCGTCGCCCCCGGACACGTCCGGGTCTTAAGCGAGAGCGCCCCGATGCGCTTTGGGATCTGGTCCGGCGACGGCGCCGCCCTCGACCGCCTGATCGGGATCGTCCGAACCGCCGGGATCACGGTCGAGCCCGATCCCGAGATCCGCTCGGGCAAGTGGGCGAAAGCCCTCTTAAACATCGCCGTAAACCCGATCTCTGCCCTCCTTCACGCCCCGGTCGGGGTGGCGGCCGATGCGGATATCCGGAAGACCGTGATCGGGCTCGTCCGCGAGACCTACGCCGTCGCCGCGGCAGAGGGGGTCAGGCTCCCCTGGGCGACCGCCGACGACTACCTCGAGTACCTCTTCTCCGTGCAGGTGCCGGACTTCGCCGCGGTCTACCCCTCGATGTACTACGACCTTGAGCGGGGCCGCCGGACGGAGATCGATCTCCTCAACGGGTATATCGCCCGGCTCGGGGAGCGCCACGGGATCGCGACGCCGTACAACCGGTGCATCGCCGGGTTCGTCCGCTACGCAGAAAGGCACCCCCGGGAACGGTGAGTCACTTCCTGGCCAGTTTCTCCGCGAGTTTCCGGGCCGCCTCGCGGGCCTTCGCCTCGGTCCTCCAGAGCCCGGTCTTTCCGACGGGGTTGCCTTCCCGGTCGTAGAGCTGGACATAGTAACCCCCCTCCAGGCGGGCGAACCGGACCTCGCCGACGATGCCGGGGCCGTACTCATGCATGACCAGAGGTTTTTTTGCCGGGGATATGAACGTTCCTCTCAGCGCTCGTGGGGATGAAGTGCCATAACGGTTGCCCGACGGGTTCCCGAAAGAATAGGGGATGCGATTCAGCCCGGCGGTCGAGGATCTCACCCGGACAATCGCACAATGGGCCTAGATCGTCAGCGGTATCCCGAGGAGGTGGAGCACCACAGTCAGGACGACCCCGAATAATCCGCCGATGGCGCAGATCAGAACGGTGAGGATGTTGATCGGGACATCCGGCCTGCCGAAGAGGCTCATCAGATTGAGGAGGTTGATGAGCCAGAGCAGGATCACCCCCACGACGGCGTTGATGATGAGGGTGGAGACGCTCTTGACGACCTTGTAGAGGAGGTACGCGACGACGATCACCAGGATCAGGACAAGAAGCCCCGCAAGCAAGCTCATACTGGTCGTTTGACGCACCCGATATTGAACCTTCCCGCAGCCCCGATCAGAGGTAGCCCATCACCTTAAAGACCGGCTGGAGGCAGACCCCGTTTCCGGTCTTGATGCATCGGATCCCGGGAACACCCTCGTAGGCCCCCATCGTCCGGCCGTCCTCGAGCTCGACCCAGTCGTGGACGGCGATGCCCTTGCCGAAGATCGTGACGTGGAGGGCGTTGGTCCGAAACGTCTTCGTATCCCAGATCATGATCCCGTGGACCGGACGGGCGGCGATGCCGTTTCGACGGAGGATCTCGGTCCGGAGGAGCGCAAGGTCGGTGCAGTCGCCCACCCCGTAGGCCAGGGTGGCGTCGAGCCCGACCGGGAAGAAGCGGGGGGCGCCGTCGACGCTTGAGACCGTCATCCTGTTCACCCGATCGACGAAGTCCTCATCGGAGGGGGTCTCGGGGGGTTGTGCAAACGCGGCGATCCGGTCGACCGGAGCCTCAAAGTCGGTCGCGCCGGCGTCGCCGGACCATCCGCCATCGTAGATGAGGTCTCCCTCGGATGCGATGACGGAGAGGAGAAGGATCGTGCAAATCGTGCTCCAAACCACGTTATTATCTCAATAAATTTGAATGATGTGTGCAATATAATAGAATTTCTATTTGAATCAAAAAATGTAGAGGCTGGATATAATATTCAAACCGACCTCATCAGGAAGTGGGGGGATGGAGCGCACAACGCGAGATTACCTGGTCGCGATATGCCGGGCCGCGAGGGCCGCGGTGGAGAAAGCCGCCTGGAGGTTGTAGCCCCCGGTATCGCCGTCGATATCGAGGACTTCACCGATGAAGAAGAGGTTCTTTATCGTCTTTGACTCCATGGTCTTTGGGTTGACCCCGGTGAGCGCAACGCCCCCGCGTGTCGCCATCGCCTCGTTAAATCCCCCGAGCCGGGCGACGGTGAACGGGAACTCCGCTATCGAGGCGGCGACGGTCTTTCGGAGATCCTTTTTGAGGTGGGCGCAGGTCTCCGGCGGCGGGATCCCGGCAAGGTCGAGGAGCCGCCTGACGAACCGCTCGGGAAGGGGGAGGGCGGATAGAACGGTCTTGACCTGCCGGGCCCCGCCGGCGGCGAGCGCCGCGACGACCCGCTCCCGTGCCGCCTCTGCGGTCGAGTTCGGGAGGAAGGTCACCCGGACGACGTCTCCGGGCCGGATGGAGCGCGAGAGATCGAGCACCCCCGGGCCCGAGAGCCCGGTATGGGTAAAGAGGAGGTCGCCGACCCTCTGGGAGACCCGCCTGCCGTCGCGGTAGACCGTGAACGTGAGGTTCTCAAACGATATCCCGGCGAGATCGGCGAACGGGTGGTTTTCGGGGTAGACCGGGGCGAGCGCCGGGGCGATCTCCGTTGTCGGCTGGCCGAGGGAGCAGGCGAAGGTGTAGCCGTCCCCGGTCGAGCCGGTCGCGGGGTAGGAGGCCCCGCCGGTCGCGATGACCAGGATGTCTGCCCGGATGGAGCCCGCCGCTGTCGTGACGGTGAACACGTCGGCCTCGCGCTCGACGGAGAGAACGGGTTCGCCGGACCGGATCTCGACACCCCGGGAGGCGCACCCGGCAAGGAGGACCGAGAGGACGTCGGCAGCCCTCCGGGTCTCCGGGAAGACCTTTCCTCCGGGCTCGGTCTCCATCCCGAGCCCCTGCCCGGCAAAGAAGTTGATGAGATCGCGGTTCGTGAAGTTCATCAGCGCGGGCCGGAGGAACCTCCCGTTGTCACCGTAACGGGAGAGGAAGTCGGCGATCTCGCCGTCGTGGGTGATGTTGCACTGGCCCGAGCCCGTGATCAGGAGTTTTCGTCCTGGTCGCGGCTTTTTTTCTAAAACAATCACCTTCCGGCCCACTCCTGCCGCCTGCAGGCCGCAGAAGAGCCCGGCGGGCCCTCCTCCGATGATGACGACGGTGCTCTCCACCTTATACCGTGCATTCCCCGGAGGCATCAGCGTTGGGGTGGGGCTACCGGTCGTCAGGGCAAAGGATTCCTCCCCGGGACCGCTGGCGGAGACGGTCCGCGAGGCTATAGAGGAGCGAGTGGCCCCGAAGGACCGCTCCAGATGCACCGAAGCGGCATAGCCGGTAGAGCACCCTCCATACGGCGCCGGGGTCGGCGCCCAGGCGCCTGAGTGCCCGAAGTTCCGCGGTCGCATCCTCAAACCGGTTATACCGGAGCGCGAACTTGAGCCTCTTCATACTGTACCTGCGATCGATCCGGGCGAGGTACCAGGCCTTCTCGTCCTCGGCAAGAAGGTAGAAGGCGGAGATGACCTCGCGCTGGAGCTCCTGGTGGAGGAACGTCCTCTCTCTCAGGCCGGAGTACTCCTCCCCCTCGATCCGGTGCGAGTGGCTCTCGGGGCGGATGTAGTAGATGTAGAGCGGTTCATCGATGTACCCTGTTTTGTTCCTGTAGGCGCAAGGAATCAGCAGCTGCCAGTTCTGCCCGGCCCGGTTCTGCCAGTAGATCCCGCATGCGGGGATCCGCTCAAAGAGGACCGCAGAGCGGACCATGTAGCACCCCGACGTGCAGTAGGTCCGCTCAAAGAGGAGGTCCTCAAAGATATCCTCGTTATGAACAACAGCCCCCTCAGACCCATAGCGTACGACCACACCGGGGTTCTCCTCGCGGACCGCCGCGTAATCGGAGCGGACCATCGCGTAATCAGGGTGGCTCTCCAGGAACTCGACCCGCTTTGCTACGGAGGTCGGCATCAGGGCATCGTCGCAGTCCGGCCAGATGAGGTACTCCCCGGTGACATACGGGAGCCCCGCATTGATCGCCCCCGCCGCACCCCGGTTGGCCGCGAGCGGGATGTAGCGGAACGCATACCCCCGCGCCTCGAGTTCATCCTTCCAGGAGAGGCAGACCGCCTCGGTATCGTCGGTGCTGCCGTCGTTGACGACGATGATCTCCAGGTCGTCGTAGGTCTGCCGGGAGAGCGAGGTGAAGTACCGGTCGAGGTACGCTTCGCCGTTGTAGCAGGGGGTAAGGACGCTGACCCTTCCCTCCTCAAACGATCGCATGGAGCGGTCGGTTGGTATATCGCGGGAGTAATTAAGCCTCACCCATCGCCCCGTCAGAGGAGCCAGGACGGGACCCTCCGTGAGATGGGGGACGGGAGGACCGAGCGAATGAGGTCGCGTTCCGGCCCGGTGAGGACGACCCGGGCGACTACCGCGAGGTAGACGATCGATATCGCGGCGGAGACGAGCGCGATATCGGCGATCGAGGCCGGGACCGAGAGGATGGATATGAGGGGATACCCAGCGGCGACCAGCGCCGCGTATCCGAGGAACCCAGGGATAGTCGGCATATAAAACGCAGCCGCCGGGACCCCCTGGACCTTTGCCGCATACCAGGGAACGAAGACGGCGTTGCGCAGCCAGAGCGCGAGGATGAAGGCGATCGCCACACCGTACATGCCGAGGCCATAGATCCGCGGCAGAACGAGGGCGAGGACGAGGTTGAGGAGCCCGGCGGCGATCGTGACGAGTGCGGGGACCCGGACCCGGTTGTAGGCCGCATAACTGATGATGAGCGGCCGGACGGCGACGATCGCTGTCAATGGGAGAAGCAGCGTCCAGATCAAGAGCGAGAGGTGCGCGAACTCTTCGCCCACCCAGATGGTGAGGATCTGGGGGGAGAAGAGCGACATGAGCCCGATGGGAAGAGCCATCGCTAGACCGACGCACTTGACCGAGACGACCGAGAGGTCGTGGATTGTGGCAAACGAGCGCCGGGCGTAGTAGGTGTAGTAGACCGGGCTTAAGACCGAGGTGATCAGGCCCGTGATCGACCAGAGAAGGTTGAAGAGGATCATCACCATGGCGTACTCCCCGCCCGCCGCGGTCCCGAAAGCGCGGTTGACGATGATGAGGGAGAGCTGGAGGAGAAGGAGGGTTCCGATCTGGTCAATGAGGATCCACCGGGCGAGATCGGTGATCCGAAAGAACTCATATTTCGAGAAGTGCGAGGCGGATATGGGGATCCGGTTGTAGACGGCCCGCGAGAGGATGATGGTGAGGATGAGCGAGAGGAGGGCGGCGATGAGATAGGCGAGCCCGACATAGGAGAGGGAGGGGGTCTCGATGGCAAAGAGCGCCACGATGATCCCGATCGCCGCAAGCGTGTAGGTGATGGAGATGTAGTTGTTGTAGTGGATCTTGTTGTGTGCATACATCACGGCGGAGAAGGGGCTTCGGAGCGCCGTGATGAGGGCCCCGAGGAAGACCAGCGCAAAGAGGAAGAATACGCTGGTCCGCTCGATATCCGTGATCCGGAAGAAGTCCGGTGTGAGGGTCGCGATCCCGACGGCGACCGGGGCAAAGAGGAGGGCGAATGCCCCGACCGTGACGAGCGCGGTGTTGAACGTCCGAGTGGCGCCGGAGAGATCTGATCGCTGGATATTGATGGTGAGATACCTTGATATCGCCACGTTCAGGGAGTCGAGGATCAGCATCACGTAGCTGGTAAAGGATGTTGCGAGGGGGATGACCCCGTATGCCGCTAACCCCAGGGTATCGATGTAGAACGGTACGACGAGCAGCCCCACGAGGAGGTTCACCGCAAAGAGCGCGAAGTTCGATGTGAGGTTTCGCGAGAACTCTCTCTTGAAATCCGGGGGGTGGGCGAACTCCGGAGACACACGCACCTGATACCACCTCCGCGTATATAGGGTTAGAGGCTCCGGGGAGCAGAAGGCATAATACCCCTGGCCCGCATAATGGGCGCATCCATGGGATCTCCCGTCACGACCGGCAAAAACCTCTGTATCGGCTGCGGTCTCTGCGCCGCCCTCTGCCCGGAGAGGGCCCTCTCCATGGCGTGGAACCGCTACGGCGAGTACAGCCCCGCGGAGGCGGACCCCTGTACCACAGGGTGCGGCCTCTGCGCAAAGGTCTGTCCGTTCGCGGGGTCCGGGGAGAACGAGGATACGCTCGGGGAGCGGCTGTACGGGGCGATCCCGGGGATCCGGCACCGTCCCGAGACCGGCTACTACCTCGCCTCGTACGTCGGCTACTCGGAGGAGCACCGGCAAAGGAGCGCCTCGGGCGGTGTTGCGACCTGGATCCTCGAGAGACTGCTTTCAGAGGGGATCGTCGACCGCGTCATCTGCGTCGCCCCCACCGGAGATCCGGAGAGGATCTTTGCTTTCCGGATCTTTGAGAGCCCCGAAGAGGTCCGCACCGGGGCCGGATCGGCCTACTACCCGGTGGAGCTCTCGGGGGTCATCCGGGAGGTCCTCGCGGTCCCGGGGCGGTATGCCGTCACCGGTCTCCCGTGCTTTATCAAGGCGATAAGGCTAGCCCAGCAGCAGAACAAGAAACTCCGGGAGCGGGTCGCCGTCACGCTCGGCCTCGTCTGCGGGCAGTTAAAGAGCAGGCGGTTTACGGAGTACGCCGCCGCTCTCGCCGGGGTGCGGGGGGAGGTGGTGGGGGTCCGCTACCGGGGAAAGAGCCCGGACCAGCCGGCGAGCAACTTCTACTTCTCTTTTGCGACCAGAGACGGTGAAGAGCATAAGATCTTCTGGAGAGAGGGGATTGGCGAGGCCTGGGGGAACCGGTGGTTCACGCCCAAGGCCTGCAACTACTGCGACGACGTCTTTGCCGAGTGCGCGGATGCAACCTGCATGGATGCCTGGCTCCCGGAGTACGTAGAGGACAGCCGGGGGACGAGCCTTGTGCTGGTGCGATCACCGCTGGTCCGGGAGGCGCTCAAAGAGGGGATCGCTCTCGCACCCATCCCGGTCGAGCGCCTGATCCAGAGCCAGGCCGGGGTCGTCGCGGTCAAGCGGGAGCACCTGGCGTACCGGCTCCACCTCAACGGGGAGCGGGCGCCAGAAAAACGGGTTGTACCGGCACGCCCGAAAAACCCCATCCTCCGGCAGGAGATCGCCGCAAAAGACCGGATGCAGGAGTTCAGCCGCGAATTCGAGGGATGCTGGGCGGACTTCCGGGCCGCAATGGGCCCGGACCTTGCGCGGCTTGCGGCTTTGCGGGCGATCAGGGTTCCGGTCCGTGCTCTACAATCCCTCCGGGGTGGTCGGCGTGGATGACGACGGGCGGCCCCTCTTCATCCTGGCCGGGAACGGGCCCTACGAGAACCGGGGGTGCGAGGCGATCGTGCGGGGGACGACGAAGATCCTCCGGGAGCACTTCAACAACCCCCGTTTCGTCTGCTTCAGTTTCTTTCCGGATGGGGAACTCTTCCGCAGGCAGTCGCTCCAGGAGACCGACGGGGCGATCACGCACCTGCACGCCTACCGGCGGATGACGAAGGCGGAGTTTATCAAGAATATCTGGCGGCCCTCCTGCTGGGGCTACGCCTGCGACCGCATCTTTCGCCCCGACGCCCTGAAGTACCGGCTCTACCGGCAGATGCTCCCCTACCTAGGCGATGCAGACGCAGTCCTCTCCGTCGGCGGGGACAACTACTCGCTCGATTACGGGATCCCGACGCGGTATACGGACCTCGACGACGTCGTGCTCCGAAAGAACAAACCGATCATCATCTGGGGTGCCTCGGTCGGCCCGTTCAGTGCGATCCCCGAGTATGAACGCTACATGAGCAGCCATCTTCGAGAAGTCACCGGGATCTTCGCCCGGGAGTCGATGACGGTCGAGTACCTCAACCGGATCGGAGTTGTCGAGAACGTCCATCCAGTCGCAGACCCGGCGTTTCTGATGGACCCCGTAAAACCCCGAAACGACCCCGGGATCGACGGGGAGGCGATCGGGATAAACCTCAGTCCCCTTATGGCAAGGTACACAACAGGCGGAGATATCGAGGCATGGGCGAAGATGGCGGCCGGGATCATCGCCGAGGTGGCGGAGAGGACGGATCTCCCCATCTACCTCATCCCGCACGTCACAATTCCGATTCCCCACACCGACGACCATGCATTCATGCAGCGGGTGCTCTCGCTGATCGAGGATAGGAAGAAGGATATCACCCTGATCTCCCCGATCTACAACGCCGCAGAGACGAAGTGGATCATCGGCAGGATGGCAGTCTTTGCCGGGGCACGGACCCACGCAACGATCGCGGCCCTCTCCTCGGGCGTCCCTACCTTGAGCTTTGCCTACAGCATCAAGGCCCGGGGGATCAACCGGGATATCTTCGGGCATGAGTCGTATGTCCATACGTTCGAGGAGCACGATACGAGCGCCCCGGTAGAGAAGATCTCGGCCCTTCTTGAGAGACGGGAAGATGTGGAGCACGAGCTCCAAAAGAGGCTCCCCGGGATCAGGGCCGCGGCGCTCGAGGCCGGGCGGCTCCTTCGGCACCGGATAGGGGAGGTGTGAGGAGATGCCCGCGGTCTCCGTCGTCATCCCCCTCTTCAATAAGGGTCCGCACATCGGGGGAACCCTCCGGTCGGTCCTCGCCCAGACCGTCGAGGACGTTGAGGTCATCGTCGTCGAGGGGGGCTCGACCGACGAGGGCCCGGAGGTTGTCCGGGGGTTTCGGGACCCCCGGATACGGATGATCCACGCTGGAAGGCGGGGGGCCTCCGCCGCCCGAAACGCCGGGATCGAGGCCGCGTCATCCGATCTCGTCGCGTTCCTCGACGCCGACGACGAGTGGATGCCCCGGCACCTTGAGGTCATCCTGGGACTCCGGGAGAGGTATCCCTGCGCCGGTCTGTACGCGACGGGCTACACTATCAGGGAGGGATCGAAGACCCGGGTCGCGTCGCTCTCCCCGGAGATCCCGCCGGCGCCCCGGGATGGACTGATCCGGAACTACTTCCTGGCCGCGATCCGGGGGGACCCGCCGGTGATGACATCGGCGGTTGCCGTCCCCCGGCAGGTTCTCGTGGAGTTAGGGGGGTTCAATACCGCCGCGTGGTACGGGGAGGACGTCGATCTCTGGGGCAGGATCGCCCTCCGTTACCCGGTCGCCCTCAGCCGAAAGATCACGGCGGTCTACCACAAGGAGGCTTTAAACCGGGCCTGCAGCAGGAGGGAGCCGATCGAGGAGCATGTCTTTGTGGCCACGGCGAAGAGGGCGATAGAGGGCGGGGAGGTGCCGCCGGCGCTGCGGGAGGACCTGCTTGAGTACGTTGCGTCGCGATCGATCCAGACAGCGTTCCGGAACCTGGAGGCGGGGAGACCCGATCTCGCCCGGGCAAACCTGAAGGGGTGTCGGACGCGCCGGCTCTGGAAGCTGAAGTACTGGGCCCTCCTCTGGGCCTACCTGCCCCCGGGCGCTTATAGGGCGCTTGAGCCCCAGGGGATGATCGAGTGGTATAACGGCTGGCGGGAGAGGGTGCGGGGGCTGGATCGCTCCGCCACCCGGGGGAGGGAGGGGTGAGAAGGTCAGGTGGCTCACCTTTGCGGTATAGTGCTCGCGGTTCCTGATGAATTGATTCGGAAAACAGCGAAAATATCAATGAATATTTTAGAAATCGGAAGGAGAGCCTCAAAGGGGCATCTCGAGAGACTCACACCAAGCTTCTAAATTCCATTCAGAACCCCTAAACCGCCCCACCGCCATAACCATTTCTGCGCTACATCGTCACCGGGGGTCAGTTTCATCGGATCGAACCTTGCAGACACCCTAACAGGCGATTACGACGTCATTATCGACAATCTCACCACCGGGTCAGTGATATTCCAACATCACCAAACACCGGCTCATGTATCCTCAATCCAGCCTTTATGCGGGTTGTGTTAAGGATTTTCACCAAATCATTCAGTTTAAAAAGCAAACCCGTATATCAAACCCAAGAAAATAGTGATGTGAGAGACATGCACATCCCCATCGCCCAGCCATCGCTTGGAAACGAAGAAAGTGCCGCGGTTCTCGCCGTCCTCGCCTCCGGCACGATCGCACAGGGTCCGGTCACTGCCGCCTTCGAAGAGGAGTTTGCTGCCTACTGCGGCGTCCCCCACGCCGTTGCCGTCAACAACGGGACCGCCGCCCTCCACGCGGCGCTCCTCGCCGCCGGGGTCGGGCCGGGGGACGAGGTGATCGTCCCGGCGTTTACGTTCTTCGCGACCGCCTCCTCGGTCTCGATGTGCGGCGCCCGGCCCATCTTTGCCGACGTCGATCCGGTGACCGCCACGATCGACCCGGCCGATGTCCTCGAAAAAGTCGGCCCAAAGACCAAGGCCATCATCGGCGTCCACCTCTACGGCCAGCCCTGCGACGCCGGGGCAATCCGCGAGATCTGCATCGATAAGGGGCTCGTCTTCATCGAGGACGCCGCCCAGGCCCACGGGGCGGAGTACCGTGGGAGACGGACGGGGGCGCTCGGCGACCTCGCCTGCTTCTCCTTCTACGCGACAAAGAACATGGCGACAGGGGAAGGGGGGATGGTGACGACGACTTCGGACGAGTACGATGAGCGTCTCCGCCGGATCATCAACCACGGCCAGAGCGAGAAGTACCTCCATACCGAACTCGGCTACAACTACCGCATGACCGATATCGCCGCGGCGATCGGCCGGGTGCAGCTAGCAAAACTCGACGGCTTCAACCGCAGGCGGCAGGAGAACGCTGCGTATTACAACAGCCACATCACAGCCCCGGGACTCGTGCACCCATCCGTCGCGTCCGGACGGACCCACGTCTGGCACCAGTATTCCCTCCGGCTCACCGGAGACTTCCCGCTCTCCCGGGACGAGTTCATGGCGTACCTCCGCGAGCACGGGATCGGCTGCGCTGTCCATTATCCGATCGCCCTCTCCCGGCAGCCCTTCTACGCCGGGGCCGCGACCTGCCCGATCGCGGAGTCGCTCGCGGCCTCGGTCGTCTCGATCCCGGTACATCCGGGGGTCACGGAGGAGGGACGGGCATATGTTGCTGATACGATCAACGGGGTGATCTGAGCATGGATGCAGGCGTCATCGGCACCGGGATGATGGGCAGGAACCACGTCCGGGTCTACACCGAGCTCAAGGAGGTCGGGACGACCTACGTCTACGATCTAAATACCAAAGCCGCCGAGGAGGTCGCCGCGGCCACCGGGGCGGAGGTCTGCCGCTCGATGGAGGAGTTCCTCGAAAAAGTGGAGTGCGCCTCGGTCGTGGTCCCGACCCCATATCACTTCAAGATAGCAAAAGAGGTCGTCGCCGCCGGGGTGCATACCCTGATCGAGAAGCCGCTCTGCCTCACCGCCGCCGAGTGCGAGGAGTTGATCGGGCTCATCCCGGAGGATCTCACGGTCGGCGTCGGGCACATCGAGCGGTTCAACCCGGTCGTGACGGAGATTGCACGGATCGTGAAGGAACCGCTCTACGTCTCTTTCCACCGGCACAACCCGGCATCGGCACGGGTGACCGGGTCCTCGGTCGTCGAGGACCTCATGATCCACGACATCGACGTCGCGTTCAACGTCCTCTTCCCGGGGCAGGAGTGCACGATCCGTGCGAGCGGGACCGGCGATGTCGCTGCGGCGCTCGCGACCTTCGGGCAGACTCCGGTCTACCTCTCGACCTCCCGCAAGGCCTCCAAGAAGATCCGTTCGATCTACATCGAGGAGGAGGAGCGGACGATCGAGGGCGACTTCATGACCCAGGAGGTCTACGTCTACTGGAAACCCGGGGCTTACAGGCAGGAGAACGGGCTCTACCGCCAGGAGAACATCATCGAGAAACTCCTGGTGAACAAGGTCGAGCCCTTGAAGATTGAGTTAGCGACATTCGTCCGGGCCGCCCGTGATGGAAAGCCCTTCCCGGTGACGCCGGAGGAGGGCTACTCGAACGTCCGGGCCTGCGAGGAGATCTGCAAGAGGCTCGCGGCATGAAGGTCCTCTCAGTTGTCGGGGCCCGGCCCCAGTTCATCAAGTGCGCCCCGGTCTCGCGGGAGATCCGGAAAAGACACGAGGAAGTCCTGGTTCACACCGGGCAGCACTACGACTACCTCCTCTCTGAGGTCTTCTTTAAGGATCTCGGGATCCCGGAGCCCGACTACCACCTCGAGATCGGGTCGGGGAGCCACGGGGTCCAGACCGGCCGGATGCTTGCTGCGATCGAGGAGGTGATCGCAAAAGAGGAGCCGGGGATCGTTCTCGTCTACGGGGACACAAACTCCACCCTGGCCGGGGCTCTCGCGGCGGCAAAGATGCACGTACCGGTGGCGCACGTCGAGGCGGGGCTTAGGAGTTTCGACCGCCGGATGCCTGAAGAGGTGAACCGGGTGCTCACTGATCACGTATCGGACCTCCTCTTCTGCCCGACGGCGACGGCTGTGCAGAACCTCGCGGCCGAGGGGATCACGAGGGGCGTCCGCCTCACCGGGGACGTGATGGTCGATGCCCTCGAGGAGAACCTCGCTCTTGCAAAAGAGCGCTCGAGCTGGAACCTCCCCCGGGGCGGGTACTATCTCGCCACGGTCCATCGTGCGGGGAATACCGACGATCCTGCGGCACTTCGGGCGATCATGAGCGCGTTTTCGCGCCTGGACGGACCGGTGATCTTTCCGGTCCATCCCCGGACGAGAAAGAAACTTGCCGAGTACGGGATTGTGCCTGCAGAGAATGTCCAGGTGATCGAGCCGCTCCCCTACTTTGACATGCTTGCCGCCCTCGCCGGCGCCCGGGCGGTTCTGACCGACTCCGGCGGCGTCCAGAAGGAGGCCTACATCCTCAAAGTGCCGTGCGTGACCCTGCGGGAGAACACCGAGTGGGTCGAGACCCTGGAGGACAGCTGGAACGTCCTCGTCGGCACGGATGCAGATCGAATCGTTGCCGCGGCCGCGAGGGGCTGCGGCGGCCGCCATGCGGCCCGGTTCGGCGACGGGCGCGCTGCGGAGCGGATTGCCACGATCATCAGTGAATATGAATCTGAAAACCAATAGAGATGAAGACAATGACCGAGAACCTTGCAGCACTCATCGATAGACGCGGCCCGATCCGGACGGTCGGGGTCATCGGGATGGGCTACGTCGGCATCCCGGCGGCCGCGCTCTTTGCGGACGTGCCGCACTTTAAGCATGTCTACGGCTTCCAGCGGGACTCGCCCACATCGGGATACAAGATCGCAATGCTCAACCGCGGGGAGTCGCCGCTCAAGGGCGAGGAGCCGGGGCTTCCCGAGTTACTGAAAAAGATCGTGAGCGCCGGGAAGTTTACATGTACTGCGGATTTTTCAAAGATCGCAGAGTGCGACGCGGTGACTCTTGCGATCCAGACGCCGTTTAAGGACAAAAAAGACCTCCTCCCGGACTTTACGCCGCTCGTGGAGGGCCTCCGGAACGTCGGGCGGCACCTGACACCCGGGATGCTCGTGGTGCTCGAGTCGACGATCACCCCGGGGACGACGACCGGGATGGCCCGCGAGATCCTCGAGGAGGAGTCCGGGCTTGTTGCCGGGAGGGACTTCGCTCTTGCGCACGCCCCCGAGCGGGTGATGGTCGGGCGGCTGCTTCGAAATATCCGGGAGCACGACCGGGTCGTCGGCGGGATCGACGAGGTCTCAACGAGACGTGCGGTGGAACTCTACTCGCCGGTGCTCACGACCGGGCGCGTGATCCCGATGACCGCAACCGCGGCCGAGGTGACAAAGACCGCCGAGAACACCTTCCGCGATCTGCAGATCGCGGCCGCGAACCAGCTCGCCCTCTACTGCGAGGCGATGGGGGTCAACGTCTACGACGTCCGGGCAGGTATTGCGTCGCTCAAGGGCGAGGGAATCACCCGGGCGATCCTCTGGCCGGGCGCCGGGGTCGGCGGCCACTGCCTGACCAAGGACACCTACCACCTGGAGCGCGGGGTGCAGGTTATCGGCGGGGAACTGGACTATCCTCCCGGCCGGGAGTCGCTCTACACCCTGGCCCGCGGCATCAACGACTTCATGCCAAAGCACATGCTGCGCCTGACCGAGTCGGCGCTCGTGCAGGTCGGGAAGAGTCTCTCGGGCTCAAAGATCGCGTTGCTTGGCTGGGCGTTCATCAACGACTCCGACGACGCGCGAAACACGCCGGCAGAGCCGTTCCGCGACGCGGCGCTCGCCGCCGGGGCGGAGGTTTCCGTCCACGACCCCTGGGTGGACCCGGCGACATCGCCGGACGCGCCGCCGGGGCTCTCGCGGGACTTAGAAGGAGTTCTTTCCGGCGCGGACGCGGTGGTGATCTTTACCGGGCACAAGGAGTACCGCGGGCTTTCCCCCGCACGGGTGAAGGAGCTCTCGCGGTGTGCACACCCGGCAATCGTGGACGGGCGCAACCTCGTGGACCCGGATGCGTGGATCGAGGCGGGTTTTGCGTACCGGGGGATTGGGAGAGGGGATAAGAATGGACACGATCTTAAACCGACGCCTCCAATGACATCTTAAGGCAACCATGCAGATGCACGAGATCCTCCAGCGGGACCCGGAGATCTGGCGCCTTTTCACCTGCGCAGAGGAGTACGAAGAGACGTTCAGGGACGGCTACGACCGGTTTCCCCACTACATGAGCAGGCACCGGGAGCCCTTTGTGCCCCGGGCCTCCCGGTACCTCGTCGAGCAGGGCTATCGCCCCGAGTACCCTGACGGCCAGCCCTTCGCCGTCTGCCTCACCCACGATGTCGATTGGGTCTACCGATCCATTCTCTACAAGGGGTACGCTACCCTCTCCTCTTTAAAGAACGGGGACTTCGCAAAGGCCCTCGCGAGCGCCAGGGAGATCCGGTCAAAGCTTCCTCGTTGTACGCCGGGACCACCACGGCGATCCGCCTCCCCCGGTAGCGGGGTTCCCGGGTCTGGGCCCCCTCGCGCTCCGCTCCGGCGACCTTCAGGTGATGGTCATGGACCAGGGTCAGGAT